>JAWWPC010000141.1:0-12573 GCA_033851055.1 Kribbellaceae bacterium | reverse complement strand
GAGCGGGCAGAGCGTCAGCTACCGCGTCGAGGTACTCGACGGTTACAGCACGGTCTGGTCGGCCTGGTCGACCACGGTCACGGTCCAGTGATCCAGATCGGGTAGTACTGCGCCACAGCGAGCCCCGTCAGTTTCGCGTCAACGCGAAGCTCCCGGAGGCGGGCTCCCAAAGCTGCCCGAGCCTGCTTGACTGGTGTGCTGGCCAAAGGTCAGGCGGGCTTGAACTCGTTGTGTGGAATGGCGAGCTCCCAGGCGGTTTCGAACGCGGTCAGGCACGCGCTCACGATCGCGGGATGCTTCGTGATCTCGTGATCCAGGACATGGCCATTGCCGTCGAAGTGGGTGAAGGTGACAGTCTGGCGATCGAACATCCAGAAGTCGTTGCCCGGCAGCAGCAGCATGCTTGCCTGACGCCGCGGCAGCCACCGGACCTCTTCGCCAGCCTCTACGAGCTTTGCCGTGTCGAGCCACTCGAAGCGAATGTAGTCGCTGACCGGCTCCGACACGATGCGCACACGGCGCATTGTCTTGCCGGCCTTCATGTTGGCGTCCATCAGTTCGAACCACCAGCGCCACCACTCGGCCTCAGCATCCGGGTCCAGAGGCTCCCCGCTGAGCCACTGCCTGAACCTGTCGCGCTCGATGTCGGTGGCGTAGATGTCCCGCATTTCGAGGTGAAGCGCCTCCTGCCGGTACGACGACAGGAACGCGTCGCGCTCATCTCCTGAGATCGGCTCCAACGGTCTGACCTCCAACGAGCTGGGCAACGGTCGCCTTGGACAGATGGATGCAGGTCTCGTGTCCGGGACCTTCATCTGGCTCAGGACGAGCGAGTTCGTGAAACCTCCGGACCCTAAGCAATGTAGTTCCCATTCTCCTTGACGTGAACGATCGGCGGGATCAGGTTCCTCGCGTCAGTGCTCCTGCCGTCCAACTTGAGATAGTCCAGCAGCGGAGGAGGAATCTCGATCACGGTGTGACCAGCCGGGATCGTGAGCTGATTCGGAGCTGCTGCGTGTCCAGGTCAACGCCGTCCAGCGAAATGCCAAGGCTTTGCGGCAAGGTGGTTGGCTTCGGCAACAAGAACGTATCGCGGAAGACGTGTTCTACATGGTTTCCGCGATACGTTTTCCGGCCTGCGTCGGCTGGGTGGAGCTGTGGGCGTGGAGGGCTCGGCGGGCCTCCCACCACCACAGCATCAGGGTAAGGGCGGCGGCAGAGGCCAGGCCCCAGGCGGCTCCTCGGGCACCCCAGGCGTAGCCGCCGCCGACGCCGGCCAGGGTCAGGACCACGGACGAGATCAGGCGAACCCGCAGCCCACGGCCAGCCGCGGCCAGGGCACGCAGGATGGCGAACGCACCCGCGTTGGAGGCGCCGAGCGCCTGCAGCAGGATCACCGGGACCAGTACGCCGCTGGCTTCTGCCCAGACGCCTTCGCCGAGTAGCGACGTACCGACAGAGTCAGGCAGCAACAGGAAGATCGCGCCCCAGGCCAGGGCTCCGGCGCCGACACCGAAGGAGATCATCAGCCCGGTGAGCCAGAGCCGCCGGTGGGAGTGTCTCAGGGCCCGGGCAGCCTCCGGTACGGCGATCACGCGGATGCCCTGGTTGAGCACGTTCACCGGGCCGAGCAGGATTTGCGCACCGCGGATGCCGGAGACGGCGGCGATCCCGGCGACCGCGCTGATCCCGACCATGTACAACTGGATGGTGCCGCTCACCGCGAGCATCTCCCCGACGTACTTGGGGGTGAGGTCGCGGTGGGTCTTCAGCCAACCGGCCACCAGGCGGACGTTCGGACTCAGGCCGGCCTGGAACCGCCCGACCACCGCCGCGCTGGTCGCGGCCAGCCCCCATCCGAGGGTGAGCGTAGTAACCGACCCGGTGTCGGTGAGGTAGAGGCCGGCGAAGATCACGCCCATCGCAAGGAGCCAGACCAGGTCGTTCAGGAACGCCTGCCGGCCGTCGCCAACCACGAAGAAGGCCCAGCGCCAGGCGTCCTGCAACAGCAGCCCGGGCATCGTCACAGCGAACGCGATCAGCACCCCGCGAGCCGGTACACCGGGAACGACGGCAATCGCCAACCCCACCAGCAGAGCGACGAGACCCACCAGCAGGGCGGTCGCCGTACTGGCGCGGACGGCTTGCTGCCAACCGCGGCTGCGCTCCCCCGAGTGCCGGACCGCGAGCGGCTCGGTAGCGACCGCGCGGGACACGTTCAGGGCGATGGTGTAGCCGCCGAACGCGAGCGCGTAGACCCCGAACTCGGCGACGGTGCTGCTGCGGGCGACGAGTATGCCGACCGCCAGGTTGCTCAGGCTGGACAGCGACTGGTCGGCGAGCCCCCAGCCGGCCCGACGCGCTGGTCCAGCGAGATCGCGGAGTTTCAGCTCCCGCTCCCAGCGGGCACAGGCCTCGGCGGCCGCCGCATAATGCCGAAGCAGAAGCGCGGGATCCCGAGCACGTAGCGACGCCAGAGCCGGCGGGGCTCCTTGACCAGTCGGTAGCTCCACTCCAGCCCGGAGCGCTGCATCCAGAGCGGCGCGCGGTCCATCCGGTCGGTGTGGAAGTCGAAGGCCGCACCGACGCCGATCAGGATCGCGGCGTCGAGCCGGTCCCGGTGCTCGGCCATCCAGCGCTCCTGCTTCGGCGCGCCCAACCCAACCCAGACGATGTCCGGGGCGGCCTCGTTGATCCGGTTCACGATCGCGGCGTCCTCAGCCTCCGTCAACGCACGGTACGGCGGTGAGTGGATCCCGGCCACCCGGAGCTCCGGATGACGCCCGACGAAGTTGTCCCGCAACTGCTCCACGACACCGTCGGCACCGCCGTAGAAGTACTGCGACCAGCCACGGGCAGCGGCCACGGCCATCACCCGCTCCAGCAGGTCCGGTCCGCAGACCCGGGCGATCCGGTCGAAGCCAGCCCGCCTGCCGGCCCAGACCAGCGGCATCCCGTCGGGCAGGGTCAGGCCGGACGTGTTGTAGACCTGCGTGAGCTGCTCGTCCGCCCGTGCATGCAGCAGCGCGTTCATGTCCGAGACGCAGACCAGGTGCCGCTCCCCCGCGGCGATCCAGCGTGCGAACGTCTCGACGGTGTCGTCCATGTCGGTCACGCTGACATGGATGCCCAGGACATCGACCCGCGCCATCTCAGTCCTCGTCCGCCGATCGCGTCAGCACGGCCAGGTCTGCGTCGACCATGATCCGGACCAATTCCGGCACGTGCACCTGGGCCTTCCAGCCCAGCTCTGCATGCGCCTTGGCTGCGTCACCGATCAGCGAGTCCACCTCGGTCGGGCGTTCGTACCGGGAGTCGTAGTCGACGAACTCCTCCCAGTCCAGGCCGGCGTGCTCGAACGCCATCGAGACGAAGTCCCGGACCGAGTACGACGTACCGGTGGCGACGACGTAGTCGGCGGGCTCGTCGTGCTGGAGCATCCGCCACATGCCCTCGACGTACTCCGGTGCGTAGCCCCAGTCGCGGCAGGCCGCCAAGTTGCCCAGGTAGAGCCGCTCCTGCCGGCCGGCCTTGATCGCCGCCACCGCCCGGGTGATCTTCCTGGTCACGAAGGTCTCGCCGCGGCGGGGGCTCTCGTGGTTGAACAGGATCCCGTTCACCGCGAACATGTCGTACGCCTCGCGGTAGTTGCGGGTCATCCAGTAGCCGTAGAGCTTCGCCGCTCCGTACGGCGACCGCGGGTAGAACGGGGTCTGCTCGTTCTGCGGCGGCGGGGTGGCACCGAACATCTCGGAACTGCTGGCCTGGTAGAAGCGACAATCCAGCCCGATCATCCGGATCGCTTCGAGCAGCCGGGTAGTCCCCATGCCGGTGGTGTCGCCGGTGTACTCGGGCTCGTCGAAGCTGACCCGGACATGGCTTTGCGCGGCCAAGTGGTACACCTCGTCCGGCTGGATCGATGCCAGCAGGGTGACCAGGCGGGACCCGTCGGTCAGATCGCCGTAGTGCAGCAGGAGCTGCTTGTCCTGCTCGTGCGGATCCGTGTACAGGTGGTCGATCCGGTGCGTGTTGAAGGTGCTGGCGCGCCGGATCAGGCCGTGCACCTCGTAACCCTTGCCCAGCAGCAGTTCTGCCAGGTACGAGCCGTCCTGGCCGGTGATCCCGGTGATCAGGGCCTTGCGTGGCGCGGTCATCGGTCTTCCCTCCGGTGGTCGAGGTACCAGGCGTACACACCTGCCACGCCATCCTCGAGGTCGATGCCGGGCTTCCAGCCCAGGGCGCCGAGCCGGCTCACGTCGAGCAGCTTGCGCGGCGTGCCGTCCGGTTTCGACGGATCGATGCCGATGGCACCGGTATAGCCGACCACCCGGGCGATCGTCTCGGCCAGCTCCCGGATCGTCACGTCGGTGCCGACACCGACATTGATCGGCCCTGGTTCGTCGTAGTGCTCCAGCAGGTGCAAGCTCGCGTCGGCCAGATCGTCGACGTGCAGGAATTCCCGCTGCGGCGTACCGGTCCCCCACAGCACAACCTCGGAGGTGCCTTCGGCCTTTGCGTCGTGGAAGCGACGGATCAGAGCCGGCAGCACGTGCGAGCTGGTCAGGTCGAAGTTGTCGTTCGGCCCGTACAGGTTGGTCGGCATCGCCGAGATCCAGCGCAGCCCGTGCTGACGGCGAACCGCCTGGACGTGCATGATGCCGGCGATCTTGGCGATCGCGTACGCGTCGTTTGTCGGCTCCAGCTCACCGGTCAGCAAGCTCGACTCGCGGATCGGCTGGTCGGCGTACTTGGGATAGATGCAGGACGAGCCGAGGAACAGCAGCCTTGGCGTGCGCACCTCGAGGGCTGCGTCCATCACGTTGACCTGGATCCGCAGGTTGTCGCTGAGGAACTCGGTCGGGTGATCCCGGTTGGCCAGGATCCCACCGACCCGGGCGGCCGCGTCGATCACCACCTCCGGCCGCTGCTCGGCGAAGAACGCGAACGTCTTGTCCCGATCACGCAGGTCCAGCTCGGCCGAAGTGGCCCCGATCAGCCGGCGGAAACCCTCCGCCTCCAGCCGCCGCCAGATCGCCGAGCCGACCAGACCCCGATGACCTGCCACATAGACGCGCGAATCCCGATCGATCCTGCTGTACGACGCCGCGCCGACCTCAGCCGGCATCAGTAGGCACCCGAGCCCAGGACCACCGCACGCACTGTCTTCCACAGGATCAGCAGGTCCAGCGTCATCGACCAGTTGTCCACATATCGCAAGTCGAGCCGGACCGATTCCTCCCAGGACAGGTCGCTGCGGCCGCTGACCTGCCAGAGCCCGGTCAGGCCTGGCTTGACCAGCATCCGTCGAGTGTCGTCCGCGGCGTACAGGGCGACCTCCTGCGGCAGCGGCGGGCGTGGTCCGACCAGGGACATCTCGCCGCGCAGCACGTTGATCAGCTGGGGCAACTCGTCCAGCGAGAAGCGTCGCAGCAGCTTGCCGAGGCCGGTCACCCGCGGATCGTCGCGCAACTTGAACAGCACCGCGTTGCCGTCGCTGAGGGCGTGCAGGTCACCCAGCCGCTGTTCGGCATCGACGTACATGCTGCGGAACTTGAGCATCTTGAACTCGTTACCGGCGCGGCCGACACGGTGCTGAACGAACAGCAGCGGACCGCGGCTGGTCAGCCGCACCGCCAGCGCGAGACCGATCAGCAGCGGCGACAGCACGATCACCAGCGCAAGTCCAAGCACCCGGTCGAAGACATTCTTGAGCAGGTGCGGACCGCCGCTCGCCGACGGCCGCTCCAGGTGCAGCAGGGAGAGACCCGCGACCGGGCGGACCGAGATCCGCGGCCCGGCCACCTCGATGATGCCGGGCGACACGATCAGCTCGACACCACGCTGCTCCAGCGCCCAGGACAACCGGCGCAAGGACTGGCCGGCCAGGTCCGGATCGGAGGCGACAGCGACCACGTCGACAGCGTGCCGGTCCACCGCGGCCATGATGTCGGCCTCGTCCAGTTCGTCCGGGCCGAGCATCAACTCATCGGTCTCCCAGTTACCTGGTCGCCCGTCACCGCGCGGACGGCAGGTGGCGACCACCCGGAAGCCGTCCGAGGGACGCTTCTCCAGGTGTTCACTCAGGTTCGCTGCCTGGCCGTTGCGTCCGACAACCAGAACACGCCGCATACAGCGGCCGCGGTAACGGTGCCGGCTCAGGTCGCGGCGCAGGCCGTAGCGCAGCAACAGCGCCAGCAGCACGGTCGCCGGGATCGCCAGTACAACGAAGCCGCGCGCGATCTCACTCTTGGTCGCGTACGACACGATCGCAACGACCGCAGTCAGCGCCGCGCCCGAGCGCAGGATCGAACGAAACTCGTCCGGCCCGGCGCCGAAGAAGCGCGGCTCGTAGCCCTTGGACAAGGCGACGCCCGCGACCCAGGCCAGCGGTAGCAGACTCCCGAACATCAGGTAACCGCCGCCGACCTGGTAGCCGAACCTGGTCACCAGCGCGATCGAGACCCCGAGCACTCCGGCCAGCAGGTCGCCACCGAGCGCGGCCCAGCGGTACACAGCGACCCATTGCGGCTCAGTCAGCCGCGCGGACCGCGGCACGATCGCCGGAACGGCATCCGGAACTACCCAGACCGGTCTGCGGCGATCGAAGAACTCAGGTGCCATCGGCTTGGCAACAGCCAAAGGCAGATTGGTGGGACCATTCCGATCCCTGTCGGACACAACTTCCCCCGTGACGGCACCATCCGTCACCCGTCACCCCTCCGGTGAGTCTGGCACTGGGCGCAAGAACTCACTGTGAATTTCCACCGGTATCTGCCGCCCCGTCGGCGGCAACTCACCAGAGACTACTACGCGCAACCAGCCGAGCGACACTAGTAGCCACGGACTGTGGACAGCCGCGGAACCCGGGGATTGCCGAGCGCTGTTTCAGCCCGCGATGAGGCCGTCGCCGCTGATCAGTTCGCGCATCTCGGCGAGCGTACTGTCACCCGGCGGCAAGATCGCGTCGGAGTCGTGCAGCTCGTTGTCCGGGACCCGCTCACCCTGACCGCGGACCAGGTCCAGCAGTGCGGCGAAGGCGACCCGGAAGCTTTCCTCGTCGTTACTGGAGACGGCCTTCTCCAGGTCGGTGTCGACAGAGTTCAGTTGCGTGAACTTGTCATCGGCCAGCTTCCACTGGCCCTCACCCATGATCCGGACGATCATCGCGCGTCTCCGTCCTGCGGTCGCACCTGCTCGGTGACGGGTTGCTGAGCCGGCTGCTGCACGGGCTGTCCGGCCGGGGTGTCCTGCGGAAGCTGCTTCGGCGCCTCGGTCGGGGCGAGCTGCGCCTTCATCGCGGCGAGCTCGGACTCGACGTCGGAGTTCGACGACATCCGATCCAGCTCGAGGGTGATGTTGTCCTTGCTCGTGCCGCTGGCATCGTCGAGCGCGCCGGAGGCGAGCAACTCGTCGATCGCACCGGCCCGGGCCTGCATCTGCTGGGTCTTGTCCTCCGCCCGCTGCACGGCCAGCCCGACGTCGCTCATCTCCTCGGAGATACCGGAGAAGGCCTCGTTGATCCGGGTCTGCGCCTCGGCCGCCGTGTAGGTGGCCTTGATCGTCTCCTTGCGGGTCCGGAACGACTCCACCTTCGCCTGCAGCCGCTGCGACGCGAGGGTGAGCTTCTCCTCCTCGCCCTGCAGCTGAGCGTGCTGGGCGGTCAGGTCGTCGATCTGGCCCTGCAGGCCGGACTTGCGGGTCAGGGCCTCACGAGCGAGGTCCTCCCGGTTCATCGAGAGCGCCTTCTGCGCCTGATCCTGCAGCTTCTGCGACTGCGATTGCAGCTGCGAGGCCTGGAGTTCCACTCGCTTCCGGCTGGTGGCGACGTCCGCCACGCCCCGCCGAACCTTCTGCAGCAGTTCGAGCTGCTTCTGGTAGGAGTAGTCAAGGGTTTCGCGAGGATCTTCGGCCTTGTCCAACGCCGTATTGGCCTTGGCCTTGAAGATCGTCGACATCCGCTTGAAGATGCTCATCGATATCCGTACCCCTTCTGCGCCGGCGAGTGGACCCGGCGTGCGTCAACCACCCTATGTCGCCACGGGTCACCACACCATCAGGTCCGGCCCCGATAAAGTGGACAATACGTCCGGGGACCACCCCGAGTCGGGCACGGCCGGAAGTCCCTGCCGACCCGGTCACCAGCGCAGCCAGTCCCGAATGAGGTTCAGTCCCCGTGTTCCGTCGTACCAAGTCTGAGACACCGCAGCAAACCGCCGCCACGGCCCCCCAGCCCAAGCCCGGCGGCAAGGGTCGGCCGACCCCGAGCCGCAAGGAGGCCGAGGCGGCCCGCAAGGCTGCGCTGAAGAAGCCGCGCAACCGCAAGGAGGCTTCGGCGTACCGGCGCGAGAAGGTGCGCATCGAGCGGGCCAAGATGCAGGACGCGATGAAGACCGGGGACGACCGCTACCTGCCCGCCGCCGACAAAGGCCCGGTCCGCCGGTTCGCCCGCGACTACGTAGACGCCCGCTGGTCGGTAATGGAGTACGCACTGCCGGTCCTGCTGCTCTTCTCCATCGCCGGCATCTTCCTGGCGCAACTCGCCACCTGGATCCCGGGCGCGGTGAACCTCGTCTTCCTGGTCATGATCGTGGCGATCGTAGCCGACTGGTTCCTGCTCACCACCGGCCTGAAGCGCGCAGCAGCCAAGAAGTTCCCGAACGACTCGACCCGCGGCCTCGGCTTCTACGCAGTCCGCCGAACCATGCAAATGCGCCGCTGGCGCCTCCCCAAGCCCATGGTCGCCCGCGGCGAAAAGCCCTGATATCCCTGCCCCCAAGTACGCCGCGCAGGCTGCCGCGCGCTCCAGTACGCCGCTACGCCGCGCGGGCTACCGCCCTCGCCCCGGCTCCACTGCCACGTTCGTCGGTCCCTTGTTACCCGGCGTGTCGGGGTTCATCGGTCCCGAGTTACCCGGCGCAGATTTGTAGCGAGTTGCCTGGGCGAGATTTGTAAGGAGTGGTGCAAGGACCTTTGGCGATTTCGCCCCGGGGTTGTTCTTGCTTGGAAACCGGGTGCGGGTGGTTGCGCGCCCTCCACCGCGTGAGTTGTCCGAGTAGGGCGGCGCCTAAGAGCGCCTTCGGCGTTCCTTTCAGGATCGAACAAGTTCGACTCTTGACCTGCACCACCCCGACCAGGGACGGACGCAGCTATCGGGAGGACGCGGGAGGTATGACGACACAGCCTCCACATACCGGGGACGGGCCGAGGCATACCCCGCGAAGGGGGCGGCTGCTGGAACCGCGCGGTCGCGGCTGAACCCGCGCCACTGCCGCTTGAACCCCGGGCCGTGGAGGCTGGAACACGCGCCGCTGGTGAACGTGTCCTGCGGAAGGCGACCCGCGCATGGGTTACGAGGTCGGGCCGGAGGGGTGTACGGCGGCCGCCAAGCCCAGGTGTTTGTCGACACCGCGATCGAGTCGACGGCCACCTGCCACCTGCCACCTGACAGGACTCCTCCAGCAAACGCCTACCCGACGCGAGGACCGACTTCTGTATGCGCTGGTGGCGGCCCAGCTCCGACCGGCGCCGGAATCGAGTCGGACTTGGGCTTGCGGAGAGCTGTCGGCGGGTTTGGGGACTCCTACTGCCCTCCAGGCGGTAGCAGGAGTCCCCAAACCCGGCCGGGAGGATTCGGGCCCGCGAGTGGGGAGGGAGGGGTTGGGGCTGTGGCATACAGCGTGCTGGCAGCGGGTCGACGGGTACTGGGGTGCGTTGTCCGGCTGACGGTCCGTCGGGGTAACGGTGGCAGCGAGCGTCCTAGACATAGAGAGGTGGACCGTGGGCGGGCTTGGGGGGTGGGTGCACGTAGGGTCGGGGTATGGACTTCCGCTATCTCGGTAACAGTGGCCTGAAGGTCAGCGAAATCTCGTACGGGAACTGGCTCACCCATGGCTCGCAGGTGGAGAACGAGCAGGCGAAGGCCTGCGTGAGGGCGGCGGTGGATGCCGGCATCACCACGTTCGACACTGCTGACGCCTACGCGAACACCAAAGCCGAGGTCGTCCTCGGTGAGGCGCTCGAGGGCGTTCGGCGCGAGTCGCTGGAGATCCTCACCAAGGTGTACTGGCCGACGGGGCCGGGTGGTCCCAATGACGTCGGCCTGTCCCGCAAGCACATCCACGAGTCGATCAACGGGTCGCTGAAGCGGCTGAAGACGGACTACGTCGACGTGTACCAGGCGCATCGGTTCGACACCGAGACGCCGCTCGAGGAGACGATGGAGGCGTTCGCCGACCTGGTGCGCGCCGGGAAGGTGCTGTATATCGGCGTGTCCGAGTGGACCGCCGACCAGCTGCGGGAAGGCCACCGGCTGGCGCGCGAGCTGCACGTCCACCTGGTCTCGAACCAGCCGCAGTACAGCATGCTCTGGCGTGTCATCGAGGCTGAGGTGGTCCCGGCCTCGGAGGAACTCGGTATCGGCCAGGTCGTGTTCTCGCCGATCGCCCAGGGTGTGCTGACCGGCAAGTACCTGCCAGGCCAGCCCCCGCCTGAGGGCTCGCGGGCCACCGACATCAACGGCGGCGCCAACTTCGTCCAGCGGTTTCTCACCGATGACGTGCTGACCAGGGTGCAGGAGCTCAAGCCCATTGCCGACGAAGTGGGGCTGAGCCTGGCCCAGCTGGCCGTCGCCTGGGTGCTGCAGAACCGGAACGTCTCCTCCGCGATCATCGGCGCGTCCCGTCCCGAGCAGGTGCTGGAGAACGTGAAGGCCTCCGGCGTGAAGCTCGAGGAGGGACTGCTGAAGCGGATCGACGAGACGCTCGGGAACATCGTCGAGCGCGACCCGGCGAAGACGGCGCAGAACGCGCCGCAGAGCAGGCCGGCGTGAGCTGGAACTGGCGGTTCGAGACGGCCGCGGGCGAGCCGGCCGACCCGGGCGAGCTGACCGGCGCCGAGTTCTCCGCTCAGGGTGACGCGGAGAGCTGGCTCGGTGAGACCTGGCGCGAACTCGCCGAGGCGGGAGTCGCACAGGTGTACCTGCTCGAGGACGGCCGCGAGGTCTACGGCCCGATGAGCCTGGCCGCTCAGGAATAGGAGAGTCACACAGCAGGTACGACGCCCCCGTGGGACGTCGTACCTGCTGTGGCATCCCCCAGCGGCTCCAAGGGGTAGGATCCGCTCGAAGCAAACCCCGCGTCGCAGAGAAGCCGGTCCGAAGCCGGCGCTGACCCGCAACCGTAGGCCGCACCGTCATCCGACGGTCCGCGGCGAGCCGGACCGCTGCGCCATCGGGGTAGGGACTACAGGTCCCGCAGGCTCACCGACCCGCCGAGGTCCGCGGGTGGAGCCGGGTCACCGACCCGAGTCCGCCCTCGTCGCGCTGCCCGCGCAACGGGGGCTTTCTCGTGTCCGGTCCGGAGCACTCCGCCGCGCCCCGGTCCGATCGAGCGGTACGAAGGACACGAGAATGACTGCACACCGGACCGGACGCCTGGTCCTCAGCCTGCTGGCGGGGCTACTGATCGCCGGCACGGCTGCCACCACGGCCCAGGCCGAGGACGGCTACCGCTTCTGGGGCTACTACCAGTGGTCCGGGAGCCAGTGGGCCTTCGCCCAGAAGGGTTCAGACGTCGTCGTACCGGCGGACGGGGCGGTCGAGGGCTGGCGGTACGCCGTCGGCGGCGCCAAGCCTCGAGTGCCGCGCGCGGCCGGCGACTTCGACGCGATCTGCGGACCGACTGCAGCCGAGGCCGGCAAGAAGCGGGTCGCGCTGGTGATCGACCCGGGCACGCCGTCGGACTCGGCCACCGGGGAGGCGCCTCCGGCGACCGGGACCTGCGTGGTCACCGACCAGAAGGCGACAGGCGCGAAGATCCTGGCCGCGGTCGGGAAGGTGCGGATCGAGAAGGGCCTGACCTGCGGGATCGCCGGTTACCCGGCCAGCGGCTGCGGTGATCCGGTGAAGAACATCAAGGTGCCGGCCACTGACACCCCGATCAAGCTGCAGATCGGCGCGCCGGTGGGTTCCGCGACCACCCCGACGCCGACCGCCGCACCGACACCGCAGACAACGCAGTCCCCCGCATCAGCGACCGACAGCGGCGCGCCTTGGGGTGGCATCGTGATCGCGGCTGTCGTGGTTGTCGCGCTCGCGGGCGGTGGGTTCGCCCTCAGCCGTCGCCGTACTGCTGGTCAGAAGAACTAGGTGCACACCGTCCACGACCCCAGCCTCCCCCGGGCTCTCCACCCGGGGGCTTGGTGGTTGTGGGCGCTCGGGCTGGCGGTAGCGGCCAGCCGGACCCGCAATCCCGTCCTGCTGATCCTGATCCTGGTAGTCGCGGGTTTCGTCGTCGCCGCCCGCCGCGGCGATGCCCCTTGGGCGAACAGCTTCACCGCCTTCCTCAAGCTCGGCCTCGTCGTGATCGGGGTCCGCGTC
This sequence comes from Kribbellaceae bacterium, assembly GCA_033851055.1. GTDB lineage: Bacteria > Actinomycetota > Actinomycetes > Propionibacteriales > Kribbellaceae > Kribbella. The sequence continues at coordinate 197 of JAWWPC010000141.1, read as the reverse complement.
GTCCTGCAGGCGTTGCTGTCGACGCGCTCGCAGGGCAACGTCGTGCTGTTGACGTTGCCGGAGATCCCGTTACCCGACTGGGCCAGCGGGGTCAAGCTCGGCGGCGAGGTGACCGCAGAAGCCGTCGTCACTGCCCTGTACGACGGTCTGCAACTGGCGGTGATGCTGTGCTGCATCGGCGCGGCGAACGCACTCGC
>JAWWPC010000300.1:0-3212 GCA_033851055.1 Kribbellaceae bacterium | reverse complement strand
TGGGTCGGTTACTACTACTACAGCTTCTCCCAAGCCATCGGCGGCGGAACGTCGGAGATTCAGCGCAACATCGTCGGCGAACGCGTGCTGGGGCTGCCGCGATGAGAGGAGACGACGGTGAATCTGCTGCCCGGAGCTGAGCAACTCGAAATCATCACGGCAGCAGGAGAATTCCTCGCCGATCGGATGCCCGTCGAACGGATCCGCGCTAATCGCCACGCGGAAGCGCCGATTCCCGAGTGGCTGTGGCGAGAATGCGCCGAGTTGGGCCTGCTCACTCTCGGACTCGACGAGGAGTTTGGCGGGTCAGACCGGCCCTTCGACGACGAGGCACTGCTGTTCGTCGAACTCGGCAAGCGGCTCGCGCCAGGACCGTTCCTGGCATGCACGTTGGGTGCGCGGGTAGCTGCCCGTTGTGGCGACGACGCACTGGCGCAGCGGATCGGCTCCGGGGCGGCCCCGGTGGCCCTCGCCGTACTGCGTGGCGATGGCGACGTGCGCCCCATAAAAGGGACTTTCGATTTGTTCGAACCGGCCGGAGCCTCGCACGCCCTGCTGGTGGCCCGTAGCGGTGCCGCTCTGGTTGACATCGATTCCTTCGGTCCGCTGGCACCCGTGGCCGCCGCAGACCCGGGTACTCGGATATCCTCCGCCACAGTCGAATCCGCCGAATCGTTGCACTGGTTGCCCGTCGAGGACGAATGGATCTGGGGGCGCGCCATGGTGCTCGCGGCGGGCTATCTCACCGGCTTGGCCGCGGCCGCGGCAGCGTCGGCGACCGAACACGCCAAGACTCGTGAACAGTTCGGCAAACCGATCGGCGTGCACCAAGCGATCAAGCACGCCTGCGTCAACATGGAGATCGCTGCCGAGGCCGCACAGGCGCAAACGTTCTTCGCTGCGATCGCGGTGGCGGGTGGACGCGCCGACGCATTGCTGCAGGTGCTGTCGGCCGTAACGGTGGCCGGCTCGGCGGCCGTCGACAATGCCGCCGCAGGCATCCACGTATTCGGCGGGATGGGCTACACGTTCGAGAACAACATGCACCTGTATCTGAAGCGCGCGCACGTGTTTCGGCACTTGTTCGGCGAGCCCACCGATGTGCTGGCCGAGCTGTTGGCCCAGGACCGCGCCCAGTGAGTGGCACCGCTGGGGCCGCAGCCATCGCCGGCGTCGCCCTGTCCGACGTCGGCCGGGTCGACGACAAGGGACCCTACGAGCTGATCGCCCAGGCCAGCCGCCGCGCCCTGGCAGATGCCGGTCTGACGCCCGATGACGTCGATGGGTTGGCCTCTACCGGTCAGGGCACACTGCCCCCGGTCGATGTCGGCGAGTATCTGGGGCTACGGCCACGGTGGATCGACTCAACCACAGTCGGGGGAGCGTCGTGGGAGGTGATGGCCGCTCACGCGGCCGACGCGATCGCCGCCGGACACGCCGATGTGGTGCTGCTGACCTACGGCTCGACCGCCCGTTCGGATCTTCGAAAGGGATTGCGGGGAGCCAACATCAATTGGGGCGCGCGCGGGCCACTGCAATGGGAAGCGCCGTATGGTCACACCCTGATTTCCAAGTACGCCATGGCCGCGCGGCGGCACATGTTCACCTACGGCACCACGATCGAGCAGCTGGCCGAGGTCGCCGTGTCCGCGCGGTTCAACGCGGCCGACAATCCCGAGGCCTACTACCGCGATCCGATCACCATCGACGAGGTACTCGCCGGCCCGATGATCGCTGACCCGTTCACCAAGCTGCACTGCTGCATTCGCAGCGACGGCGGAGCGGCGGCCGTCCTCGTCAGCGCGGAACGTGCGAAGGATCTGCGTAGTAAGCCGGTATGGGTGCTGGGTTCCGCGGAAACGACCTCGCACATGCTGACCTCACAGTGGGATGACCTGACGGTCGGCCCGGCCGCGGTCAGCGGGCCACTGGCCTTCGCCCGCGCCGGCATCTCCCCGTCCGACGTCGACGTCGCCGAAATCTACGACGCATTCACCTACATGTTGCTGCTCACCATCGAAGACCTCGGCTTCTGCCCCAAGGGGGAGGGCGGCGGATTCGTCGAAAAAGGCTCGTTGCGGCTGGGCGGCGAACTCCCCACGAACACCGATGGCGGTGGGCTGTCGGCGTGCCATCCGGGTCAACGGGGGTTGTTCCTACTGGTGGAGGCGGCCCGTCAGCTACGCGGCGAATGCGGGCCCCGACAGGTGCCGGACGCCCGGATCGCCTGCGTCAGCGGGACCGGCGGCTGGTTCTGCTCCAGCGGCACGATGATTCTGGGCGCCGAGGAGCCGTAAGTGATCCGTCCACCGCTGAGCGCCGACGTCGTCGACATCCGGGCGATGTTGGAGGCGGCGGCCGCCGTCCACGGGGACGTCGAGGCCTACGTCGAGCCGGGGGCGCGAATCACGTTCGCGGAGTGGATCGGCCGGGCCCGTGGCGTGGCCACTCAGTTCGCCGACCTCGGCGTCAACAAGGGCGACGTAGTCATGCTGTGGCTCCCGTCGGGCATCGACTACGCGACGTGTTACGCCGCCGCGGCGATGATCGGCGCGATCACCACCGGGCTCAACCCACGTCTGGGTCGTAGAGAGATCGAATCGATTCTGCAGCAGGCGGATCCCGCGTTGGTCGTCGTCGACGGACGGCTTGGTGCGCTACCCGACACCGGGCATCGGCTGCTGTCGCGGGATGCGCTGTGCAGTGCCACGTCGCGCTCGGCGCCGCCCTCGGTGGAGCTGAACCGCCGGGACTTGGTTGCGTTGATCTTCACCAGTGGCACGACGGGGACGCCGAAGGGCGCAGCCTTCGATGCCGACCGACTGGCTGCGGGCGCGGCAGCGGCAGGGGTGATGAGCGCGCCCTACGACCGGCGCCTTACGTCGACACCGTTCGCCCACGCTGGCTACATGTTCAAGCTCTGGGATCAGTTGGTGTGGGGCAGCACGCTGGTGGTGCCACCGACGCCGTGGTCGGCGCAGGGCATGTTCGACGTCCTCCGCGACGAGCGAGTCACCGTGGCGGGCGCGGTGCCGACGCAGTGGGCCAAGCTGCTCGACGTCGACGGAGTGAGCCCGCAAGCGCTGCCGCACTTGCGGATCGGGGTCGTCGCCACCGCTCCGGCACCGCCGGAACTGGTACGGCGGGTCGCCGAGGGCATCGGGGTCCCGCTGGTCGTGCGGTACGCGATGACCGAGTGTCCGACCATTTGC
>JAWWPC010000070.1:0-7615 GCA_033851055.1 Kribbellaceae bacterium | reverse complement strand
AGGTGGGTGCATCGCAAGGCGGAGAAGGAGCCTCGATGCGGGGTTCATCGTGGCTTCTTCTCCAACGCCGCGAGGTGCCCGCCTGGGCGCCGGACTTATGCGACGGATTTCGGGTTCGGGACACTAGGTCACGAAGGCATAGTTGTTGGGTTCTCTGGAATGACGGACAGCAGCGCGTCGGCAACCGCCTCCGGCCGGGTCTGCATGGCCTGGTGGCTGCCATCGCACTCCGTCACCAGCGGGTGGTTCAGTCGCGCTGCGGCCCTCTCGTAGCGTTCCCTCGGCGCAGACATGTCGTGACGCAGGAAGATGTAACTCGCGGGCAGCGGCAGATCGAAGAACCGTGGCAGGTCGATGCGCTGGTCGAACCATCCGAACGGGGTAGGCACTAGTCGGGCGATGGTGGTGGCGAGCTGTTCCGCAGTGGCATCCTGCATGAACCTCGATGCCCAAGTGTCGGGGTCCATCGGCACCGTGTAGTCGGCGCTCTGCTCGGCCTGGGCACGCGCCGCGTCGACCGTCTGCGCCGGCCTGAAGTCGTTGATGGATTCGCCGTCCCCGATCACAAAGGCGCTGATGAACACGACCCGGCGCACCCGTTCAGGGAGCCGGTCGGCGACGAACTGGATGACCGGCCCACCACCGCTGTGGCCGACCAGGACGAAATCCCGCAAGTCCCGTTCTTCGATATCGTGTACGAGTCCGTTCGCCATATCGGTAAGCGTCAGCCCGGCCCGGTCCGTATCGCGTTCTTCGAGCCCTCGTAGCGTCGGTGCGAAGACTTCATGGCCGCGGGGGCCGAGTACGGACGAAAGCTGGTCCCAGGTCCAGCCGCCCTGCCAGCCACCGTGGACCAGAACGAATTTCATCGCCTCATGACCTCTCTTGTCATCGCCACCAGTGTCCCTCGTGTCGACCCGACTTCCCCATGTCGATGCGGCCGGACGCCTACCGAGGCAGACACCTCACTAGTTCGGCTCCACGACCAACCACCCGTCCGCGCGTCGTTCGTCGTACAGGTCTGGGGTGCCGGGCCATGTCTCCTGGCAGGCGGAGCGGCCGCACTCGCAGGCGAACGGGAAGGGTGGTAGCTCGGCCAGCCCGATGTCGGCCTGCCACAACCGCCCCTGGCGGCAGGCGGCCTGGTTCTCGAGCTGCCGCTGCCTGCTCAGGGCATCTCCGGGTGCCAGCCTCGGGGCATCCTCGAATGCCCGGCCCAGCGCGCTCGTCACCGCCGTCGCGATCGCAGCCCAGTCCGGATCCGCAGGCACCTCGATCAGCGGACTCCCTGCCTCCGCCGCCTCGTCCCGCACCTGCTTGGCCAGTACGGCGTCCCGTTCCAGCAGGCTCTCGAGTCGAGCTCGCCCAGCCGGATCTTCAGTTCTCGCGAGGCGCAACTCCCTCGCCCTCCGGGTCTGCTCGACATCCGCCACCAGCCAGACGCCATAGCCCGCCGGCAGGTCCGCGGCCATTGACGGAAACAGCTGCGGTCCTTCGACTAACGCCGGGACCGAGCCCAGCTCCCGAGCCTCGATGTCCTGTACGACGAGCTCAAGCCGGGTCCGGGAGTGTTCGGTAAAGGCTTCCGCGGCGGCATCCGGACCGCGAGCAAGGTCCTCCTCCAGCGGCTTGGCCGGTGGCAGCCGCAGGGCGTGGTCGTAGGTCCACAGATCGATCGGGTGCAGCGGCAGGTCGTACGCGTGGGCCATCGTCCGGGCCAACGTCGACTTGCCGGCGCCCGGCGCGCCGCCGATCCAGATCATCGGAGGTCGGGCGGAATCCGTTCGCGTCATGGGGTCATCTTCCCATCGCCGCCGGTCGCCGGCTCTCGTCGTACCGAGGAACGTTCTATCAAACCCGGCCGGCTGTGAGCTTTGTCATGCCTTGACCGCATCCGGCGGCCAGCCTACTGTATCCCGTATACCGAGCCCCTCCGGAAGGTGGGACCCATGGAGAGTGCGCCCAGGCTGCGCTATGCCGTCAACTGCTCGATCTTGTTCACCGAGCTCCCGCTACTAGAAAGACCTGCCGCCGCCCGTTCCGCCGGCTTCGACGCCGTGGAGCTGTGGTGGCCGTTCGACTCGGCTCTTCCAGGTGATGCCGAGGTCGATGAGTTCGAACGGGCGATCCGGGATGCCGGTGTCGCCCTGGTCGGACTGAACTTCGCCGCCGGGGACATGCCCGGCGGGGATCGCGGCCTGCTGTCCTGGCCGCAGCGATCCCTCGAGTTCCGCGACAACATCGCGGTCACGCTGGGGATCGGTGAGCGGCTGGGCTGCCGCGCCTTCAATGCGTTGTACGGCAACCGTGTCGAAGGTGTGAGCCCGGAGGCGCAGGACGAGTTGGCCGCCGAGAACCTGGCGCTCGCGGCCACGGCTGCCGGCGCCTTCAACGGCACCGTCCTGGTCGAACCCGTCAGTGGAGCGGACAGATATCCGCTGCTGACCGCGACAGACGCCGTGAAGGTGATCACCAGGGTCGAGCACGAGTCCGGCGTCACCAGTCTCGGCCTGCTCGCGGACCTGTATCACCTGACGGTCAACGGCGATGACGTCAGCAAGGCGATCACGACGTACGCCGATCGGATCGCGCACGTGCAGCTTGCCGACGCCCCGGGCCGCAACGAGCCCGGCACCGGGAAGATTCCGCTCGACCAGTACCTCGGGGAATTGCAGGCGGCCGGCTACGACGGCTGGGTCGGCCTTGAGTACAAGCCCAGCGCGGCAAGCGCCGAGAGCTTCGACTGGATCCATCGCACCGACTGAAGGAGCCTGGCATGCCACGAATGACAGCAGCCCGTGCGGCGGTGGAGATCCTCCGTCGCGAGGGCATCACCCACCTGTTCGGCCTCCCGGGCGCGGCCATCAACCCGTTCTACTCGGCGATGCGGGCCCAGGGCGAACTCAAGCACGTGCTGGCCCGCCACGTTGAGGGCGCCTCGCACATGGCGGAGGGCTATACCCGCACCAAGGCCGGCAACATCGGCGTCTGCATCGGTACGTCGGGACCGGCCGGCACCGACATGATCACCGGGCTCTACTCGGCCTCGGCTGACTCGATCCCGATCCTGTGCATCACCGGACAGGCACCGGTGGCCAAGCTGCACAAGGAAGACTTCCAGGCTGTCGACATCGAGTCGATCGCCAAGCCGGTGACCAAGTGGGCAGTCACCGTACTCGAGGCCGCGCAGGTACCGGGCACCTTCCAGAAGGCCTTCCAGCTGATGCGCACCGGCCGTCCCGGGCCGGTGCTCATCGATTTGCCGATCGACGTCCAACTGACCGAGATCGAATTCGACCCCGAGCTTTATGCACCGTTGCCTGTGGCGACTCCTCGTGCCACTGTCGCCCAAGCGGAGAAGGTGCTGCAGCTGCTCGCGGAGGCCGAGCGTCCGCTGATCGTGGCCGGTGGTGGCATCGTGAATGCGGATGCCGCGGATCTGCTGGTGGAATTCGCCGAGTACAACGGCGTACCCGTCGTACCGACGTTGATGGGCTGGGGGACCATTCCCGACGACCACCGGTTGATGGCGGGGATGGTCGGCCTGCAGACCTCGCATCGCTACGGCAACCAAACGCTGCTCGCGTCCGACCTCGTGATCGGCATCGGCAACCGCTGGGCGAACCGGCACACCGGCGGGCTCGACACCTATCGGGCCGGCCGGAAGTTCGTGCACATCGACGTCGAACCCACCCAGATCGGCCGCGTGTTCGCGCCCGACCTGGGCATCGTGTCCGACGCCGGGGCGGCCCTCGAGGTGCTGATCCACGTCAGCCGGGAACGCGCCGCCGCTGGTCCGCTGCCCGATCGCTCCGAGTGGTCCGCGGCTTGCCGGGAACGCAAGCGCACGCTGCAGCGGCGTACCGACTTCGACAACGTGCCGGTGAAGCCGCAACGCGTATATCAGGAGATGAACATTGCCTTCGGCCCCGATACCCGGTACGTCTCGACGATCGGGCTGTCGCAGATCCAGGCCGCCCAGATGCTGCACGTCTACCGGCCGCGGCACTGGATCAACGCCGGCCAGGCGGGCCCGCTCGGCTGGACCGGGCCGGCCGCGCTCGGGGTGGCAGCGGCCGATCCCGACTCGACAGTCGTGGCGCTGTCGGGTGACTACGACTTCCAGTTCCTGATAGAGGAGTTGGCGGTCGGTGCCCAGTTCAACATCCCCTATATCCACGTGGTGGTGAACAACGCCTACCTCGGTCTGATCCGGCAGGCCCAGCGCAACTTCGACATGGACTTCTGCGTGCAGCTGGCCTTCGACAACATCAACACACCCGAGCTCGGCGGTTACGGCGTCGACCACGTCAAGGTGGTGGAAGGCCTTGGCTGCAAGGCGTTGCGGGTCACCGAGCCGGACGACATCCTGCCGGCCCTGGAACAGGCGAAGAAGCTGATGGTCGAGCACCAGGTCCCGGTCATGGTCGAGGTCATCCTCGAACGCATCACCAATGTCTCGATGGGGACGGAGATCGACAACGTCGTCGAGTTCGAGGAACTCGACGAGGTCCGTCACCCGATACCGACCGCATCAGGCCTGCGGGATTAGTGACCATGAGGAGATACAGCCCATGAGAGTTGCAGTTCTGGGTGCGGGAGCGATCGGTGCGTACGTCGGCGCGGCCCTGCACCGTGGCGGTACCGAGGTCCACCTGGTCGCACGCGGACCGCACCTGGCGGCGATCCGGGAACACGGCGTACGGGTGCTCAGCCCTCGCGGTGACTTCACCGCCCGTACGCCGGCGACGGACGACCCGGCCGAGATCGGTCCGGTCGACTACGTGTTCCTCGGTCTGAAAGCGAACTCGTACGCATCGTGCGGTCCACTGATCGGGCCGTTGCTGCACTCGAAGACGACCGTGATCGCGGCGCAGAACGGCATACCGTGGTGGTACTTCCACGGTCTCACCGGCCCGTACGAGGGCCGCCGGATCGAGTCGGTCGACCCCGGCGGCGAGGTGACCCGGACGCTGCCGCTCGAACGTGCGGTCGGCTGTGTCGTCTACTGCTCGACCGAACTGGAGGGTCCGGGACTGGTGCGGCATCTCGAAGGCACCAGATTCTCGATCGGCGAACCAGCCGGCGGGGTGTCCGAACGCTGTACCGAGTTCAGCGCGGCGATGGTGGCCGGTGGGCTGAAGTGCCCGGTGGAGGAGGACATCCGTAACGACATCTGGATCAAGCTGCTCGGCAACGCCGCGTTCAACCCGATCAGCGCGCTGGCCCGGGCGACGATGGTGGAGATCGCGAAGCACTCCGGAACGCGCGCGATGATCCGGCTGATGATGGAGGAGACGCTGGAGATCGCGGGAGCGGTCGGCAGCCACCCGAACATCTCGGTGGACAAGCGAATCGACGGCGCCGAGCGAGTCGGCGAGCACAAGACCTCGATGCTGCAGGACCTGGAGAAGGACAAGCCACTGGAGCTCGACGTCATCCTCGCCGCCGTAGTCGAACTAGCCGACCTCACCGGCACAAAAGCTCCCACCCTACGAGCAGTCCACGCCGTAGCCGACCTCCTCTCGACCAAGGTAGGCGCCACCCCCACGGCCCCACCCGCAGCAGCGCCGGCCCCACCCGCCGCTGCCGCGCAGGCTTCGACCGCGCCGGCTCCCTGAACCAGGTGGGTCCGGAGGAGCAAGCCCCGCCCCCACGCCCCTCCGGACCCACCTGTTCCACCGCCTCCAGTTGCTGGCACCACTCCCTCCACCGTTCGTCGGTCCCTTGTTCCCCGGCGTGTCGCGGTTCATCGGTCCCGAGTTGCCCGGATATCCAAAGCGGCATGGCCCGATCGTCCCGCGCAGGTTGATTCAGACAACCCTGGACTGTCCACAGGGGATCTCGCGGCGCGCCAGGCGGCGCCCAGACGTAGTCCGCCTTGGTGGGCGCGGTCGCAGGGCGCGTTGGCTTGGCAAGCCCAGCGTGTACGTCCGGATGGCCCAGGTGTGGATGGCCCAGGTCCAGATGGCCAAGGTCCAGATGGCCCAGGTCTGGATCGCTCAGGTCTAGATCGCCCAGGTCCTGACGGCCCGGGCTGGATGGCCCGGCTCGAGGCGGCTGCCTCCGCATGTGTTGGGTGGAAATGCCTAAGGCTCGGTTTCGCGCAGTACGGCGGGGCGCTGCCCGGGGGCCGATGTCCCCACTTGTCGCGCCGACAGGCCGTCGATGCTCCACCTACCGCCTCGACACGCCGTACGCCGGCCACCGAACCAGCCAGCGAGGCGGTAGGTCGAGGCGGTATGTAGACACCACGGCCACTCGAAGCAGCGAGTCAGCCTGCGCCCGGCTAGTCCAAGCGGGAAGGCAACAAAGCGCATCCGTCCGGTGGCTCGGCCATTCGCCTGGCAGGCCACAACCGCGAGCCCAGCCCGGCGCTGGCATCAAAGGACCGACGAAGCGCGACACGCCGGGGAACAAGGGACCGACGATTGGGTGGTTAGGGGCGGGAGCTGGGGCGGGGGTAGTGGTTGGTGGGGGTGGAGAGTTGCTCTACTACCTGTAGGAGGGCGGAGTGGTCGAGCGAGCCGTAGCCCTTCGCTCGCGCTGCCGCGACAAGTTGCGCGACCAGGCCGGTGATTGGGAGCGAGACCCCGGCGGCGCGGCCGGAGGCGAGCGCGATCCCCATGTCCTTGTGGTGAAGGTCGATCCGGAACCCGGGCTCGAACTCCCGGGCCAGCATCGAGGCCGACTTCAGGTCGAGGATGCGGTTGCCGGCCAGACCTCCGGCGAGCACTTCGAGGCCACGCTCGGCGTCGACCCCGGAGGCCTCCAGCAGCACGATGGCTTCACTGACCAGCGCGATGATGCCGGCCACCATCAACTGGTTGGCAGCCTTCACCGTCTGGCCGGCGCCATGGCCACCGACGTGCACGATGGTCCGGCCAAGGTCCTCGAAGATGGGACGAGCCGTCTCGAAGTCCTCCAGATCACCGCCCACCATGATGGAGAGCGACGCCTTGATCGCCCCCTGCTCACCGCCGCTCACAGGAGCATCGAGCACCCGTACGCCGTTGCCGGCCGTGGCCGCGGCCTTGGCTATAGCCAGCGAGGTCTCGGGCGCGATGGAGCTCATGTCGATCAACAGCAGGCCAGGTGCAGCGGTCTCGAGCACGCCGCCCGGCCCGAGCACGACCTCCGCAACCTGCGGGGAGTCCGGCAACATGGTGATGACCACCTCCGCCCCGGCTGTCGCTTCGGCGATGGTCGGGGCCGGCTTACCACCTGCTTGCAGGAGCCGCTCGACGGATTCCGGCACGACGTCGTACCCGGTGACGTCGTAGCCGGCCCGGATCAGGTTCGCGGCCATGTGCGAACCCATGATGCCGAGTCCGATGAAGCCGATCTTCTTCATGGTTGACACTCCGTTTCCGTCAGGCGGGCTGCTGGACGAGGAGCGCCTCGAGCGCTTCTCGCATCAGCCGAGCGGCTTCGGTGGGGGTCTTGCCGACCTTGACGCCGACGGCCTCGAGGGCTTCTTGCTTGGCTGCGGCGGTACCGGACGAGCCGGACACGATCGCGCCGGCGTGGCCCATCGTCTTGCCCTCGGGGGCGGTGAAGCCCGCGACGTATCCGACGACCGGCTTGGTCACGTTCTCCTTGATGAACGCCGCGG
>JAWWPC010000059.1:0-7520 GCA_033851055.1 Kribbellaceae bacterium | reverse complement strand
TCGGAGATGTACTCCGCCTTGCGCTTCATCTCGGTCGGGTCGTCCCAGGTCCAGAACGTCGTACCGTCGAACAACCAGGCGAAGCCGGCTTTGGTGTCCCGGTAGACGGTGAACCCGCCGAGCTTGGCCTTGAGCAACCGGTAGTCCTCATAGCCTGCCTCGTACGTCGCGGGCGCGGGTCCCGTGGCGGGCTGGAACAGGCCGTTGTTCTGGTTGGTCACGCCGGTCCAGCCGCGACTGTAGAACGGCACGCCCATCACGAGCTTGTCCCGCGGCGCACCCCGCGAGAGATAGGCGTCGATCGTGACCTGCGAGCTGAACTCCGCCGTCGACGGGTCACCGGCCGGGCCGTCGATCGCCGATTGCTGGTTCGTGACCGGGTCCCACGCGCCGTGGTAGTCGTAGCCCTGCGTGGTGCCGAAGGTGAGGTCCTTGAAGAGCTTGCTGACCTCGAAGCCGTTGTCGATCTGGGCCGGCGCGGCTGGGAGGAACGCGGTCAGGTTGTACCGCCCGCTGAACGGCAGCCGGTCGAGCTGCTTGCGGTACTCGTGCACCAGCGCGGTGAAGTTCTGCTTGTCCTCCGGCCGGATGACATTGCCGGGGTTGCCCTCGCTGGCGGGCCACTCCCAGTCCAGGTCGACGCCGTCGAAGATGCCCTTCGCCGCCCCTGCCGGCACCCCTGGCAGGTTGCCCTTCAGCCACATGTCCAGGCAGGACTTCACGCTCGCGGCCCGCGAGGCCGGGGTGAGCGCGGCGTCGGAGAAGTACTTCGAACCGGTCCAGCCGCCGATCGAGATACTCACCCGGAGCTTGGGGAACATCTGCTTCAGTTGCTTGAGCTGGTTCAGGTTGCCGGCCAGTGCCTGGCCCGGCTCGTCCGCCTTGCCGCTGACACTCTGCTCGGCGGTGAAGGGGCGCTGGTAGTCAGCCCAGGGGTCGCTGCTGACACAGTTGCCCTGCGCATCCAGGAACCCGAAGGCGTAGTTCAGCTGGGTGAGCTTGGCGGCCGTTCCGTTCTTGACCAGGTCACTGACCAGGAAGTTGCGGTCGTAACCGCTCCACTGGGTGTAGTAACCGACAACACGCTTCTGACTGTTAGCCTCCGCGGGCACCGCGGACAGTCCCAGTGGGACTGCGACCGCGGCTGCCACGAGCAACGCGAGACACCGACGTTTCACCGACATGGTTCTCCCCAACGGGCGGATCGAGGGACAACGAGCCGGATCACCATAGGCCACCGCCGAAGACTTACGCAATGTCTCTAACGAAAGGCGCCTGCCATCCAGTACACGCGGAAAGGGCGCTCTATTACCCGATTCCGTGGCAGAAGTGCTCAGGCAGGCTCAGCAGCGTTGAACACCAGGCTGTACTCCCTCGACCGCTCGCATCGAGCTTGCGGTCGCCGCGAGGGTGTCGGCCCGGATCGCCGCGACGGCGAATTCCGGAATTCCGGGACATAGCCGAGCTGAGCTGACCGCCCCCGCCGATCGGAGGAGGCGGCCTCACGTCCTACTCAGTGGAAGAAGTGCCGGGTGCCGGTGAAGTACATCGTGATCCCGGCCTTCTCCGCCGCCTCGATGGCCACGTCGTCCCGGATCGAGCCGCCCGGCTGTACGACGGCCTTCACGCCGGCCTCGATCAGCACCTCCAGGCCGTCCGGGAAGGGGAAGAACGCGTCCGAAGCCGCCACCGATCCAGCGGCCCGATCACCCGCCCGCGAGACGGCCAGCCGGCACGAGTCGACCCGGTTGACCTGGCCCATGCCGACCCCGACCGAGGCGCCATCGGCCGCCAACAGGATCGCGTTCGACTTCACCGCGCGGCAGGCCTTCCAAGCGAAGGTCAGGTCGGCCAGCACCTCGTCGGACACCGCTTCGCCGGCGGCGACCTTCCAGGTCGACGGATCGTCGCCCGCGGCCTGGAACCGATCCACTTGCTGCATCAACACGCCGCCGCTGATGCCGCGGAATTCGACTCGGTCCAGGTGCTGGTCCGGCGGGCATACCAGCAGCCGGATGTTCTTCTTTGCCGACAGGATCTCGACCGCGCCGTCCTCGTACGCCGGCGCCACCAGCACCTCGGTGAAGATCTCCGCGACCTGCTTGGCCATCTCGACCGAGACCGGCGCGTTCGTCGCGATCACGCCGCCGTACGCCGAGACCGGATCGCAGTCGTGGGCCTTCTGGTGCGCCTCGGCGATGTTGTTGCCGACGGCGATGCCACACGGGTTGGCATGCTTGATGATGGCAACTGCCGGGCCGTCGAAGTCGAACGCAGTACGCCGGGCGGCGTCCGCGTCGACGTAGTTGTTGTACGACATCTCCTTGCCGTGCACCTGTTCCGCGGCAGCAAGCCCGCCGCGCCAGTGCCGGTAGAGCGCGGCCGGCTGGTGCGGGTTCTCGCCGTACCGGAGCACGGCGGCCTTCTCCCAGGTCGCGCCGGTCCAGGCCGGGAAGCCGGTGCCCTCGCTGGTGTCGGTGAGCACGTTGCCCATCCAGCTCGCCACCGCGACGTCGTACGACGCGGTGTGGGCGAAGGCCTCGGCGGCCAGCCGCCGGCGCTGCTCGAGGCTGAACCCGCCCTCGGCGAGCGCCGCAAGAATCTCGGGGTAGCGTGCGGGCGAGACCACGACGGCGACGTTCGCGTGGTTCTTCGCGGCGCCGCGAACCATCGACGGGCCGCCGATGTCGATCTGCTCGATGCACTCGTCCGGCGTAGCACCCGAGCTGACCGTCTCGGTGAACGGGTAGAGGTTGCTGACCAGCAGGTCGAACGGCTCCACCCGCATCTCGGCCAGCTGCTCCACGTGGGTGGGCTGCCGGAGGTCGGCGAGCAGGCCGGCGTGCACCTTCGGGTGCAGGGTCTTCACCCGACCGTCCAGGCACTCCGGGAACCCGGTCAGGTCCTCCACCTTGGTCACCGGCACCCCGCTGGCGGCGATCCGCGCGGCGGTCGAGCCGGTCGACACCAACTGGACGCCGGCGTCGGACAGGGTCTTCGCAAGCTCCTCCAGACCGGACTTGTCGTAGACGCTGATCAGCGCCCGGCGGATCGGCCTGCGGTCGGTGCTCACTTCGATGTGACCTTTCGTCCAGTGATGGTCCAGCCGTTGCGGACCAGCCGGCCGACCCACTCCACCAGTTGGCGGCGCTCGACCTCCTTGATCCGCTCGGTCAGGGTGTCCTCGGTGTCGTCGTCGGCGACCGGCACGGTCACCTGGGCGATGATCGGCCCGGTGTCCACGCCACCGTCGACGAAGAACAGTGTCGCGCCGGCCACCTTCACGCCGTACGCGAGCGCGTCGCGCGGGCCGTGGATGCCGGGGAAGGCCGGCAGTAGCGCATTGTGGGTGTTCACATACCGGTCGCCGAAGCTCTTCAGGAACTCGTCCCCGACCAGCTTCAGGAACCCGGCCGAGACAACCAGATCAGGTCGGTGCGACGCCACGGACGCGGTTAGCGCGGCGTCCCACCCGGTCCGCTCGGTGTGGTCCTTCACCCGGTGCACGAAGGTCGGTACGCCGGCCCGCTCTGCGCGGCGCAGCCCCTCGATCCCGTCCCGGTCCGCACCGACGGCTACCACCTGGGCGCCGTACGCGGGGTCGGCGCAGGCATCCAGCAGGGCCTCCAAGTTCGAGCCCGAGCCGGAGATCAGCACGACGAGACGCGCAGGCTCTGGGACGGATGCAACCGGGTCTGTCACGCGGCAAACCTTATCGGGCGGGCCTAGGCGGTCGAGCAGCGGTCAGCTAGCGGGGCTGCCCAGGCTGGAGCCGACGCGCGGCGACGACACCCGCAGTGATCGCTGCGCCGATCGCCATCCCTGCGCCGAGCACTCCAGCCGCCGACAGCGCGCCGGGGATCCCTACCGCCGCCATGCGGCCCGGTCCAGCCGATCCGCCGGAGAGAGTCATCAGTACCAGCAAGCCCACTGCGGCCAGCAATGCGGCGATCCCACCGCGCAGCGCGTAGGCATCCCAGCCCAGCACCTCTGC
The DNA here is from genome assembly GCA_033851055.1 of Kribbellaceae bacterium. Lineage (GTDB taxonomy): Bacteria > Actinomycetota > Actinomycetes > Propionibacteriales > Kribbellaceae > Kribbella. The sequence continues at coordinate 3,526 of JAWWPC010000059.1, read as the reverse complement.
ATCCGGCGCGGCCAGCCCGCGCTTGACCACGACCAGCCCAGCAACGCCGCCGGCCATTAGCGGCAGCAGAGCCGTCAGAGCCAGCAAGTACGACGACGTAGCGCCATCAGCCGGCGTGGCTGCGAGAAGCGGCAGCGCCGGGAGGCTCCCGACGTCCACCCCAGTCGGCGCGATCGACGTACCGACGCCTAGCTGGAAACCCGGGCCTGCCAGGAATGCGACGACGTACAGGAGCACGTTCGGCAACAGGGCCAGGCAGATGGCGAACAACACCACCGACCCGATAACACCTGCGTCCAGGGCCTCCAGCATCGCGGTGACGCGGGAGAAGTGCACAGCCAGCATCACGGCGTACAGGACAGCTGCGGCAGCCACCGCGGTGAGCAGGGCCGCGACTGCTGCAGGCACGACATCGCGTAGGCCGGGTGGCGTCGCATCGACGATCTCTGCAGCGGCTCCGGACTCGACGAGGACCCCGGCAGTCCCTGCGACGATCGCGAGGCAGGTGGCGCCCAGAAAGGCTGAGAGCGGCGAAACCTTGACCGTTTGGTCAGAGGTGAGCAGTGCGATCAGGAGCGCGCCGGCGCCGTACATGACGGCCAGCACCGCCGAAGCGAGCATCAGGTCTTTCGTCCGGTCGGCGGCGCTCACCCGGGCGGCGAACTTGCCGCCGCGGTAGAGGCAGACCGCGAGGAACAGGGTCAGACCGAGCGGTGCGATGCTCACAGAGCCGCCACTGACTGTTACGCCGGCCTTGTGCGCCACCAGCCACACCGCAGCCCCGGCCCGCACGGCTCCAGACGCGCCACCCGCCGTTTCAGCCAGCCAGCCGACCACGGCAAGGGCGGCGCAAGTGAGGAGCCCGGTGAGCAGGCAGGCGCCGGCAGCGATCAAAGCCGAGAGGATCACCGGCTTCGCCGCGGCAACGGCGTCACCTCCCGGCTCGCGGCCGAGTCCGGGCGCCTGGTAGGTCCCGCTATCACGGGCGCCCGGACGGCTCATCATGTCGGTCATCTAACCCCCATCGTCACCCGCTATCGGGGGACTGCTCGTTCTGACACGCCGAATATGGAAGACTTCGGCCCGTTTGCTGTCTGTCTTGCTCGGGGTGGGACCGTGCCGGACCACCGGGTACCGTCGGGTGGATTCAGTCAGGAGGACAAGGAATCAGATGACCGGCTCCCACCGTGCGCCCCGGGGCGGGCGCGCCGCTGCAAGGGAGGCACGCCGCCGGCAGGCGCGCCGCAGGAACCGGCTACTCGGCGCGGGTGCGGCCCTCCTGGTCCTGGTCGGTGGCGGCGGATACGTGGCCTTGGCTGCCGTCGGCGGTGGCGATTCCCCCGGCAACACCAAGGCCAGCACACCGGACGACAAGCCGAGCCACGCGGACTCCACGGTGCTGACGGACACGAAGGCGCTGCTCGACGGCACCAGCGCCAAGCCGCTGACCACTGCCGGCACCTGGACCGTCGCCAGCACGGCCGACGGCAGCAGCGCGTCGGACCACTCGTTCGTCTGCCAGCCACAGCGGTTCGCCGATCCTGCCGGGGTCCGGACCTGGGTCCGCAACTTCCGCAACCCCACCACCAAGGACACCGCTGTCCAGTTCGTAGAGGTGTCCAACGACTCGGCCGCTGCCGACAAGGCGTACAGCACCGTCATCGGCTGGCTGAGCCAGTGCTCGACACCGCAGCTGCGGCTGGTCGCCAGCTACGCCACCAAGGGTCTCGGCGAGCGCGGCGTGGTCGCCGTCTTCGGCCAGCCGACCGACAGCTCCACCAACAAATACCGAACGGTCAGCGTGACCACCACCGGCCCGGCCACGATGGTGCTCGAATACGACAGCACGGGCGGAACCCCGCCGGCGCCGAACGGCATCCTGGCCACCGCCGGCGCCGCGCTGAAGCGGATCTGCGCCCAGACCGGCACCAGTTGCAACCAGACCCCGACCGCCGCCCCAAGCCTGCTACCGACCTCGGAACCGGCCGGGTTCATGGCCCCGATCGACCTGCCGGTGCTCAACTCCATCGACAAGCCCTGGGTCAGCGTGGCCAGCGGGACCCGCACCGGTACCGGCTGCGAGAAGCTCGACCCGAAGAAGGCCAAGGCCACCAAGTACAAGTTCCAGACGTACGTCGTACCAGATGCGCCGGTGCCGACCGAGTTCGGGATGGACACGATGGTGGCCCGGTTCGGCTCGCCCGGGAGCGCGACCGCGTTTTTCAGCGGCCTCCGCAAGAACATGGACGGCTGCGCCAAGACGTACTCCACTGCCACCGTCAAGAAGACCGGCACAGTCAGCCTCAGCACAATCAAGGGCCAGACCTGGCGGGCCTCCTACGACACCGGCGGCGGCAAGATCGTCACCTACCGGATCGGCGTCGCAGCGGCCGGCAAGCAGGCGGTCTACGTCCTCTACCCGGTACTCAAGAACCTCGACATCGGCAACAGCGCCTTCGTCGAGATCCTCACCCGCGCCGCCGAACGCTCCGCCGCCTTCAAATAACCACTCATCGGTCCCTTGTTCCCCGGCGTGTCGCCGTTCATCGGTCTCCTCGTACGCCGCAGACGCGACAAGCGGAGCCGATCCAGTGCCAAGCCATCCGAACCCGGGAGGCTCGCCCACTACGAGGACGCCTGCGCTGATTCGCGATCGGATCTAGCCCCGGTTACCACTGACCTTGTGGGTCGCCCCTCCCCGGGTCTCAGTAGGCAACTCCCGGTGCGAGTGGATAGCCCGGGCCGAACCGTCGAAAACGCCCGGGCCTCCCGCCTGCAACGTCGTACTGGCAAACCCGCCGCACCGAGAGCACCGACACCCGCCGCCCGAATTCGCCCATCGACGTACGAGTAGACGCGACGAATCGCTGAGGTTTTCCACCGCTGTGGACAAACCCCGCTGCAGCGAGGGGTCGGATATCCCACGTACCGCTCCGACAGCCTCTCGATGCTCCACGTACCATTCCGACACGCCGTACGTCGGTCATCGAACCGGCCAGTCGAGGCGGTATCTCGAGGCCAGACGAGGCGCTCAGTCAACTCGCGCCCGGCCGATCCAAATCCCGGGAAATGTCGCGACTCTGACTATCGCCGGGCGTTGAGCGAGGGCAAGTTCACGCTCGTCAACCGAGTCCGACAGGGTGCGTGCGTCCGCCATGCGGTGGTCACACCCCTCGCCCGACAGGCCCGCACTAGGTCACAAGGGACCGATGAACGGCGACGCGCCGGGGAACAAGGGACCGATGACGGGGGACGAAAGCGGCCCCGGGGGTGCCGGGGCCGCGTGGGGGTGGGGGTTATGAAGTCAGGGTTTTCATGATTTCGCGCATCAGGTTGGCGGTCTCGGTCGGGGTCTTGCCGACCTTGACGCCGACGGCCTCGAGGGCTTCTTGCTTGGCCGCGGCGGTACCGGACGAGCCGGACACGATCGCGCCGGCGTGGCCCATCGTCTTGCCCTCGGGGGCGGTGAAGCCCGCGACGTATCCGACGACCGGCTTGGTCACGTTCTCCTTGATGAACGCCGCGG
>JAWWPC010000039.1:0-23504 GCA_033851055.1 Kribbellaceae bacterium | reverse complement strand
AGGTACTCGCCGGCGAAATACCCGTCGAGCCCCCGATACAGGTCGCTCCCCTCGGGCACGAACCGGGACTGCCGGCCACCGTTCAGCCCCCTGAGCAACAAGGTGCCATCGACAACAGTCAGCAAGTACGGCGTGTTGCCCCAGTACCAAGGTCCGAGCAGCTCCGAACCCTGCGACAGCTCGGGCTCCGGCAGCCATTCCGCGGCGACCGGCGGCTCGTACGACGCCAGCGTCCGCAGCAGGTCGATCGCCAGCATCGGCACTCCACGCACCCCACCCGTCGTCGCGTTGGCCAGGGTGATGCCGCCCAACCGCCGCGCCCGGTCCACGAACAACCCGGCCAGGAACCCAGGCATCGATCCGCTGTGACCGACCAGCAGGTGCGACTCAGCGGCATGCAGTCGCAGACCGAGCCCGTAGCTCGCATCCAGAGCCTCCGCGGGATCACTGGCGCGAGGTGCGGCCATCTCCTCGACTGTGTCCGGCGCGAGCACCTCGCGCACCGGGTCGATCCAGAACGCCGCGTACCGGCCGAGATCCTCGATGGTGCTCCACAGTTGGCCTGCGGGCGCCATCGCCCCCGCGTCGTACGCCGGTTCGTCTTCAAGGCGTCCCGACCACGGGTGCACAGAGAAGCCACTCGCGGCCCGGCCGGTCGCCAGGTACGACGTACGGCGCATCTCGAGCGGGTCCAGGATCCGCTGCTGGACGAGCGCGGCCCAGCTCGCACCCCGCAGCCGGGCGACGATCTCGCCGAGCAAGGCGTAGCCGAGGTTCGAGTAGTGATGCCGCTGCTCCGCCTCAGCTGCGGCCTCCGACGACTCCATCGCGGCGGTAAGCACCTCGAAGGGCACGCCGGGGTTCCGTTCCCACCAGGGACCAGCCGGCTCTGCGTGCATACCGCCGGAGTGGGCCAGCAGATTCCGGATCGTCAGGTGCCCGAACGCGATGCCGGGCAGATGCTTGCCGACCGCATCGTTCAGCGAGAGCAACCCGTCATCACGGCACTGCATCACCAGCACGGCGGTCAGGGTCTTGCTGATCGACCCGATCCGGTACTGGGTGTCGCTGTCGGGCAGACCACCGTGGCGGGACACGAACTGGCCGCGTGCGCCCGTCCAAGCCAGCTTGCCGTCCTGCACGACACCTGCGCAGATGGACGGTAGGCGGGACGCGCTCTGCACTGCCGCAACCTCGGCGTACAGGGCGGCGGCAGTGTCAGAACGCAGGGTCACTCGAAGGCCTCCGGTGGTGGGCAGGAGCAGATCAGGTTGCGGTCGCCAAAGGCACCGTCGATGCGGCGGACCGGCGGCCAGTACTTGGCGGTCCGGTCGACCGACTGCGGGAACGCCGCCTCCTCCCGGGTGTAGGCGTGCTCCCACTTGTCGTTGATCACCGACCCGGCGGTATGCGGAGCATTCACCAGAGGGTTGTCGCCGGCCGGCCACTCGCCGGCAACGACCCGGTCGATCTCGTGCTTGATCGCGATCATCGCGTCGCAAAAACGATCCAGTTCTCCTAGATCTTCTGATTCGGTCGGCTCGACCATTAGCGTGCCCGCGACCGGGAAGGACATCGTCGGCGCGTGGAAGCCGTAGTCGATCAGCCGCTTCGCGACGTCGTCGACGCTGATGCCGGTCTCCTTGGTCATCGGCCGCAGGTCCAGGATGCACTCGTGCGCGACCAGCCCGTTCTCGCCGGTGTAGAGCACCGGGAACGCGCCCTCGAGCCGCTTCGCCACGTAGTTCGCCGTCAGTACGGCGGCCTTGGTGGCGGCAGTCAGCCCTTCGCCACCCATCATCCGGATGTACGCCCAAGAAATAGCCAGTACGCCGGCCGAGCCGAATGGCGCGGCGCTGATTGGCCCGACACCCGACGCCGGCCCGGCCTGGTCCAGCAGCGGGTGATTCGGCAAGTACGGCGCAAGGTGCTCCGCGACGGCCACCGGACCAACGCCCGGGCCACCGCCACCATGCGGGATGCAGAACGTCTTGTGCAGGTTGAGGTGGCTCACGTCGCCGCCGAACTCGCCGGGCTTGGCAAGGCCGAGCAACGCGTTCAGGTTCGCGCCGTCGACGTACACCTGGCCGCCGTTGTCGTGGACGATCCGGCAGACCTCGGTGACGCTCTCCTCGTACACGCCATGCGTCGACGGGTAGGTGATCATGATCGCGGCCAGTTGCGCGGCGTGCTCGGAGGCCTTGGCCCGCAGGTCTTCCAGGTCGATGGTGCCGTCATCGTTGCCCTTCACAACCACGACCTTCATGCCGGCCATCACCGCAGAGGCGGCATTGGTGCCATGGGCACTGGCCGGGATGAGGCAGATGTTGCGGCCGTCGTCGCCCTGCGCCCGGTGGTACGCCCGGATTGCCAGCAGACCGGCGAGCTCACCCTGGCTGCCGGCGTTGGGCTGGATCGACACCTTCGCGTAGCCGGTGACCTCGGCGAGCCAGCGCTGGAGCTGAGTGATCAGCGTCACGTACCCGGCCGCGTCCTCGATCGGCGCGAACGGGTGCAGGTCGGAGAATTCCGGCCAGGTGACCGGCTCCATCTCGGTGGTCGCGTTCAGCTTCATCGTGCAGGAGCCGAGCGGGATCATGCCGCGGTCCAGCGCGTAGTCGTAGTCGGACAGCCGGCGCATGTACCGCAGCATCGCCGTCTCCGAGCGATGCGTGTTGAACACCGGGTGCGTCATGTACTCACTGGTCCGGGTGACTTCGGCTGCCAACTCGGCCCCGCTGAGCTCGGCGTCGTACCGGACGCCGAAAGCACCGCAGACTCGGTCGAGAGCGGTCGCGTCGGTCTTCTCGTCGCAGGAGATGCCGACGTGGTCCGCGTCCACCAGCCGCAGCCAGATCCCGCTCTGCCGGGCAGCGTCGACGACATCCGCCGCACGACCCGGAACCCGCGCCAGCACGGTGTCGAAGAACTGCTCGTGCACGACCTCGACGCCACCCGCCCGGAGCGACGCAGCAAGGCTGTCCGCGTACCCGTGCACCCGCTCGGCGATCGCCTTCAGCCCGTCGGGGCCGTGGTACACGGCGTACATGGAAGCGACCACGGCGAGTAGCACCTGAGCGGTGCAGATGTTTGACGTCGCCTTCTCGCGACGGATGTGCTGCTCCCTTGTCTGCAACGCCAGCCGGTACGCCGGAGCGCCGTCCACATCGACTGACACTCCGACCAACCGGCCCGGCAAGGACCGCTCGAGACCCGCGCGCACCGACATGAAGCCCGCGTGCGGACCTCCGTAGAACAGCGGCACGCCGAAACGCTGCGACGAGCCGATGACGACGTCCGCGCCGGCTTCACCCGGCGAGACGAGCATCGTCAGCGCAAGTAGATCGGACGCCACCGCGACCAGTGCACCGCGCTCGTGCGCCTCTTCGGTCAGCGGCCGCAGATCCCGTACGACGCCGCCGGAGCCCGGGTACTGGACCAGCACGCCGAAGAAGTCGCCCTCGGGCAGACCGTCGGTGATGTCGGCGACCACGACCTCCAGGCCGAGCGCCTCCGCCCGGGTCTGTACGACGGCGATGGTCTGGCCGAAGCAGTCCGCGTCGACCAGGAATCGATCGGATTTGCTCTTCTTGTTGGAGCGGTGCGCCAGGGTCATCGCCTCGGCGGCCGCGGTGCCCTCGTCCAGCAGCGACGCGTTGGCCGTCGGCAGGCCGGTCAGGTCCGACACCACGGTCTGGAAGTTCAGCAGCGCCTCCAACCGGCCCTGCGAGATCTCCGGCTGGTACGGCGTATAGGCCGTGTACCAGGCCGGGTTCTCCACCAGGCGGCGAACGATCACCGACGGCGTGAAGGTGCCGTAATACCCCTGCCCGATCATCGAGGTCGCCACATTGTTGCGCGCGGCAAGCCCGCGGAGCTCGGTCAGGGCATCTACCTCGGTGGCGGGTTCCGGCAATCGAAGTGCCTCGGCGGACCGGATCGAGGCCGGCACCGCGGCATCCACCAGCGCGTCGATGTCGGCGTACCCGAGGGTCTCCACCATCCGCGCGACCTCATCCGGGCGGGGCCCGATATGACGGTCGGCGAAGGCGGCCGAGACCTGAGAGTGGGATTCGTTCACAGTCATCGAGAAGGCTCCGTCGCTGCTGACAAGTGCTGTCTGGGGCCTCCCCCTCTGTCACGCATACGCGCTTCAGAGTCGCCTGCGGCACCCGGTCCATGGGCCTGAGAGGTTCCGGGGAGGAATTGCCCCTTCGGCGCCCAGGCAGCAAGGCCTGAGACTCTCCCGAGTGCTGTGTACGGCGTACCCGAGGCTACCAGTCCGGCAGGAACAACTCAGGCAGGAGCTCCCGTGCCGCCGGCCGCGCGGCGTCAACCTGCGCCTCGGTCGCGAAGCTCATCGGCCACCGAACCCGGGTGCCGGCGTCGGCCCAGCCGCCCACAGCGGCGAGGAACTTGTCCAGCGCCGGGTTGGACAGCCCGGCGGCCTGCAACGGCGCGATGTGCCCGGCGAAGAACACACCGATCCGCCGCTCGACGTCCATCGCCGCGGCGTAGCCACCGTCGCTGTGGATCTGGTCGTACCACCTGACGGCACCGGCCGGTGACAGCGCGGCGACGTTCGAATAGCTGCCGTGTGCGCCGAGTGGCGACATGCTCGCGAGGAAGTGACCTGGCACGAAGATCGACAACCCAGGAGCGGCTTGCTTGACGGCCTCGAACCACGCTCTGTCACCACCGGCCGTTTTCAGCCCGATCAACGTCGGTACGGCGTCCGCCAGGCGACCCAGGAGCTCCGGCCCGACCATGGTCTTCGCATGCGGCGGGTTGTAGAGCACCAAGGGAACGGGCGTGGCTGCCGCCCGGGTCAGGAAAGCCAGTACCTCGTCGTCGTTCAGCGGAAGCCAGTCGGGCAGGATCACCTGGATCGCGCTGGGCTCCAGGCCGGCCGCTCGTCGAACCCGATCCAGCATGACTTGCGCGGACGGGTGGCTGGCACCGAGCTGGAACGGGAGTCCCGCGGCTCTGCACGCCTTGGCGAGCAACTCGTTGATCTGGTCGAACTCGGCTTCGGACAGGGTCTGGAACTCCCCCGCCGTGCCGTGTGCGTAGAGACCGTGCAGACCGGCGCCCACCAGGAAGTCGACCTGGTCCTCGAGACGGCCGAAATCGATGGTGTCGTCGGGGTGCAGCGGCAGAAGTAAAGTTGCCCATACGCCACGAAGTTGCTCCGAGGCGAGTGGGCGCATTGTCAGATCGGTGTGGCGGTCAGCCGGTCATGCGGGCGCGGCGACGGGCGGCGAGCTCGTCGTTCCCGTCGGACTCACCGTCGGCCCGCTCGGTCGGCAGCTCGGACAGTGACCCCTCGACCTCGCGCCAGACACCGCCGAGGGCGATGCCGAAGACCCCCTGGCCACCGGCCAGCAGGTCGATGACCTCATCGGGCGAGGTGCACATGTAAACGCTGGCCCCGTCACTCATCAGGGTGATCTGGGTCAGGTCGTCGATGCCGCGCTTGCTCAGGTGCGCGATCGCGGTGCGGATCTGCTGCAGTGAGATGCCGGCGTCGAGAAGCCGCTTGATCACTTTCAGCAACAGTACGTCGCGGAAGCCGTAGAGCCGCTGCGTGCCGGAGCCGGTGGCCGGGCGCACCGACGGCGAGACCAGCCCGGTCCGGGCCCAGTAGTCGAGCTGACGGTAGGTGATGCCTGCTGCGGCACACGCGGTCGGGCCGCGGAAACCGACGTCGTCGGGCATCGGCGACAGGTCGTCGTCGAACAACAGACCCTGCACGCCTGCACTGGCGGCCGCCTCGGCGTGCGCTTCGGACGTCGACGGCGCCGTCGGATCTGTGTCGCCGGTGCGTGTCACGCCTCAGCCTCCCTGATACCTCGAACGGATCACATCCGTGGAGTTACAACAACCCCACGACTCCTTCAAGGTAGGCCGCCAACCAGAGCCGGTCAACGACGTGGGCACCGAGCCGAATGCGTGTCGCGCCCGGGTGGCCCGAATCGTTACCTCGACGGCCTAGCCGGTGACTCCAGGTCAGCTTTTGTCGAAATCCTCGGGGGTGACGTTGTCGAGGAACTCGCGAAAGCGCTCGACCTCTTCCTCTTCCTCCACCTCGTCGTTGTCCTCGTTGTCCGGTACCGGGATACCGGCCTCGGCGAGGATCTCCTCGGTGCAGAACACCGGCGTATTGGTCCGCAGCGCGAGCGCGATCGAGTCCGACGGCCGGGCCGAGATCTCGGTGTTGTCGTCGAACACCAGCATCGCCTCGAACACCCCGTCGGTCAGGTTCACGATCCGGACCTGGCTGAGCGTGTGGCCTAATACCCGGATGGTCTCGGCGAACAGATCGTGTGTCAGCGGCCGGGGTGGTTCCATCCCCTGCTGGGCGAAGGCGATCGCACTCGCCTCCGCCGCACCGATCCAGATCGGCAGGTACCGCTCGCCGCCGACCTCCCGGAGCAGCACGATCGGCTGACTCGAGGGCATCTCCACCCGGACTCCGACCACGTCGACTTCGCGCACATATTCAGCGTACTCTGCGGCCGTACCGCTCCCCTGCTCCGTCCGGCGGTTCAGGTTCAGTTCGGGCGGCGGTGCTGGCGGCCTAGGCCGGTGCGAACCAGTGCGGCATGCAAACGGACCGCCAGCGCGGCCAGGTCGCGGACCTTCTCGTCGGCCCGCCGCCCGGCCTCGTCCTCCCGCTGCCGGGTCAACGGGCTGACCACCTGCTCGATCAGGCCCACCTCCCGGTCCGCCGCCGTTCGGAACGGCCGCAGGTGCCGCGGCTCCACGCCGTACGCCGCGAACTCGGCCGCGGCCTTCGCCACCAGCAATGCGTCACCGTCGTAGTGGTTGCCGTTGGCCACTACCAGGCCATGGCTCTCGAGCTGGTCGAGTAGTTCGACGGTGATCTCCGCCGCGGCGCGCAACTCATCGCGGGTCAGCCTGAGCTCGGTGCCGTAGGTGCTGAAGTCCTCCGCCGCCGGCAACCCAGCGGGCTCTTCCAGGTCCGCGGGCGCCGCCGGTCGACCGCCCGGCGCGGCCGGCGGCCGGAGCCCACGGTCGATCGCCGCCAGGTGTTCCTTGATCACCTTGAGTGGTAGGTACTGGTCCCGTTGGGCGGTCAGCACATAGCGCAGCCGCTCGACGTCAGCCGAGCTGAACTTGCGGTAGCCAGAAGCGCTCCGGGCCGGCTCGACCAGACCCTCCGACTCGAGGAACCGGATCTTGGAGATGGTCACCTCGGCGAACTCCGCCCGCAGGTGCAGCAGCACCTCACCGATGCTGAGACCTTCTACCGGCCCCTCGATCGGGCCCGGCACCTCAGCCCTCGAAGCTCTGGGAACTGGCGTAGTAGACCAGCCGGTACTTGCCGATCTGGACCTCGTCGCCGTTCGACAGGGTGACCTCGTCGATCCGGTCGCGGTTCACGTAGGTGCCGTTCAGGCTGCCCACATCGCGAACCTTCACGCTCTGCCCCTCGCGACGGAATTCGGCGTGCCGACGGGACACCGTCACGTCGTCGAGGAAGATGTCGCTGTCAGGGTGCCGGCCGGCGGTGACCACATCTACGTCGACCAGGAACCGGCTGCCCGCGTTCGGGCCGCGCTGCACGATCAGCAGCGCGGAACCGGCCGGCAGCGCGCCGACTGCGGCCTCGTCCTCGTCCGACAGATCGCCGGAGTCGACCCGCTCGGTGTCCGGCTCGGAACCGATCGGGGTCAGCATCGCGGTGTCGGTGACACCGGGGACCCCTGGAGCAGCCACCGGACGGTCGGCGCCGGGGAGCATGGTTCCGCACTGCGAGCAGAACCGGCTGCCCTCGGGGTTCTCGTGCCCGCAATTGTTGCAGAACGGCATGCTGTGATCCTCCAGATCGCCGGGTGACCGGCGACGTCTCTGTGTGGTGGGTCCGGACCTCAACCCTCGACCGGCAGTTGAGGTCTGGACAACCTATCAGTTCTGCGCGAGCTGTCCCTCGTAGGTCTCGGCATCCATCAGCGCCTCGACCTCCTCGTCGTCCTCGACGTCGATGTCCAGCAGCCAGCCCTCGCCGTACGGGTCGGTGTTGATCAGGTCCGGTTGGTCGGCCAGGGCCTCGTTCACGGCCCGGACGGTACCGTTCACCGGTGCGAACAAGTCGCTCACGCTCTTGGTCGATTCCAGCTCGCCGCAGGAGTCGCCGGCGCGTACCGCCGTACCGATCTCGGGAAGCTGCACGTACACGATGTCGCCGAGCGCATCCTGCGCGAAGTCGGTGATTCCGACCCGAGCCGGGCCCTCGCTCACCTTCACCCACTCGTGCTCAGCCGTGTACTTCAGGTCTTCGGGGTACACCGTGGTCCTCTTTCGCTCAAGGTTTCACTCGGGATACGTCATTTGGTCGGGCTGGCCGTCGGGCGAGCGTAACGATGCTCGTCTGGCGCGTGCAAGGCAGTGATCTGCACCTTCGGCAGCTCCGTCACCTCGGCCGTTCCGCCGATCTGCGGACCGGTCACCTCACTTACCAGACCGCCCGGGAAGCTGGCCGCGGCGGAGAGGTTGTGGGACTCGCCGATCGCCAGGATCACGTACGGCGACATGAGCTTCTCACCGTCGACCTTCACCCCGGGGGCATCGTCCACCAGGTCGGTGCTGGCCACCACCCGGACGGACCCGATCTGGATCACCTCGGCACCCGCGTCGCGCAGTTCCTCGATCGCATCCAGCAAGTTGCCGGACTTCATCTTGCCGGCCGGGTCGCTCAGCGTGATCCGGACGCCCGGGCCCTGGGCCGGCAGGGTGCCGGCCAGGATGCCGAGCACCCGGGCCTGCTCCTCGGCCTGCTGGCGCGCGGTCTGCGCCTTGTCCGCACTGGACGACAGGACGTTCTTGCGGGTCTCCAGGTCGGTGATCTCGCTCTCCAGCCGGCGGGTGCTCTGCCCCAGGCCGTCCAGGATCGTGACCAGGTCCTCGCGGCGGGCGTTCGCATAACCGTCGTCGGCCCGGTTCATCCGCACCTGGACGACGGCTATGCCCCCAACCAGGGCGAGCACGACGGCGACGATCGCCTGCCCGCGGGAGGGCCGGAAGCCCGCCCGCAGCCGCCGCACCGCCAGGTTCGGCGTCTTCGGCTTCGGCATCGGCGTCGGCTGGGAAGGTTCTTCAGTACTCATGCGCGGAAGATGTGCCGCCGGATCGCGGCCATGTTGGTGAAGATCCGGATACCTAGAACGACCACCACACCGGTGGACAGCTGGGAGCCGACGCCGAGCTGGTCGCCCAAGTAGACGATCAGCGCCGCTATCAGCACGTTGGAGATGAAGGAGACGACGAACACCTTGTCGTCGAAGATCCCGTCCAGGAAGGCCCGCAGCGCGCCGAAGACCGCGTCGAGCGCCGCCACCACCGCGATCGGCAGGTACGGCTGCGCCCACACCGGCACGGCGGGCGCGACCAGTAGGCCGAGGACCACGCCGATAACCAGACCGAGTACGGCGATCATCGGCTGCCACCCACCTTCGCGTACCGCAGCGCGATGGTCGCATCGGCTGGCACCAGCAAGGAATCCTCCGTCGTGATCGCTAGTCGAACACCGAAATTACTGACCAGATATTGCGCCCATTGGCCACCCGAGCTCTGTGAGAACCGGGCCGGCATCGTCGCGGTCTCACCGATCGCTAGCACCGTATACGGCGGGGTCAAGGAGGTGTAGTCGACCGTGATCGCGCTACCGGCGCTACGGATCGCGGTGAGTGAGGTGAGCCGGTGACCATTCACCGAGATGGCTTCGGCGCCCGCGGTCCACAATCCGTTGACCAACTGCTGCAGATCGACGTCGAGCAACCGGCCTTGCTTACTGGTGTCTTTCGCATCGTCGATCACCGCCTTCAATCCAGGTCCACTGGCTGCTACCGCGCCCGTTTGCAGCTCAAGGTCGTTCAGCTTCTGCTGCAGGGTGGCACCCGAACTGGAGTTGCTGAGGCCGCTGGACTGCAGCGACCGCACCTCACCGGACAGCTTCATCTGCTGGGCCCGCAGATCGGCCAGCCGGGCGTCGGCCTGGTTGATCTGGTCGATCAGCTGCTTGCGCTGGTTCTGTACCTCCGGTGCGCTGCGGTAGTTCTGCGATGCGGCCATGGCGAGCAGGAAGCCGAGCACGGCGAGTGCCACCACCAGCATCACCCGGTGCCGGGATCGACGCGGCCGTTCCACTTCCGGGACCCGCGCCCTGGCTGCGACGGCGTACCCCTCGTCGAGCGGGTGGTCCATCAGGTTGTTCAGCAAAGACATGGACGCATCGAGCCTCCGCTGCCCGGGCTCGGGTGCGGAGGGTCGCCTGAGAACAGGTCGCCTGGGGAGAGGCAGCGTCACTGGTCCATCCTTGCATGCAGGGCGATCGCGGTCCGTCGTTACCGGGATGGTCTGCTGATTGGAGGCACCGTCTTCATCAGATGTCGTAGCTGGGCGAAATAGAGTGCACCGGCCCAGTAATACAGGCCCGTTCCCCAGATCGCGAACGCCCAGCCGAATACCCTCGCCAACGTGTTCAGCGTCCCGTCACCGTCGCCGAGCAGCAGCAGCGGAAACGCGTACAGCAGGTTGAACGTGGCCGCCTTGCCCAGGAAGTGCACCGGCAGCGCGTTGAAGCCTCGGCGATGCAGGGCCGGCAAGGTGAGGGTCAGCAGCAGGTCCCGCAACGGCAGCGCGAGCGCCAGCCACCAAGGGATGATGTCGCGTAACGCAAGCCCGAGCACCGTCGCGAAGATGTAGAGCCGGTCCGCCACCGGGTCGAGCATCTGCCCGAGCCGGGTGGTCTGGTTCATCCGCCGGGCGATCTGGCCGTCGGCCCAGTCGGTGAAGCCGGCGATCATCAGCACGATGATCGCCCAGCCGTCCTCCTTCGGTCCGAGGATCAGCCAGAGGAACAGCGGCACCCCCAGCAACCGCAGGACGCTGAGCGCATTCGGGATCGTCAAAACCCGGTCGGACACTTCCAACTCAGGCACGCGACCCTCCCGTTCTCACAACGCCCCTATCCCGGTCGATACTGTACTTGGACGCTCGATCACGTTTCGCCCAGGCCATACCGGTGTCGCGCCGGTGGTTCCTACGGCTGCCGGCCGACGAAACAGAGGAACTCGGTCTGTACGTCGGCACCCGACGGTGGGGTGATCCTGGGCCCGAACGCCCAGGGCTGCCGCAACGCCTCGTCCAGCGGCCTGAACTTCTCGAACACGTGCACCACGGCCTCGGCATCCAGTTGCTCGTCACCGCCGGTCGCCCGTGCGAGATCCCAGGTGTGGATCAGCACGTCCTCCGGCAATGCGTCGACCACTTCGACGAACGGCATGGGTCCGACGGGAGTGGGCAGTTGTACCTTTGCACAAGCGGGATCATCGACGGCTTCGACCAGACCGGCGCCGATCTCCCCCCAGGCCGCGGCGAGATCCGCCTGGTCGTCCACTGCTGGTTGCGACCCCATCTCCGCGACGGCGACGCCGTACAGGCGCTTGGGTTCGGTACGCCGGAGAGTGGCGAGGATGCGGCGTTGTTCATTGATGACATGGGCAACGACCTGGCGTGCGGTCCAGCCCGGGCACGGACTCGGGCTGGTCCAGCGATCGGCCGGGACAGCTTCGATCCGGGCGAGGAAGTCCCCCGCCACCCGCTGGAACCGGTCGGCATTCTCGGACATGACAGTCACATCTTTCCTGATTCTTATTGATTGGCGCTTTGATTTGCGCTGCGCTCAGATACGAGCGAGGAGCTTCGCCAAAGCGCGTGGGACGCCTGTTCGCCAGCCGCCGTTCATGATCGTGCGGGCCCGCTGCTGGACCGGATCATCAGGGTCGAAGCCCTCGTGCAGGAGGAAGAGCCGGGTACCGCGGCCTTCCGGATGCAGGGTCCAGGTGATCGTCCAATCGACGCCCGCCGCCCCCTCGACCGGCGCCGCGTCCCGCCAGCCGATGCGAAGCAGCTTCTCCACCTCGAACGCCAGCACCTCGGCCTGGACGGCGCCGGAGAATCCTGTGGCGGCGACCGGCTGGGCCCGCATCGTGTAGCGGTGGCCGATCTCGAGCCGGAAGTCACCAGGCATCAACCACTGGGCGATCAGCTCGGGGTCGGTCAGGGCCCGCCAGACCTTGCCCGGTGGATGCGGGAGGAACTGGTCGACCCGGATCGAGGTCGGGTCGTCTTGATCGGTGCTGCTCATTCGTCGTCGCCCATCCGGTCGAGTAGGTTGTCCAGCTCGTTCATCCGCTCACGCCAGAAGCGCTCGTACGGGGTGAGCCATTCCTGCACCTCGGTCAGAGGGATCGCCTCCAGCCGATAGAACCGCCGGCGGCCGTTCTTGCGTTCGCCGACCAGCCCTGCCGCGCGCAACACCCGCAGATGTTCGGAGAAGCTCGGCCGGGCCATCTCGAAGTGCCCGGCCAGCTCCTGCACCGGCTGCGGCCCGCCCTCCCGGAGCAGACGCAGCACCTCGCGGCGTACCGGGCTGGCAAGGGCGGCGAAGATCCGGTTCTCGGCTGTCTGGTTCTCGATTGTCTGGGTGGGTGTCACGCCACCACTATACGTAGGTTATTTCCTACCTATCGAATCCGAGGCCGGAACCAGGGCGGCCCTAAGGTGAAGGGAGACTTTCCCGGCCGCTGGAGGTTCCGTTGAAGTACCTGATCCTGATCTATGACAACCCGGCGTCGCGGGAGATCTGGGCCGGGCTCCCGGAGGAGCAGCGCAAACAGGGCCTGCAGGGGTACGTCGACCTGAACGCGGCCCTCGAGGCGTCCGGCGAGAGCATCGTTCACCACGCCCTGGCCGATGCGAATGAGACCAAGCAGGTGTCTGTCCGGGACGGCAGGATCCTCACCACGGACGGCCCGTTCGCCGAGGTGAAGGAGCAGCTGGCCGGCTTCTACCTGGTGGAGTGCGACAGCATCGATCGGGCGATCGAGCACGCGGCGATGATCCCGGAGGCGACCGGCTTCGGCGTGGTCGAGGTGCGTCCGATCCAGGATCTGAGCGCGCTGGGGATATGACGGACACGGCTCGCCTCGATGAGCTGTTGCGCGAGCTCGCTCCCCAGGTCCTCGGTCCCCTGGTACGCCGTTATGGCAGGTTCGACACCTGCGAGGACGCGGTGCAGGAGGCGCTGCTCGCGGGGGCGACGCAGTGGCCCGTCGAGGGGCTGCCCGACAATCCGCGGAGCTGGCTGATCACCGTCGCTTCGCGGCGACGGATCGAGATGCTGCGCAATGAGGCAGCCCGTCAGCGCCGGGAGGAGTCCGTCGCGTCGATGACTGCGCCGGACCCTGAGCCGGCTCCGGTCGCCGACGACACGCTGACCTTGTTGCTGCTGTGTTGCCACCCGTCGCTCACTCCGCCGTCGCAGGTGGCGCTGACCTTGCGGGCGGTCGGCGGACTGACCACGGCCGAGATCGCCCGGGCCTTCTTGGTACCGGAGACGACGATCGGTCAGCGCATCAGCCGGGCGAAGGCACGTATCAAGGCGACCGGCGCCGAGTTCAGGCTGCCGCCCGCGGATGAACTCTCCGAGCGGATGGCCGCCGTGCTGCACGTGTTGTACCTGATCTTCAACGAGGGCTACACCGCCAGCTCCGGTTCCAGCCTGCACCGCGTCGAGCTCAGCGAGGAGGCGATCCGGCTGGCCCGACAGCTGCACGAGCGGCTCCCTGACAACGGCGAGGTGTCGGGACTGCTCGCGCTGATGTTGCTGACCGATGCCCGCCGCCCGGCCAGGGTTTCGCCGGACGGCGCGCTGGTCCCGCTGCCCGAGCAGGACCGTGGCCTGTGGGATGCCCAAGCCGTTGCCGAGGGCACCGAGCTGATCACCATGACGTTGCGCACCGCACCTATCGGGCCATATCAGCTGCAGGCCGCGATCGCCGCCGTACATGATGAAGCAGCGAAGGCGGATGACACGGATTGGCGACAGATCCTGGTGCTATACGAGTTGCTCGAGACGATCGCACCCGGGCCGATGGTGAGTCTGAACCGGATCGTGGCGGTCGCGATGGTGCGCGGCCCGCGCGCCGGCCTGGAGCAACTGGAGTCAGCCTCTGCCGATCCGGCGCTGGCAGAACATCACCGGGTGGACGCAGTACGGGCGCATCTCCTGGAGCTGGCCGGTGACAAGGAAGCCGCCCGGGGGGCCTACCATTTGGCCGCCCGCCGCACCCTCAGCCTCCCCGAACGCCGCTACCTGGAGTCCCGCGCCTCGTCCTGACACCTTCTACTGGGTCGGCTGGGGCGTCGGCCGAGGTCTCGTCAGTCATAGCTGGCCTCGGCCCACCAGTGGCCGTTGCGGACGGCGAACAGCCAGGCGCGGCCGTCGGCGCCGACGATCTGGAACCGGGCCAGCCGGTTCTCCGCATCCGTGTCCCACCAGCGCTCCTCCACCGGCCACGGCCCGGCCCAGGCTGCCACCGTCTGAAGTTTGTTGCTGTCAGCAACTTGGGGACCGGGCTCGAACCGGAAAGCCGCGGGATCGCCGGACAGCACACCGCGAGCACTCACCGAAACCTGCCGGCCGTCCGCGGCGAGCACCAGCGCGGGCCGTGGCGCCGGGTACACGGAGGCCGGTGCGGGAGCAGGCAGGCTGCCCGGCCAGGGCAGCTCTGGCGGCAGGGCCGGCACCGGGCGATCACCCCAGGGCACCAAGGTCTGCCGCTCCGCCGGACCCCGACCGCCACCGACCAGCACCGACGCGACGGCGCCGTGGCCGAGCATGCTCTGCACCCGCGAGAGAGCCCGGTGGATCCGCTCGTCCGGGCCGCCGCCCCATAGGCCGTCGATGTGGGCACCGACCGGATCGACCTCCGCCGGGATCAGCCGGACCCTGACGACGGGTGAGGTCAGCTCGCTGGTCGCCGTCCCGCTGCCCTGCAACTGCCAGCGGACCCGGTCCACCAGATCCGCGGCACTGAACCAGCGCGGGTGCAGCCACTCCCGCTCGTGCACCCGGCCGGCCTCGGTGCCGACCTCGACCCGCAGCGTGGTGCAGACCAGCCCGAGCGTGGTCAGGTGGGTGACGAGTTCGTCGGCGACCCCTCGGACGGCAAACGCGACCTGGTCCACCCGATCCACCGCCGGCTCGAAGTCGAGGGTGCGGGTGAGCTCCGGGGGCGCCTGCCGGGCCACCACCGGGCGGTCGTCGTACCCCCGGGCGAGCCGGTGCGCGAAAGCGCCGTCGGCACCGAACCGGGTCAGCACCTCGGTGGCCGGCAGTTCGGCGAAGGCGCCGAGCGAGCGCAGGCCGAGCCGCCTGAGCAGGTCGGTGAGGGTGGGTTGCTCGAGCACGTCCACCGTGAACGGAGCCAGGAACTCCGCCGAGCCACCCACGGGTACAACCAGCACCCGGGCCTCGGCGGAGCTCGACCGGGCCGCCTGCTCGGCGGCGAACGGCCCGTCCGCAATCCCGACCCGGCTCCCCGGTACGTCGAACGTCTCGAGCCGGTCGAGCAGCTTCTCCGCCGCGGCCGGCTCGCTCCCGTAGAACCGACTCGGGCCGCGAGCCTTCAGCGCGCACATGCCGGGCCGGACGACCTGGATGCCTGGGGTGAGCGCCTCCAGGCAGCTGATCACCGGGTCGAAGGCCCGGGCGTCGATGACTGGGTCGTACTTCAGCACCACCAACTCAGGGCAGCGGGACTGCGCATCCCGGGCCCTCAGGCCGCGACGAACCCCGACGGCTCGGGCCACAGCGGAACTGGCCAGCACCCGGCCCTTCACCAGCACCGCGACCGGCGCGTCCGGAGGGCAGCCCGCCGAGGTGGCCGCCGCGGTCACTGGCCAGTCCGGGCACCAGACGACCATCGTCCGGGTGAGTGAAGTGGTCATCCCGCCGCCTCCTGCTGCCAGGCCGGGGCCAGCTCGACCGATCCGACCGACGGCTCCACCGAGCGGATCGAGCCGTCGACGGCGGGCAGCCAGAGCCGGTGCTGCCGTGACCGCGCCGCCGCTCCCCGCCCGGTCACCGCGACGATCACTTGCCGGCCGGTGAGATGGCCGTCGCCGGAGCCCAGACCGTCCCAGTTGTTGCCCTGCACCTCCAGCCGGGCCTCGCTGCCCGGCCAGGAGCCGACCGCGATCAGCACCGCACCACGCGAGCGCAACCGGGCCGCCAGCCGGGACGCCTCCCCCGGCGTCACCTCCCCTGGCGGCCGGACCACCACCACGGTCAGGGCGTCGGCCAGCGCCGCGACAACGCTGAGCCAGTCCCGCTCCGGATCGGGCACCAGCACCAGCCGCTCGATGTCGACGCCTAGCTCGCGGGCAGCCTCCACCCCGAACGTGGGCAGCCCGACCACCCCGCACCAGGCCCCGCCGGCGGACGGACCCGCCATCATCGCCATCACCAGCGCCGTCGACCCCCGCACCGAGTACGCCGCACCGCCACGCAGGGCGGCCCCGGACAAAAGATCGGAGACGGCCGGCAGAGTAGTCAGTGCACGCTCGGTATCCGCGGTGTCCAGCGCCTGCTGGACCCTCGTCTCGGTGGTCCGCGGCGCCGCCACCGTGGGCGTCCCGACGCGGGCAGCCTTCTGCTCTCGGGCCCTGGCTAGTAACGACCTGGCCTGATCAAGCGCAGTAACCGGGCCACCCGGCCGGGCTGGATCAGTCAGCCTGGCCGACACGTCGAGCTCAGAAGTCCCCGTCATCTCTCCATGTTCGAACACCTGTTCGAGCATGTCAATCGGGCATCCTCCCCCTGTGGAAATCCCTCCCGCCGACAGTCACTGACGGTCAGCCGACCAGCGTCAGTCGGTGAGCTCGGCTGGTAGCGCGACCACGTCGACCAGGGCGCCGTTGCGGACTGCCGTGATCTCCGTACGCCGACCGATCGCGTCGGCGAAAAGCTGCCGCTGAAGCGACTGGGCATCCCGCAGCGGCGTGCCATCGACGGCCAGTACGAGATCGTCCTTCCGCAGTCCGGCCTCTCCGGCAGGGCTGCCAGGGATCACTTCCACCACCCGCAGGGCCGCCCGCTGCCCGAATCGCTCTGCAAGTTGCGGCCGCAGTGGCGCCGGCGTGGTGACGAGCCCCAAGTAGGCCCGGCGAACCCGGCCGTCGTGCAGGAGCGAGTAGATGATCTTCCGGCTCGTCGGATTCATCGGCACGGCAAGGCCGAGGCCGATACCGGCGACGGCTGTGTTGATGCCCACCACCCGGCCGTGGCTGTCGGCGAGCGCTCCGCCCGAGTTGCCGGGGTTGAGCGCCGCGTCGGTCTGGATGACGTCCTCGATGATCCGGCTCGCCGTACCGGTCCGGACCGGCAGGGCTCGACCTAGCGCGCTGACGACACCGGCCGTGACACTGCCGGCCAGGCCGAGTGGGTTGCCCACCGCAACCACCAGGTTCCCGACTTTCAAGCCGTCAGCGTCGCCGTACTCGGGCGGATCCGGGATCTCTCGGTCGGCCCGCAGCACCGCGAGATCCGACAGTCGGTCCACCCCGACCACGCGCAGTTGTGCCGTCGTACCGTCGGCGAATTCGGCGGTTCCGCCGTCGGCGTCACCGACGACATGGGCATTCGTCAACAGGTGACCGTCCTCTGTCAGCACCACCCCGGAGCCGGACGATTCGCCACGCCGGTCGCCCCGGACCCGCAGGCTCGCCACCCGCGGGATGAGATGCTCCGCAACCCCGGAGACCACCTGCGAGTAAGCATCCAGTACGTCGTCGTCCGCCATGACCGCCTCCTGATTACACCGTTACAACTGCAACGGACGGGAGGTACAGCTGATTCCCTAGCCGCGTGGCTACAGCAAACTGGATGCATCGCCCACCCGGTACGGTGCGTAGCTGTCGACGTAGATCCGCACCCGACCGGCCAGGACGACACTGGGGATGAGATAGATGCCGCCATCGCCCACGACGATGAAGAAGAGGTCGAGGGACTCCGGGTCATACGGCATCTTGCCCGCCGACTTGTCCAGTGTGTATGGACGCCTCCCCACCCCGACAGACCAGCGGCCAGCGTCGTCACCAGCAGGTCGTACTCCTGCGGTTCGACCGGAAGAGCAACCGCACAGCCGCGCAACGCGAACCAGGCCATCGCCATCGCCGGAGCGGCGACCCTCAGCATCGTGGGTTGCACTGGCTCACTGAACACCTCACCGGTCAGGGACGGGAGGTGCGGCGTCTTCAGATGTGTGTAGTCCAGGCCGAGTCGAGTGGCATGCCCCTTTACGCGGACGCGGTACTCAGCGTTGTCGACCACGCCGAGGCCGAGCATCACCTCAGCCCAGCAGGTCGATCTGAGCACGGCTTCACGGAGTTGCTGGTCAGACCACCGGCGCTGCCCGGTGAAGTGCGAAGCGTCCAAGCCGAGCCTCTTTGCGTGCCGCTTGACCGTTCGGATCACCCCGGCTGAGGTTCCCTTCAGCCCCAGAGCACGGGCAACCGCACGCCAAGACTGACTCTCCTCGACCGCGTCCCGCAGTTGGGCGTCGGTCCAGGTTCGCCGATCCATCGCCGTGTTCATGCGAGCGAATCTAGAAGCAAGCACCGACAGTTTCGACCGGAACAGAAGAGGGGCATCGACAGTTGTCGATGCCCCTCTTATCGTCGGGCTGCCGAGATTTGAACTCGGGGTCTCTGCACCCCCAGCGCAGCGCTTTACCAAACTAAGCCACAGCCCGGCACCCACTCCAAGAAGCGAGCGGGTAAACCATACATCACCCCTTGGGCTTCTTCTTCCGGGGGCGGATCTGGACGTGGACGGGGCTGCCGACGAAGCCGAAGTCCTCGCGCAGGCGGCGTTCGATGAACCGCTGGTACGACGGTTCGAAGGCGCCGGAGGTGAAGACCACGAAGGTCGGCGGCATCGTCGAGGCCTGGGTGCCGAACAGGATCTTCGGCTGCTTGCCGCTGCGCACCGGGTGCGGATGCGCGGCCACCAGCCGTCCCAGGAAGGCGTTCAGCTGGCCCGTCGGAACGCGCGTCTGCCACCCGTCCAGGGCAGCTTCGATGGCCGGCACCAGCCGGTCCATGTGCCGGCCGGTGAAGGCGCTGATGTTGACCCTCGGCGCCCAGCGGAACTGGATCAGGTCGCGGTCGATCTCGCGCTCCAGGTAGTACCGGCGGTCCTCGTCGACCAGATCCCATTTGTTGAACGCGATCACCAGCGCCTTGCCGGCCTCTTCGACCGAGGTCATGATTCGCAGATCCTGCTCGCTCATCGGCTCCGAGGCGTCCACCACCACGACGACGACCTCGGCGCGCTCGATCGCGCCGTGGGTCCGCAGGCTGGCGTAGTACTCGTGGCCCGACGCTGTCCGGACCCGGCGCCGGATGCCGGCGGTGTCGATGAACCGCCAGACCCTGCCGCCGAGGTCGATCAACTCGTCCACCGGGTCGACCGTCGTACCGGCCATGTCATGGACGACGACCCGGTCCTCCTTGGCCACCTTGTTCAGCAGCGAGGACTTGCCCACGTTCGGCTTGCCGACGATGGCGATCCGGCGCGGGCCGCCGACCTCGGCGTCGGTCTCCGGCGGGGCCTCGGGCAGGGCTTCCAGCACCGCGTCCAGTAGGTCGCCGCTCCCCCGGCCGTGCATGGCCGAGACCGGGTACGGCTCGCCGATGCCGAGGTTCCACAGGTTGGCCGCGTCGGTCTCGGTGCGCTGGTCGTCCACCTTGTTCGCGGCCAGTACGACCGGCTTGCCCGACTTGCGCAGCACCCGGACGACGGCCTCGTCGGCGTCGGTGATGCCGACGGTGGCGTCCACCACGAACATCACCGCGTCCGCCACCGAGATGGCGACCTCGGCCTGGGCCGCGACCTGGGCCGCCATCCCGACCGCGTCCGGGGCCCAGCCGCCGGTGTCGACCACGGTGAACTGGCGGCCGCCCCAGTTGGCGTCGTACGAGACGCGGTCCCGGGTGACGCCGGGGATGTCCTCGACGACGGCCTCGCGGCGGCCGATGATCCGGTTCACCAGGGTCGACTTGCCGACGTTCGGCCGCCCGACGATCGCCAGCACGGGCAGCGGGCCGGGGTCCGCCTGCTCGTGGATCGTCTCGCTGTAGCCGGTGGGCAGGTCACTCATGAGATTCCTTCTTCTTCTGGCGCACCACCCGGGAGGGGGTTGCCGGTGGCAACGACGGCCTTCCGGACGTGTGCCCGCAGAACCTCGCCGATCTCGGTGGCAACCGCTCGTACGTCGATCTGCCTCCTGGGAAAGGATACGGGGTCAACCGAGAACGGTTCACCGAATACCACATCGACCCGGGTCCCCCGAGGCGGGTGCGCGTCGATGCTGCCTCCGGCGGACCTGGTCCCGAGCAGCGCGACCGGCAACACCGGGGCGCCGGTCACCATGGCCAGGTAGGCCACCCCCGGCCTGACCCGGGTGAAGTTGCCCGCGCCACGAGAACCCTCCGGATAGACGCTGACCACCCGGCCGTCCCGCAGTGCCCGGATCGACATCCGCAGCGCCCGGATGTCGACGATCGAACGGTCGATGGAGATCTGGCCGAACCGCCGCAGCAGGACACCCTGGAGCCCGCCGAAGGCCTCGACCTTACCGACCGCGTGCACCATCCGGGGCGCCATCGCGTTCAGCAGCGGGCCGTCCAGGATGCCGAGGTGATTCGGGGCCAGGATCACCGGGCCGGTGGCCGGCAGCAACTGGGTCTCGTGCAGGTGGATGTCGAATTGACGTTCCAGGTACAGCCGCACCGCCCACCGCATCGACTGGCCGAGGCGAAAGGGCAACGGGCGTAGATCAGAGGTTCGCGGCAGTTCCTCGTGGGCGCTGAGGCTGCTGCTCATGACTCCCGGACCTGCTCGGCCGCCTCGGCCTCCTTGGCCAGCCGGCAGATCACCTCGATGACTTCGTCCAGGGACAGGTGAGTGGAGTCGATCCCGACCGCCCCGTCGGACGCCACCTCGAACTGGGCCACGGTGGCGTCGTCGGCGTCGCGCCGGACGATCTGGTCGCGCAGTTGCTCCGCAGTGACCGCACCCTCGGTCAACTCGGCCTTCCGGCGTGCCATCCGGGCGTCCGGGTCGGCGGTCAGCACCACTTTCAGCTCGGCCTCGGGCGCCACGACGGTGGCGATGTCGCGGCCCTCCACCACGATCCCGCCGCTCGGCAAGGCGTCGGCGATGATGGCGCGCTGGCGCTGGATGAGCTCGGCCCGGACGTCCAGGTTGGTGGCGGCGATCTTGCTCACGCTGGCGCTGATCCGTGGGTCCCGGATCGCCTCGGTCACGTCCGTACCGTCGACACTGATCGCCGCGTGCTGCGGGTCCGTGCTGATCACCAGCACCAGGTCGCGAGCCCTGGCGGCAACCGCATCGGCGTCGTCGTCGACGCCCCGGTCCAGTACGGACCAGGTAACTGCCCGGTACATCGCGCCTGTGTCGAGGTAGCGGAGCCCCAGCCGCGTGGCGACGCCCCGAGCCGTGCTCGACTTGCCGGAACCGCTGGGGCCGTCAACTGCGATGATCATGGCCAGAGGTTACCGGTGAACAGCCCACCCGCGCTCGGTCAGTACCCGCACCAGCTGATCTGCCGAGGCAGGCTTGACCGCTAGTTCGACCTCACCGGCCGGACGACCGGGGTTGTGGTCAATCCGCAGGTCCTCGACGTTCGCGCCGGAGGCGGCCGCGTCGGCGAACAACTTGGCGAGCTGACCAGGCCGGTCGGGGATCGTCACCAGCACGGTGACGTGGTTGGCGTGCGGGGCACCGTGCTTGCCCGGCACCCGGACCGCGCCGGACACCCCATGGTCGAGGATCGAAGTCAGCTCGTCGCCGGCATCTTCTTTGCCCAGGGCGACGAGCACCCGGTCCAGCTCACCCCGGATCTGCTCCAGCAACCCGGTCAGCGCCTTAGAATTCGCCGACACGATCTGGGTCCACAGGCCGGGGTCGCCACCGGCGATTCGGGTCACGTCCCGCACGCCCTGCCCGGACAGCTCCAGGTGAGCCGACGGCGCATCGACCAGCGACCCGGCAGCCAGCGCGGACATCAGGTGCGGTAGATGCGAGACCCGCGCGACTGCCAGGTCGTGATCCTGCACGGACAGCTCGACCGTCCGTGCACCGCAGGCCTCGGCAAGCCTCCGAATCAGCTCGACGGCCTCCGGGTCGCTGTCCTTGTGCGGGGTGATCGCCCAGGTCGCACCGTCGAAGAGATCGGCCCGGCCGGCCAGTGGACCGGATCGCTCCGACCCGGCCATCGGGTGACTGCCGACGTACCGGGACAGATCGCCGGTCAACTCGGCGGCGTCGGCCAGCGGCTTCGACTTCACGCTGGCGGCATCGGTGACTACCGCAGTGGTCTGCTCGAGCTGCTCGGCCACCACCGCGCCGACGTGATCCGGCGGTACGGCAACCACGACCAGTTGCGGCTCGACCTCGACGAGCCGGGACCCGGCGCCGATCCGCTCGGCCATCAACGCGTTGTCCGGATCGGCATCGACCAGCTCGACGACGACGCCGAACCGGACCAGCGCCAGGCCGATCGACGTACCGATCAGGCCCGAGCCGACGATCCGCACCGGCCCGCGGAGCTCCATCACTGAGCGCCGGTGAGATCCGGGCGCAGGCTGACGGCGCCGTGCAGGTAGACGTGCTGGATCTTCTCCCGCGAGCGTGGCGAGTCGGCGTGCACCATCATCCGGACAACCCGCGGCAGCGCATGCGGTACGTCGATCTCCTGCGCGCACATCAACGGCACGTCGGTCAGCCCGACCTGCCGCCCCGCCACCGCAGGGAACTCCGAGTGCAGGTCCGGCGTGACCGTGAACACGATGCTGATCAGGTCGTCGGAGCTGAGGTCGTTCATCTCTAGGACCGCGTGGACGAGTTCCGCGGACCGTTCGAGGAGATGCTCGCGCTCGTCCACCTCGAGCTGGGTGGCCCCCCGAATCGCCCGTACCGCCACAGTGCCTGCCTCCTTGAAAGTTTCCAGTTGAACTGCATCAACCCTAGGTCAGGTCGACAACGCCGCCGACAACGCCGCCGCAGCATTCACCGTCTGCTCGAGCAACAGCGCGATCGTCATCGGCCCGACCCCACCCGGTACCGGCGTCAGCAGGCTCGCCACCCGGGCCGCCTCCTCGAAGTGGACGTCGCCCACATTCCCGTCGTTGTAGCCGGCATCGACCACCACCGCGCCCGGCTTCAGCCAGCTGCCACGGACGAAATTCGGCTTCCCGACGGCAGCCACGACGATGTCCGCCGTCGCGACGATCTCCGGCAGGTTCCGCGTCCGCGAGTGGCAGTAGGTGACTGTCGCATCCGCCGCGAGCAGCAGCATCCCGACCGGCTTGCCGAGGATCGGACTGCGCCCGATGACGACGGCGTGCACCCCGGACGCCCGTACGCCGTACGCGTCGAGCAGGCGCATGATGCCGGCCGGCGTACAGGAACGGAATCCTGGTTCACCGAAGGCCATCGCCGCGAAGGAGTGCATGGTGACCCCGTCGACATCCTTGGACGGGTCGATCGCCTCGAATGCGGCCCGCTCGTCGATCTGGGCCGGCACCGGGTGCTGCAGCAGAATGCC
>JAWWPC010000309.1:0-2571 GCA_033851055.1 Kribbellaceae bacterium | reverse complement strand
CTGGCATTGATCCCGCCCCGCGCCGATCAGGTCCGACCTGGCGCCAGTTCCTCACGGCACAGGCCAAGGCCGTCCTAGCCGTGGACTTTCTGCACGTAGACACCATTTCGCTCAGACGGATCTACATCCTGATCGGGATCGAGCATGGCTCCCGCCGAGCACATCCGCTCGGGGTGAGCGCGCACCCGACCGGAGCATGGACAACCCAAGCCGCCCGCAACCTGCTGAGGGACCTCGCCGACCGCGTCAGCACCCTCAAGTTTGTACTCCGGGACCGCGACTCCCGATTCAGCAGGGCGTTCGACGCTGTCTTCGCTGCGGATGACATCCGGACCCTCACCAGTCCACCCCAAGCGCCCCGAGCGAACCCGATCTGCGAACGCATGATCGGAACACTGCGCCGCGAGCTGCTCGACAGGATTTTGATCGTCAACGAACGCCACCTACGCCGGATCCTGGCGGTCTACCTCCATCATTTCAACACCGCGCGGCCACACCGCACACTCGGGCAACTCGCCCCGGTCCAAGCCGAAACTCAGTCCGAGCCCTTGATCAACCTTGCCGACCATCAGGTTCATCGCAGACCAATCCTCGGCGGGCTCACCAACGAGTATCACCTCGCCGCATGACCGAACCAGACACCACCAAACCTGCAGGTCAAGCACAGAGTCCTATATTCGAGCCCCACAGGTTCGGGGCAGGGTCGAGCCGTCGACCTTCCGATTTTCAGTTCCAAGTTCACCAAGTAGGGGTAGAAATATCAGGTACTTCCTGGTTCCTGTTGTTACGGGTTGGTGCTTGCCGGTTCCTCGTGGACCACAGTTGTCGGACAGCCCGTTGGACACCGCACGACCCAGTAGCCCATCGAACGCAATCAGGCCGTCAATCCTTTAATCGGCGAAGGCTGCTCGGCCAGCGTCCGGCTGGACGCGGCCAAACCGCAGCCGATCACGCGGGGCATGACCGCTGGTAGGCTCCTTACCAGCGCTCAGGCCCCGTGGCCTCCTCGACCAAGGGGGTACGGGACGGGGGGCCGTCCCCGATCGGGGGCTGACAAGTGTCGGGGTCGGCCCGCGGAGATGGTGGATAAGGGTGTGACTACAGCCGAATTGCCTGTGCCAGTGGCGGCCCTGGTTGGCCTAGTGGCAATGGCTGCGGGGTTGGCGGTGGGACACCTGGTGGGTGGGTTCATATCGCCGAGCGTCTCGCCGTTCTTCGCGGTGGGAAGCAGCGCGATAGACCTCACCCCGCTCGGGCTCAAGGACTTCGCGGTCCGCACGTTCGGTATCTACGACAAGGCTGTCCTGCTGTCGGGCATGGCGGTGGTGATCGGACTGGTCGGTGTGCTCGCTGGGCTGCTTTCCCGACGCTCCCGCACACCCGGTCTGCTACTGATCGTGGCGCTCGGCGTGGTCGCCAGCGTCGCAGTGTTGTCCCGCCCCACCGCAGGTCCGCTCGACGTGTTCGCCCCGCTGCTTGCGCTGATCGCCAGTGCGGGAGTGTTCGTCGCCCTGCACCGTCTGGGACGGCTCAGCCAGCGACCAGCAGGGGATAGGGCGGCGGAGGTCTCTCGCCGCGCGCTTCTCGTTGAGTCAGCGGCAGTCGCCGCAGGTGCCTGCATCGCGGCGGCCTGTGGCCAGTTACTGGCCGGAGGCAATGGTACCGAGGCCTCTCGCAAGGCCGTCGGACGGATCGTGCCCACGGTCCCTGCGCCGCCGATCCCGCCCGTCGCTGACTTCTCCGCCGACGGATCGCCGACCTTCATCACGCCGAACCCGGATTTTTACCGGATCGACGTCAACCTCACGCTGCCGCAGCTACGAGCCAAGGACTGGAAGCTGCGCATTCATGGGATGGTCGACCGGGAGGTCACCCTGAACTGGGCGGACCTCACCTCCCGTAAGCTCATCGAGCACCCCGTGACGATGACCTGCGTGTCCAACGAAGTAGGCGGACACTACATCTCCACCGCGTATTTCACCGGTGTGCTGCTGGCCGACATCCTCAAGGAGGTCGGCGTGCAGCGGGACGCCGACCAGGTGTTCACCACCAGCGTCGACGGGTGGACCTGCGGCACCCCGACCGCAACCCTCACCGATCCGAGTCGGCAGGCCATGCTGGTGATCAAGATGAACGGCGAGCCATTGCCGGTCGAGCACGGCTTCCCGGTGCGGATGGTCGTCCCTAGGCTCTACGGTTTCGTATCCGGGACCAAGTGGATCACCGATATGGAGCTCACCACGTTCGACGCGAAGCGGGCCTACTGGTTGCAGCGCGGTTGGGCGCAACGGGCGCCGATCAAGACGATGTCCCGAATCGACAGTCCCACAGCGTTCGGACGGGTCAGCCCAGACACCCCGATCACCGGTATCGCCTGGGCACCGACCAGGGGCATTGAGAGAGTCGAGGTTCTCCTCGATCACGGTGAGTGGCAACTCGCCGAGCTGTCCGCTGAGGTCGACATGGATACCTGGCGGATGTTCCGGCTGCGCGGCCGGTGGGAACCCGGCGCCCACGTCGCCGCGGTCCGGGCCACAGACAAAACCGGATACACGCAGACCGCGGACAGGG
>JAWWPC010000017.1:0-31370 GCA_033851055.1 Kribbellaceae bacterium | reverse complement strand
CCGCGACGTACACGGCGATGGCGAAACCGGAGTTATAGGCCTTGAGTAGCGCGACGGCGATAAAGGGCGCGAGCCCACCGGCGATGATCGACGCGAGCTGGTAGCCGACCGAGACGCCGGAGTACCGGACCCGGGTGCCGAACAACTCCGTGAAGAACGATGCCTGCGGCCCGTACATCGCACCGTGCAGCACCAGCCCGATCGTGACCGCCAGCGCGGCCAGCGCGAAGTTCTTCGTGTCCACCAGCCAGATGAAGACGAAGCCCCAGATGCCGACCCCGACCGCACCGAACAGGTAGACCGGCTTGCGACCGACCCGGTCCGACAACGCACCCCAAAGCGGGATCGTGAAGAAGTGCACGGCAGCACCGATCAGCACCGCGTTCAGCGCGAACGACTTACCCAGTCCGAGGTGCTCCTTGGCGTAGGTCGCGATCACGATCGTGAAGATGTAGTAGGCAACGTTCTCCGCCATCCGGGCGCCCATCGCGGTCAGCACCTCGCGCCGGTAGCGGGTGATCACCTCGAGGAACGGCAACCGGTCCGCAGGGGTGACCTCCTGACGCTCGCGGGCTGCGCGGAACAGCGGCGACTCCTCGATCCGCAGCCGGACCCACAGTCCGACCAGCACCAGTACGGCGGACAACAGGAAGGGGATCCGCCACCCCCAGGAGTTGAACGCGGCCTCGCTCTGGAACGCGGCCAGCCCAGCCAGTACGCCGTTGGCGATCAGCTGCCCGGCTGGAGCTCCAGCCTGCGGCCAGGAGGCCCAGAACCCGCGCCGCTTCGGATCGCCGTACTCGGAAACGATGAGCACGGCGCCGCCCCACTCGCCACCGAGCGCGAACCCCTGGATCAGCCGCAGCACCGTCAGCAGGATCGGCGCCAGCGCACCGACCTGCGCGTACGTCGGCAGCAACCCGATGGCGAAGGTGGCCAGCCCCATCATCAGCAGGGACAGCACCAGCAGGTTCTTCCGGCCGAGCCGGTCCCCGAAATGGCCGAAGACAACCCCGCCGATCGGCCGGGCGAAGAACCCGACCGCGAAGGTGGCGAAACTGAGCAGGGTGCCGCTGAGCTGTTCTCCCTTGGGAAAGAAGAGGTCGCCGAACAAGACGCTGGCAGCGACGCCGTACAGGAAGAAGTCGTACCACTCGACGGTGGTGCCGACCAGGCTGGCGCCGACCACCCGGACGATCGGGGTCTTCGTCCTCGCTTGCTCTGTTGACGTTGTCATCGGGGCTCCTTTAGTGGGCGGTCCAGCCGCCGTCGAGAACGAGTGAGCTCCCCGTGATTGAGGCCGAGGCCGGGCCGCAGAGCAGTGCGACCAATTCGGCCACCTCGGCCGGCTCGATCAGCCGCTTGACTGCGACCGGTTCAAGCAGAACCTTGTCCAGTACTTCCGCCTCCGACAGGCCATGGGTGGCGGCCTGATCGGCGAGCTGGGCGGTGACCAACGGCGTCCGAACGTACGCCGGGTTCACGCAGTTGCTTGTCACCCCGTGCTGCGCGCCCTCGAGCGCCACCACCTTGCTGAGGCCTTCCAGTCCGTGCTTGGCCGCAACGTACGCCGCCTTGAACGGGCTGGCGCGCAGGCCGTGCACCGAGGAAATGTTGACCACCCGGCCCCAACCCCGGCCGTACATGTAGGGCAGGGTCTGGCGGATCAGCCGGAACGGCGACTCCAGCATCAACCGGAGGATGTAACCGAACCGCTCCGGCGGAAACTCCTCGATCGGCGCGACCTGCTGCACCCCGGCGTTGTTCACCAGGATGTCCACGTCCACCGGGAGGGCCGCGAGGCCGTCCAGGTCGGCCAGGTCGGCGACGAGCGGCTCGATCCCGTCGACGTCGGCCAGCGAGGCCAGGCCGTCGGCGTCGTAGTCGACCGCGATCACCTGGACGCCGTCCACCGCAAGACGGCGGGCACAGGCCGCGCCGATGCCGGAGGCGGCGCCGGTGACAAGTGCTCGATGTGTGCTCATGGCCGAGGACTCTAGAAAGCCCCGACACCGCGCACGATGGCCTGGCGGCACATACCTGAACCACTCGCTATGGCCCGCCAAGCCACGGACCGCGATCGCTACCTATCAAAACGGTCTTGTTGATAGGTAGATTTACAGTTGAAGCCATGGTCGATATCGAACAGCCGAAGAAGAAGGCCGCCGGCGTTCCTGCCGTAGTCTCGTCGTTCAAGTTCGGTTTCCGGGAGATGGGCCCGGCCCGAACCGGCAAGGTGTTCCTCAAGATGAACCAGGACCGCGGCTTCGACTGCCCGTCCTGCGCCTGGCCGGACCCGGACAGCAAGCGCAAACACGCCGCGGAGTTCTGCGAGAACGGCGCTAAGGCGGTCGCCTGGGAGGCAACCCGCAAGCGGGTACCGAGGTCGTTCTTCGCAGAGCATTCGATCGACCAGCTGAACCAGATCTCCGAGTTCGAGCTCGGCAAGCTCGGCCGGATCACCGAGCCGATGCTGCTCCGCGAGGGCGGCACGCACTACGAGCCGGTCGGCTGGGACGAGGCGTTCCAGGTGGTGGCGCGGCACCTCAAGGCGCTCGACGACCCGGACGACGCGGTCTTCTACACCTCCGGCCGGACCAGCAACGAGGCCGCCTTTCTCTACCAGCTTTTCGTCCGGGCCTATGGCACGAACAACCTGCCGGACTGCTCGAACATGTGCCACGAATCGTCCGGCACCGCGCTGACCAGGGTGATCGGCAGCGGCAAGGGCGCAGTCACGCTGGAGATGCTCGAGGAGGCCTCGCTGATCGTCGTGGTCGGCCAGAACCCCGGCACCAACGCACCCCGGATGCTCAGCCACCTGGAGGTCGCCAAGAAGAACGGCGCGAGCATCGTGGCCGTCAATCCACTGCCCGAGCCGGGCCTGATCAACTTCAAGAACCCGCAAAAGGCGTCGGGCTGGGTGGGCAAGGGCACCGTGCTCGCGGACCAGCACCTGCAGATCCGGATCGGCGGCGACCAGGCCCTCTTCCTGGCCGTCGGGCACCTGCTGCTCGAGGCCGAGGCTGCCGCACCCGGCACGGTCCTCGACCACTCCTTCATCGACCAGCACACCAGCGGCTACGACCTCTACGCCAAGCACAACTCCGAGCTGGACTGGCCTACGGTCGAGACTGCGACCGGTCTGACCCGGGCAGAGATCGAGGAATTCGCCCAGCGGTTCATCGATTCCAAGGCCACCGTGGTCGCATGGGCGATGGGTCTGACCCAGCACCGCGAGGCCGTTGCCACCATCACCGAGATCGTCAATGTCCTGCTGCTGCAGGGAAACATCGGCAAGCCGGGCGCCGGTCCCTGCCCGGTCCGCGGCCACTCGAACGTGCAGGGCGACCGCAGCATGGGCATCTGGGAGCAGATGCCGGACGCGTTCCTGGACAAGCTGGACGCCGAGTTCGCCTTCACCGCGCCACGCAGCCACGGCCTCGATGCCGCCAACACCGTACGCCGCCTGCGCGACGGCTCGGTCGGCGTCTTCTTCGCCATGGGCGGGAACTTCGCCATGGCCACGCCCGACACCGCGGTCGTGCACGAAGGGCTGCGCCGGTGCGGCCTTACCGTGCACGTGTCCACCAAGCTGAACAGGTCCCACACCGTGACCGGCAAAGAAGCGCTGATCCTGCCCACACTGGGCCGGACCGACCACGACAACACCTCGGCAGGTCCGCAGTCCGTCACGGTCGAGGACTCCCAGGGCGCAGTCCACCTGTCCACCGGCAATTTGTTGCCACCGGCACCGGACCTGAAGTCCGAGGTCGGGATCATCTGCGGTCTCGCCCAGGCCGTCGTACCGGAGGTCGGTCAGATCCCCTGGGGCGACTTCGCCCGGGACTACAGCCTGATCCGGCACCGGATCGGCCGGGTCGCCAGCGGGTACGAGAACTACGAGGACCGCCTGCGCGCCAAGGGTGGTTTCCTACTCGCCCATGCCGCTCGGGACCAGCGCGAGTTCCACACGTCAGACGCCAAGGCGCAGTTCAGCACCAACGACCTGACCTGGCTGCCGGCGGCCCAGGGTCGGCTGTTGCTCCAGACGATGCGCAGCCATGATCAGTTCAACACCACCATCTACGGGCTCGAGGACCGCTACCGCGGCGTGCACGGAACTCGTCAAGTGGTCTTCGTGAACCCCGACGACCTGGCCGAACTCGACCTGACCGACGGCCAGTACGTAGACATCGTCAGCGAGTTTGCCGGCGTGGAGCGCAGGGCGGAACGCTTCCGGCTGGTCTCCTACCCGACCGCCCGTGGCTGTGCGGCGGCCTACTACCCCGAGACCAACGTCCTGATGTCCGCCGACGACGTCGCGAAGGGCAGCAACACCCCTGTAGCCAAGGGCCTCACCATCCGCCTGGAATCCGCCGCCTGACTCCGCGCCGCCAACTCCGGGGACCCCCGGACGACAACTGTTGAGACCTCGGACAAGAAACCGGATCACCTGCAAGGAAATACCGTGTCCGAGGTCCCCACCTCCCGACCCAAGTCTCGACTTCTGCCAACAGGCGGCCGGTTTGGGGACTCCTCCTACCCCTCAGCGGGTAGGAGGAGTCCCCAAACTCGCGTGCTGGCGCTGGGGGGACGTTGAGGACGATGGTGATCTGCTCAGCGACCCCCGCGGCGAGCTCGGGCGCGGCCTGGCGGGTGGACGGCTGCAGGGTTGGGCGCGAGCCCCCGCCCAGGTTTACCCGGGCGGGGCGTCGCGTCGTACTGGTTGGTGTCAGCCCACTGGGGTGAGCTCGCGCTCCTCTTCAGGGGCGGAGGCGGCGTGCTTGGCAGGCTTCATGCGGAGCCACTTCGGGGCCCACCAGTTGGCTTCGCCGAGCAGGATCATCACGCTGGGCAGGACGACCGCCCGGATGATCGTCGCGTCGATCAGGATCGCGACCGCCAGTCCGACGCCGAGCTGCTTCATGTCGAGTGTGCTCAAAGTGGCGAAGACCGCGAACACGCCGATCATCACCGCCGCCGCACTGGTCACCACGCCGGCCGAGCCGGTGATGCCGTCGGCAACGGCCTTGCGGGTCGGCACACCACGCAGCACCGCCTCGCGGATCCGGCTGACCACGAACACGTGATAGTCCATCGACAGCCCGAATAGCACGACGAAGAGGAACAGCGGCAGCCAGGACACCACGGCCCCGTTCGACCGGAAGTCGAGCAACCCCTCGGCCCAGCTGTTCTGGAACACCGCCGTCACCACTCCGTACGCCGCTCCGGCGCTGAGCAGGTTCAACCCGATCGCCGTGACGGCAACGACCACCGACCGGAACGTCACCATCATCACGATCATGGTCAGCAGCAGTACGAACCCGATCACCAGCGGCAGCTTCGCCCGGGTGTGCGCGGCGTAGTCCACATCGGCAGCGACGAACCCGCCGACCGCGTATTCCGCGCCCGGCACCTTGCCGACCGTCTCCGGCATCAGTTCCTTGCGCAGCTTGGTCAGCGAATCGCGCGCCTGCTGGCTGCCGCCTTCGTACGGGGTGGCGACCTCGAGAACGGTCACCGTGCCGTCCTTGGAGACCCGTGGTTGCTCCAGCCCGTCCTGCGCGAACAGGCTGTCGCTCTTGGTACGCCGGACCAGGTCGGCCAGCGCCGCCTTGACCGCCGACTGCTGATCGGCCGGAGCCCGTACGGCGACCTGATGGCTGGTGCCGGTGCTCGGGAAGGCCGCGGTGAGCCGGTCGTACGCCTTCATCACGGCGGTGTCCCGCGGCAGATCCTCGGTGCCGGGGAACTTGAGCGTCATGCCGAGCGCCGGTGACGCGACCGCCAGCAACGCGGTGACCGCGACCAGCAGGGTGGCCACCGGGCGCTTGAGGGCGGGCTTCAACATGAAGGGCCAGAAGCGCGGCTCACCGTTGCGGGCCGTCAGGCGCCACAGCAGCGGGATGCGCGGGCGATCAACCCACCGGCCGAGCTTGGCAAGGATCGCAGGCAGCACGGTCAGCGAACCCACCACCGCCACGGCGACGACCAGGATCGAGCCGACGGCGAAAGACGAGAAGACCGTGTCGCGGGCCAGGAACAACCCGGCCATCGAGATGATCACCGCCGTACCGGAGACGACGACGGCGTGTCCCGAAGTAGCCGCGGCGATCTCGACCGCGTCCACGTGGCCGCGGCCCTTGGCCCGTTCCTCCCGTTCACGTCTCAGGTAGAACAGCGAGTAGTCGACGCCGACGGCCATCCCGATCAGCAGGATCACGCTGTTGGCCGCATCGACGGCGGGCACCAGGTGCGAGGCCGCCGCGGAGAGCCCGATCGCGGCAGCGACCGCGGACAGCGCGAGGACCAGCGGCACCGAGGCGGCAATGAGCGCTCCGAACGCGATCAGCAGGATCGCCAGCGTCACCGGCAGGCTGAACATCTCGGCCCGCTTGAAGTCATTGCCCAACGTCTCGGTGAGCGCCTTGTCGATCGACGCGCCGCCGACCTCCTCGATCCGCAGGCCCGGGTTCTCCTGCTGGATCTTGGCCGTGGTGTCGAGCAGCGGCTGCACCCGGTTGGTGCTGACGCCCTCTCTCAAGGTGACCCTGACGATCAGCGCCTCGTTGTTCGGGGCCAGGACCGGCTTGGCGACGTCCGCGACCCCACCGAGGGCGCGCATACGCTCGGTCACCACTACCGCGACCTGGTCGGCCGCCGCCTTGTCCAGACCACCCGAGTGCGGCGTGATCAGCACGCTCTCGATATCCGGGTTGTCGAAGTTGCCGGAGTCGACGATCTTCTCGGCGCGGGTGACCTCGCCGACGTCGCCGTCGTTCTGCGCCTGTTTGGTGCCCGTCATCGAGCCGAGCGCGAAACAGGCGACGACGAAAACCAACCACATCGCGATCGCCCGCCACGGGTGCGTGGCGCTCCAGCGCGCCGCCCGGACCGTCAGTTGTCCTCGTGTCTTGATACCCACCGGTGCCTTACCCCTCCGCACCGGTGTACCGGTGCACCTCCCCAAACCCGGCCCCACGCCGGCTGCTGGCTACGACTCTCAGCCTTCGTTAAGGCAGGGGTGGGCCACCATGCAGGAAGCCACCGAGTTCCCCCTGGTGCTAGCCCCACCAATCCCTGGGAAAACCGGCTCTCCTGCTGGATCCGTGGGCTGTCTTCTGCCGTACGCCCGCCCTTCAGTCGGTCGCCACCTTGGAGCACGGTCCGGTCCTCGCTGTGGAAGTGCCCTGCCCGGCAGGCGTCCTTCTCCTGGCGCGCGACGCCGAGCCCGGCGCCTTCGCGGTCTTTGTAAGGCTGACCGCTCGGGTGGGTCCGGTCAGTTTGGACTGGTAGTACTCGGCCGGCTGCGCAGTCCGGCGAGGTCGCCGCACGGGGGTGGATGTCTGGTTGCCCGCCGGGTCCGGGGTATTGCCAGTCGAGTCTGACATCGACATCTCCCGAACTGTGTTCTGTGTGCTGACCGGACCGTGCTCCAACCTAGCGACCCGGCCCACAGCCGGCGTACGGCAGAAGACAACCCACGGATGCCGCGGGAGAGCCGGATAACCCGGCCCGCAGTTCGTACCCCGGTCGCCTTTGCCGGACGTCGGGGGTGGCGGTCGACGGGTTTCGCTGTCACGCGCACGTACTGGCAGTACGGCGATCCGTGAGACGGGCAGAGATCCGTCCCGGCGTGGGCGTGGGCGTGGTTGTGTGCTTGGCGCCGAGTAGTACCAGGCGTCCCGTGACCGGGTCTGTTTGGAAGCCGCTCCTCAAACAACATCGCGGAAAACATGTTCTACATGTTTTCCGCGATGCCGAAATCGCCAGCCCTTGCACCTTCGCCCTTGCGGGCAGCGCCTGACTCGGTGCCGCCCCCAGCTCCGGGAAGCGCCCCGGCCAGCGCCCCGGATTTGGCTTGGAGCCGCCCGAGGCCCTTGCACCGAGGCACTTGCACGCCAGATTGTCCCCAGGGCAGGGACGGCGGGCCGTGTGGTCGGCCGGACGGCCGGACGGCCAGAGAGGCAGTGGTCGTCGAGGATGCCTAGGTGCGCGGTCGGCCCAGCGGGACAGGGGCCTCCCGAGCCGAGCACTGCCTCGCTGGACATCCGGCCCCGGCGACCAAACCGGGGCCGGGCCCCCGCGTCAGTGGATCCCGCCAGGACCCCAGCGGTCCCGGTGGTCGCCCAAGTGACCGCGCGCTACCCGCTGGTCGGCCAAGTGGCCGCGCGCTACCCGCTGGTCGATATGGCCGTCGTCCAACCGTCCACCGAAAAGGTAATCGCCGCTGTACGGGCACGCCGTACCGCCGACCCACCAACTACGTGGTCGAGTGCGTCGGCGTGTAGCGACCTGGCAACCTCACGTGGAGCCGCCGCACGCGAGCGACTGGCATATCGGCTCACCGCAGCCGGCAGAAGACAATCTGCAGCGCGAGGTCGCGACCCACGGATGCAGCAGGGGAGCGGGAAACCACAGGGTCAGAAGTCGCCGAGGTCGAGGCCGGAAGCGGCGGAGACGCCTTCGAGGTAGCCCTCGGCGCGCTCGGCCTTGGGGTAGCGGTGCACCAGTTTCCAGAACGCTGCGGAGTGGGACGGCTCCAGTAGGTGAGCGAGCTCATGCACCAGGACGTAGTCCACGACCCACCCCGGCATCGACTGCAACCGACTGGAAAGCCGGATCGAGCGGTCAGCCGGCGTGCAGGACCCCCACCTCCGGTTCTGGTTGGCGACCCATCGGACCGACGCCGGTTCGGGCACTTCGGGCAGGTGACGACACGCCAGATCGTGTGCTCTTGCCAACAATTTCTCGTCCGATACGCGAGACCGGCTGCGCTGCTTCTCGAGCCGCTGGAGCATGGTTTCGACCCAGCGTGCCTCCTCGGCGGCGGACAACCGGTCCGGCATCAGCACCACCACCCGCTCGCCGTCGCGGTACGCGCTGACCGTCCGTTTGCGCCGCTTGCTGCGGCGGATGTCCACATACGGCGGGATCGAACCCGATGGTGAGTCGGCCATGGGTCAGACCGTACCCCTCGGATCCCACACATTTCTTCTGTCCACAGCCTGTGAAGTCACGTTTGCGCAGGTCAGACGCCTGTCGGCGAACCTGTGGACAGACGTTGTTCACACCGCGTTCCCCCGCTCGTCCACAGCGCACCCCGGCGCGCCCCACAAGTTGCACACAGGGTTATCCACAGGGGTGGACAACTCTTGGCCGGGCCGCCCTCGTCAGGCCGTCGCCAGGCTCATAGCGACGGTTCCAGCAGGCTCCCGACTCGCTTCAGGGGCCGTTCGCAGGGGAAGGCGGGCGGTTCCGTGGGTGGACCATCGGGGGCCTGTTTCGTGCTCCCGGAGGCCTCCGGACGGGCCCACCACGTGCCGCGCTGCGCTTGAGCGGATCCCCGCCTGCCGTAGGGTGAATCCCGACTGGGCCGAACGGCCTACGGCAGGACGGTCTGCCGCAAGCATCCACGACGGCCAGGGGCCTGATAGCCCCGGCTGGTATTCGAGCAAGGAGAGGGCCCTCATGGCAGAGACCTGGAGCGGCGAGTTCTACTGCGTCAAGTGCAAGGCCAAGCGCACCGCCGACGGCGAGGTCAAGGTCAACGACAAGGGCACACGCATGGCTAAGGCCAAGTGCCCCGAGTGCGGTACGAACCTGAACCGGATCCTCGGCAAGGCCTGACGCACAACCCCAGGGGCGGTGGATCGACCTCCCGGGTCGCCCACCGCCCTTGGGTTATGTCGCTTCGCGAACCCGACCCGAACGGTCGTTTGGGTCACCCGAGAGAATGTGATCGTGTCCGACCTCCCCCGTAAGGCGCTGAGCCGTACCGCCAAGCTCGCCACTCTTCCCCTCGGCGCTGCCGGACGGGCCACGGTCGGGCTGGGCAAGCGCATCGGTGGCGCTCCCGCCGAAACCGTGCTGGCCGACTTCCAGC
The DNA here is from genome assembly GCA_033851055.1 of Kribbellaceae bacterium. GTDB lineage: Bacteria > Actinomycetota > Actinomycetes > Propionibacteriales > Kribbellaceae > Kribbella. The sequence continues at coordinate 21,481 of JAWWPC010000017.1, read as the reverse complement.
GCCGCACTGCGGACCAGCTGTTCTCCGTCCTGGGCGAGCTCAAGGGCGGCGCGATGAAGTTCGGGCAGATGCTGAGCATGATGGAGTCAGCAATGCCCGAGGAGTTCGCGGCGCCGTACCGGGCGACCCTGACGAAGCTGCAGGACTCCGCACCGCCGATGCCGGCCTCGACCGTGGACACGATCCTGTCCCGCGAACTGGGCGCCCGCTGGCGGGCCCGCTTCGAGGAGTTCGACGATCAGCCCGCAGCGGCCGCCTCGATCGGCCAGGTGCACTACGGCATCCTGAAGGACGGCCGGAAGGTCGCAGTCAAGCTGCAGTACCCAGGCGCTGCCGATGCGTTGCGTGCAGACCTGCGCCAGCTCGGCCGGGTTGCCCGGACCTTCGGGTCCTGGGTGCCCGGGCTGGACATAAAGCCGTTGATCGCGGAGCTGCAGGAGCGGATCGGCGAGGAGCTGGACTACGACCGGGAGGCACAGGCCCAGCAGCAGTACGCCGACGCCTTCAAAGGCCACCCCGAGTTTGTCGTACCTCGGGTGATCAAGCATTCGCCCAAGGTGATCGTGTCCGAGTGGATCGAGGGCAAACCGCTGTCCGGTGTGATCACCGGCGGCACCAAGAGCGAGCGGGACGAGGTCGGGCTGAAGTACGTCCGGTTCATGTTCACCGGCCCTCTGCTGGCCGGACTGCTGCACTCGGACCCGCACCCCGGCAACTTCCGGGTGATGTCCGACGGCCGCCTCGGGGTGGTCGACTTCGGCCTCTGCGCCCGCCTGCCGGACGGCCTCCCGCCGGCGATCGGGCGGCTGCTGCGGATCTCCCTGACCGGCGACGGCGACGCGGTGGTCGAGGGACTGCGCGCGCAGGGTTTCATCAAGCCGCGGATGGAGATCGACCCGCAGCAGCTGATCGACTACCTGGCGCCCTTTGCGGAACCGGCCCGAGCCGAGACCTTCCAGTTCAGCCGGGCCTGGATGCGGGAGCAGGCCAACCGGACCGGTGACCTCCGTTCGCCCAACGCTTCTTTGACGCTCCGCCTGAACATGCCACCGTCGTACCTGCTGATCCACCGGGTCTGGATCGGCGGTATGGCGGTGCTGTCCCAACTGGAGGCGGAGGCGCCGTTCAGAGGAGTGCTGGAAGAGCTGCTGCCAGGCTTCTCCGACGAGGCCTAAGTCCACCGGACTGGTGGATTCACCACCAGGACCTGTCGAGCTTGCTCTCGATGCTGCGGACGTTCTCCCGGGCACAGCGGTCGCAGTAGACCAGCCGCCGCCCGTTCTCGACGGAGGTCACCCAGGTCAGCGGAACGTCTTCGGTCTCAGCCCGCTGATCACACAGCGCACAGGTCGGATTAGCCACAGCCCAAGTCTGCACGGTCCGCCCGCGATTCCCCTGTACGCCGTGCAACGCCTCGCCCGGGTATTTCTCTGAGGGGCATGGCTTGGCCTGGGAACTCCCGACGAGCATCGTCGAGCCGGGCGAAACCCCGGAACAGGCCGCGGCGCGGCGTCAGCGGGACGCGCGGCCTGAGATAGCGGCCACTGCTTCGATTCCGAAAGCGAGCGCGCCATGAGCACCCGGCGACACGCCAGTGCCAAGCTATTTGCCAGACACACCACTCGCGTTTCGTCCGCAGCAGGCGCGCCGCGGAGCGGCACTCGGGCGCTCGCATCCGAGGGACTGCGAGCGCGGGAGCGCGCCGTCTCCTCACCGGTTCCGGTGGATCCGGCCGGGCGGGACCAGCGCCCTGCTTCCGACGAGGAGCAGGTGTTGCGCCAAGGTCGGTCACAGACCCGCGCGACGTCGCGCCCGAGCCCGCGGCGTCGATCCCTCTCTTCGCGGGCTGCTGGCTGGCCGAGATCGTCGCCGCCTTCGCGGCCACGACGTTCAAGGATCCGACGACCGACCTCGCGACCGGCTTCCGGCCGCGTCGCCGCTCTGGTTCGCGATCCTCCTGATGATTGCTCCTGGCGGGCTGGCAAACATCGCGAGCGCCGCGATGTGTGTCTACAACGCCGCGCTCGACGTTCACGGCGCGTTCTGGCGTGTGAGGCGCGCATCTCACGTTGGTGATGAGCGCGATCGGGCTCGCCGCTGCGTACATCGCGCTGATCGCGTTCGACGCGATCAAATCGATCGAGGCGTTCGCGAGATGCTCGTCACGGTCACCCCGTGGATGGTGATCATGACCATCGGTCACCTGATGCGACACGGGTGGTACGAGCCCATGGATCTCCAGGCGTTTGCGGACCGCGGGAAGACGGGCGTCTACTGGTTCACCGGCGGCTTCAACGTCAAAGCGTTCATAGCCTGGGGTGCCGCGGTGGCCGTCGGCACGCTGTTCACCTCGACGAGCATCATCACCGGGCCACTCACCGGTCACGTGAGCGGGATCGATCTGAGCTTCACCAGCGCGGCGATGGTCGGTGGCGTTCTGTATTACGCACTCGTCAAGATCTTTCCTGAGCGAGGGGTGACGGCCCGTTGCGTAGCAGGACCAGGTAGCGATACGTCGCGGCGTGGCTGTGATCGAGTCGGCAAGCTTGATCGGCGGCTCGTGCGACGCATCCGGGCGGCAGCCGTGGAGAGCGCCCTGGCGCCGCCGAGGAGGGCGCGGAGACGGCTGACGAGGGGTTCACGCAGTGGCCGCGGCAGGCGTAGCGTTGCGTCGATGGGCACGAGTGCTGGCGCTGCCGATGCGGCCGCCGTCCCATCGCTGTGGCCGTGGATCTTGGTGGCCGCCGCGTTGATCGCCGCGGAGAAGCTTGTGGTGTATCCGTTCGGCGGCGAGCATCGCGCGGCGCGACCGTGAGGGGATGAGAGCGCGGTTGGGCGGTGAGGATTTGAGTGCGCTGGCCGCGGAGCAGGCGGCGTTGCGGCGGGTCGGGGCGCTGGTGGCGCGCGGGGTGCCGCCGGAGGACGTGTCCGCGGCGGTTGTCGAGGAGGTCGCGCGGCTGCTTCCGGTCGACTTCGCGGACCTGGGCCGCTGCGAGCCCGACGGGACGATCACCTTCCTCGCCAGCTGGGGCAAGACCCGCCCCGTCTTCCCCGTCGGTGCCCGGGTGAGGCTTGGCGGGAAGAACGTCACCACGCTGGTTGCGCAGACCGTTAGTCCGGCCCGGATCGAGAGCTATGCCGATGCCTCCGGGCCGATCGGTGCCCCGACCCGCGAAACGGGCGTTCGCTCGGCGGTTGGGACGCCAATCACTGTCGAGAGGCAGCTCTGGGGGGTGATGGCCGCCGGCTGGAGCCTGGAGGAACCGATGCCGGCGGACACCGAGCCGCGCATGGCCCAGTTCACGGACCTGTTGGAGACGGCGATCGCGAATGCCGAGAGTCGTGCCGGCCTCGCCCGGCTAGCCGAGGAGCAGGCTGCGCTGCGGCGGGTCGCGACGCTGGTGGCGCACGGAGCGGCGCCGGAGGGCGTGTTCGCGGCGGTTGTCGAGGAGGTCGGGCGGCTGCTTCCGGTCGACTTCGCAGACATGAGCCGCTTCGAGCCCGGCGGCGCGGTGACCTTCGTCGCCGCCTGGGGCACTACCACCGCCATCTTCCCCGTTGGCAGCCGGTGGATTCCTGAGGGCAAGAACCTCTGCTCGATGGTCGCTCGGACCGGTCGTCCGGCGCGGATCGAGCGCTATGCCGATGCCTCCGGCCCCATCGATGTCGCCGTCCGCGGGATGGGCGTTCGGTCGGCCGTTGGGACGCCGATCATCGTCGAGGGCCGCGTCTGGGGCGTGATGGCCGCCGGCTCGAGGAGGGAGGAACCCATGCCGGCGGACACCGAGGCGCGCCTGACCCAGTTCACGGAGCTCTTGGCGACCGCGGTCGCGAATGCCGAGAGCTGCGCCGGGCTGGCCCGGCTGGCCGAGGAGCAGGCGGCGTTGCGGCGGGTCGCGACGCTGGTGGCGCGTGGGACGCGGCCGGAGGAGGTGTTCGCGGCGGTCGCGAACGAGGTCGGACGGCTGCTTTCGGTCGACTTGGCGAACGCTTGCCGCTACGAGTCCGACGGCACGGTCACGTTCGTCGCCAGCGCAGGGGAGCGCGTTCCCGTTGGCAGCCGATGGCCCCTTGGAGAGAAGAACCTCGCTACGCTCGTGTTCGAGACGGGCCGTCCAGCCCGTCTCGACAACTATGCCGATGCAACCGGCCCGCTCGCTGAGGACATCCGCGAGCAGGGCGTCCGCTCGGCGGTCGGGACCCCGATCGTCGTGGAGGGCCGCCTGTGGGGCTTGATGGCCGCCGGCTCGAGCCAGGGGCAGCCCCTGCCGCCGGATACCGAGGCGCGCCTCGCCTCGTTCACGGAGCTGGTGGCGACAGCGATCGCGAACGCCGAAGCGCGGACGGAGGTGGCGGCGTCGCGGGCGCGGCTGGTGGCTGCGACCGACGACGAGCGCCGGCGGGTGGTTCGCGATCTGCACGACGGAGCCCAGCAGCGCGTGGTCCTCACCATCATCACGCTCAAGCTGGCGTGCGGGGCGCTGGAACAAGACAAGGAGGCCGTCCCCGCGCTGATCCACGAAGCGCTCGACTACGCGGAGCGCGCGAACGTCGAGCTGCGCGAACTCGCCCACGGCATCCTCCCAGGGGTCCTCACCCACGGCGGGCTGCCGGCGGGCGTGTCCGCGCTGGCGTCGCGGACACCGGTGCCGGTCGAGATCGACGTGTCCGTCGGCCGGCTGCCGACCGCGGTCGAGGCGACCGCCTACTTCGTCGTTGCCGAGGCGCTGACCAACGTCGCCAAACACGCTCACGCCCGACACGCGAAGGTCATGGCCCGGATCGAGGACGGCACGCTCGCCGTCGAGGTGCGTGACGATGGCGTCGGAGGCGCCCGGCCCGAGGGGAGCGGTCTCGTGGGGCTCGCGGACCGGCTTGTTGCCCTCGACGGCCGGCTCCGGATCGAGACGGCCGACGGCGGCACCCTCGTCTCGGCCGCCATCCCCCTCCCCGGCTAGCCGTGTGGCGAACCAGTCGAGCAGAACGAGTGCGATCGCGTCGAGTGGCTCCCGCTGGCCGACGTACCGGGCATGATCCAGCGCCGCGAGATCATCAGCGGCATTACCCTGATCGGCCGCCGGCAAGTCCTCCTCGACCACGCCTGACCGGTAATTGGGGACCGACGAACGGCGACACACCGGGTAACTCGGGACCGATGAACGGGGGAAGGGGCGGGGACCCACCGAGGGGCGGCATCCGGGTGGATGCCGCCCCTTGGTGGGTGTGGTGCGGTGGGTCAGACCAGGCGGGCTAGGGCGAGTCGCGCTTTGGCGCTGGCTCGGTCGGCGCGCTGCCTGGCCCGGTCGGCCCGCTTCTGGGCCCGGACCATCCGGTTGGCCAGGTAGAAGCGGCGGTTCTGCTCTGCGTCCTCCAATTTAGAACGACAATGAGCACGGGCGAGATCTTCTTGAAGTAAATGCATCTCAGTTCTCCTGGGTGGAACCTGGGTCGTCATGGTGATCATGGTGAGGAGTCTCGATTCAGGGCTAGGTCGTTCAGGCGGCAGTGACGGTCTCACTCTTACGAGGACGGCCACGGGGCCGCTTGCGGGCAACAACCGCACCCTGGACGAACAGCTCGCCACCCCACACTCCCCACGGCTCGGAACGCTCGAGCGCTCCAGCCAGGCACTCGTCCTTGAGCGGGCAGGTGGTGCAAAGAGACTTGGCGTACTCGACATCCGCCGGCGATTCGGCGAAGAAGAGTTCCGGTGCGTAGGACCGACAGGGCAGGTCCTGCGACGCGGCAACCTCGGTGCAGAGATCGAGGAAGCTCACGCTCATTCGGTCACCTCCTAGTGACTTTCGTACTGGTCTCTTGTCGTCGGTACCGACCACCGGTTGGTGGCCGACAAACAAAAGGGCCGCGGGACCCTTTTTGGGGTTCCGCGGCCTTGGAGGTGCCGGCTGACTGGTGAGTCAGACCGGTGGACTCCATGCTCGAGAACCCTGACCGCCGTACTTCGCATCGCCGACAGCTGCGCCCGGAACCGGGACAAAGCCGATGGCCATGAGCACAACGGTCGCGATGCGCAGACGCGACGGGGCGCCCTGGATCAGGGCATGCTGACGCGGGCAGGCGCTGAACGGCTGCTTAGTCATGTTCGTGATCATCTCCAAGGCACCTCCTCTCGTTGTGGCGAAGCGGGCGGCAAGCTCGATCGCTATGGTTGAAGTTTTCGGCCATACCTCGACCGCAGAAAGAACAGTACGCTGAGTCCGCCGAGGCCCGCAAACTATTTATCGCGAACTTCTGACATTGGCCGGAAGTTGCCGCTCGACGGCCGGGAAGCTGCCCGCGCGCACCCGTCCGGGCACGCTCGGCGATCGTTGCCTCGGTCACCTATCGGTCCCGGCGGCGACCAGATCGATCTGCCCGATCGTCCTGCCCCACAGGGCAAATCAGGCTCAGCGGCGGCAGATCCGGATCACGTCGTCGCCGTACTTGTCGAGCTTGACCCGGCCGATCCCCGCGATCCGCAGCAGCGAGCGCTCGTCGGTCGGGCGAGTCTCGGCGATGGCGATCAGGGTGGCGTCGGTGAAGACCACGAAGGCCGGCATCTTCTCCGTCTTGGCCCGGTCGGCCCGCCAGGCGAAAAGCTCGTCGTACAAGCTCTGGTCTATCGACGACGGGCAGTCCTCGCAGCGGCCGAGCTTGCGGGCGGCGGCCGCGAGCAGTCCTCGGCCGCAGACCCGGCACTTCTGCACCGGCTGCCGGTCGCTCCGGGAGAACCGCTCCCGCGGCTCGGCGACGGCGGCCGCGGCCGCGGGGCGGGAAGTCCGGACGCCGATCGGGTCGAGGAACCGGGACGGCCCGCGCTGACCGCGACCGCCCGGCGAACGTGAGGTCGACCAACTCACCGACAGCCGGTCCTTGGCGCGGGTCACCCCGACGTAGAACAGCCGGCGCTCCTCCTCCATCTGGGCCGGTGTCTGGGCGTAGCTGATCGGCAGCGTGCCCTCGTGGGCGCCGACGATGAAGACGCAGCCCCACTCCAGGCCCTTCGCCGCGTGCAGCGTGGCCAGCGTGACACCCTCGGCGACCGGCGCGTGCTGGATCGCGGCCCGCCGGTCGAGCTCCGCCATCAGGTCGGCGATCCCCGCCTCCGGGTTCGCCGCGGCGAAGTCCGAGGCCATCGTCACGAGGGCGCTGAGCGACTCCCATCGATCCCGGACCGCGCCGGTGCCCGTTGGCGGCTCGGGCGTCCACCCGGCACCCGCCAGTACGCCGCGGACGGTGTCGAGCAGGTTCTCCCCGCCCGTGTCGCCCGCCTTCGCCTGGCCGCGCAGCAGGACGGCGGCCTGGCGGATCTCGGCCCGCTCGAAGAACCGCTCGGCGCCCTTCAGCACGGTCGGGATCCTCCGCTCGGCCAGAGCCTGCTCGAAGTTCTCCGACTGGGCATTGATCCGGAACAGCACGGCGATCTCGCGCAGCGGCGTACCGGCGTCGTTGAGGCGGGAGATCGCCTTGGCGGCGGCGTCGGCCTCGGCCACCTCGTCGGAGTACTCCCGGAAGGTCGGGGCGGGACCGGCCTCGCGCTGTGACCGCAGAGTGACCCGGCCGGGCAGACCCGCCGGTCCGGCAGCGTCGAGAACCTTGTTGGCCACATCCACGATCTGCGGGGTCGAGCGGTAGTCCCGGATCAGCTCGACCACGGTGGCCTCCGGGTGCCGACTGGCGAAGCGGACCAGGTTCGCCGGATCGGCGCCGGCCCAGGAGTAAATGGTCTGCGCGGGGTCGCCGACCACGCAGACGTCCTGCCGGCCACCGAGCCACAGGTCGAGCAGGCTCTGCTGCAGCGGGCTGACGTCCTGGTACTCGTCGACCACGAAGGTGCGGTACTGCCGGCGGATCTCGGCGGCCACCCGCTCGTCCTCGGCGAGCAACGCCACCGCGCAGAGGAGCACGTCCTCGAGGTCGATCCGGCCACGCTCGTGCTTCACGTCCTCGTACGCCGCGAAGACCCGGGCGATGGTGGCTGGGTCGAAGGCGGCCAGCGAACGAGCCGAGGCGGGCGCCACTCGGGCGTAATCGTCGGGGCGGACGTTGCTCACCTTGGCCCACTCGACCTCACCGGCCAGGTCGCGCAGCGCAGGGGTGTCCACCCGGATCCGGCAGCGACCGGCCGCCTCGGTCAGCAACGGGAACTTGCGGTCCGCGATCGGCGGTAACTCCGAGCCGTAGACCTTCGGCCAGAACCACCTGGCCTGGCGCAGCGCCGCCGAGTGGAAGGTGCGGGCCTGGACACCGTTCGCGCCGAGCAGGGCGAGCCGTCCGCGCATCTCCCCCGCGGCGCGCTGGGTGAACGTCACAGCGAGCACCCGGGCCGGGTCGAAGGTGCCGGTGCGGACGCCGTAGGCGATACGGTGGGTGATCGCCCGGGTCTTGCCGGTGCCCGCGCCCGCCATCACCACGACCGGGCCGCTCAGCGCGGTCGCCACGGATCGCTGCTCGGGGTCGAGCGCCTCGAGCAGGGCGTCGGCGGACCCGCCGGCAGCGGCCTGTGTGATATCGGTCACGGACTGAGACATGCGGGAACAGCACCACCAGCGGAGGGGTTCGGACATTACGAGAGCCAGACGACAGCCACAGTAGACCGGCCGACGGACAGTCCCCGCCGACCGCCGGAAGTTCAGAGACGGAGCGAGCCACGATGGCGGCATTCACGATGTACTCGACCCCTTGGTGCGGTTACTGCCACCGGCTGAAGGGCCAGTTGAAGCGCGCCGGCATCGAGTTCGAAGAGGTCGACATCGAGCAGGTCCCGGAGGCCGCCAACATCGTCGAGCAGGTCAACAACGGCAATCAGACGGTGCCGACACTTGTCTTCTCCGACGGCACCGCGATGACGAATCCCAGCCTCGCGCAGGTCGTCGAGAAGATCGCGGACGCGGCGTAGCGTGCGCTTGTCGCCGGCTCTCTTCAGTGCCGGCGACAGGAGCACTCCTACCAACTGCCGGGTAGTTCCTCCCCGTACCAGCCCTCGATCAGGCGCCGGGAGATGGAGACGTTGCCCGGCAGTGCCACGTCTCCGGACTCGATGAGCCGGCGCAGGTCGTCCCGGCTGAACCAGCGCGCGTCGACGATCTCGTCCGCGTCCACGTCGATCTCGAACCCGATCGCCTTGGCGTAGAAGCCGAGCATCAGGCTGGAGGGCATCGGCCACGGCTGACTTCCGGCGTACTGGACGTCCTGGCCGATCACGACCCCCGACTCCTCCAGGACCTCACGCCGTACGGCGGCCTCCAGAGACTCACCTGGTTCCACGAATCCGGCGAGGGTGGAGTAGCGGCCCGTGGGCCAGTTGTCACCGCGGCCGAGCAGCGCCCGGTCCTCCTCATCGGTGACGAGCACGATGATTGCGGGATCGCTGCGCGGGAAATGACTGGCGCCGCAGACCGGGCAGCGTCGTACGTGACCGGCGTCGACGACCTCGGTGTGGGCGCCGCAGTTCGCACAGTGGGTGTGGACCGCGTGCCAGTTGGCAAGGCCGACCACGTTCACCGCGATGCCGGCGTCGCGATCGTCCAGCACCGTGCCGATCTCCCGCAACGAGGCGAAGCCTTCGTCCGGCTCGTCCGGAAGCAGCATCGCGAAGACAGCTCGGCCGTCGGCAGACCGCCCGGCACCCGCCTCCCGGTCGATGCCGAGGAAGATCCGCAAACCGTCGCCTGCCGCAGCCGGCGAGACCAGCCTCAGCGCCGTCCGATCCGGCGTCACCGCAAGCTTGTCCCCCGCGACCAGCGCCACCTGCGTGTCCGGCGCCGCCCACGCCTTTTCGAGCCATTCGTCGTCACGGCGGCGATCGGCTGCACGATCCAGGACCGAGCGGGACAGGGCGAGGGAACCAGGGGCAATCGAGTAAGGCACGGATTCAACGTATCTCGGGAAGTGGCACAGGCCAGTCGCCACCGGGCGTGAGAGCATCCCGGCATGAGTATTCACATCGCCGCCGAGAAGGGACAGATCGCTCCGCGCGTGCTGTTCCCGGGCGACCCGCTGCGCGCCAAGTGGATCGCCGAAACCTATCTGTCCGACGTCACTTGCTACACCGAGATCCGCAACATGTTCGGGTTCACCGGCACCTATAAGGGTGAGCAGATCTCCGTGCAGGGCTCCGGCATGGGCCAGGCGTCCGCGGCGATCTACGCGAACGAACTGTTCGCTGAGTACGACGTACAGACTCTGATCAGAGTCGGCACCTGCGGCGCGCTGACCGAGAAGGTCAAGGTCCGCGACGTGATCATCGCGATGTCGGCCAGCACCGACTCGCAGATGAACCGGCTGCGTTTCCACGGCATCGACTACGCACCGACCGCGGACTACCAACTGCTGCGCGCGGCGGTCGACAGCGCCGAGGCGGTGGGGCTGAACGTGCACGTCGGCCAGGTGTTCTCGGGCGACCTCTTCTACAACGACCGTGCGGACCTGGTCTCCCGCACGGCCGAGTACGGCGTACTGGGGATCGAGATGGAAGCCTCCGCGCTCTACACGCTGGCGGCGAAGTTCGGCCGGCGCGCGCTCGGCATCATGACGGTGTCGGACCACCTGATCACCAAGGAGGAGACCACCGCCGAGGAGCGTCAGACGACCTTCTCGGAGATGATCACGATCGCCCTGGACGCGGCGATCGAGGTGCCGGTCTGAAGCGGTTGGCCGTTGTACTGGTGAGCATGCTGCTCGCCGGTACGACGGCTTGCTCCGGCGACAAGCCCTCCCCCGAAGCCGGTGCGGCCAGCGCCACGACCAGCTCGAGCACCGGTTCGACCACTGTCCCGAGCACCGGTTCGACCGCGGCCTCCGACAAGTTGGCGGCGATCAATGCCACCCAAGTGGTGGCCGGCCTGACCAGCGCGGGGTACAAGTGCGGCAGGGACTCGACGTACGCGACCTGCACGTCGGGCCGGGTGGCGGTCTGGGTGCTCACCGGGGAGCACAAGCGCCCGCCGGTCGTGTCGCTGCATTCCCAGGGTCCGGTCGACACAGCCACCGCGGCGATCGCCAAAAACTTGCCGCAGGCGTTGGAGCTGGCGCACGTGAACGAGCGGGCACAGATTGTCAGCTGGTTCGGTCAGCAGGCCGGCAAGACGAGCGCACAGTCCACCTTCGGCGACTGGCAGGTCGAGCTGTCCGCCGAGGTGGACACCGATGAGCCCGGCGCCCACCTCACCCTGATGGACAAGCTCTGCAAGACGAACTGCCAGGCCGAGTAGCCGATCCGGTCAAGAGCCGCCGGCCGCACCGCCCGCGGTCGCGCCGGATACGATCGCCGCGGTCATCGCCGCCTGCATCGCCTGCACAGCCTGCCGGACCGCCTCCGCGGCCCATTCGGTCTCGGAGATCTCCTTGGCCCGCCGTTTCAACGCAGCCTTGTCGACGGCGTCGGTGACCACCTTCGGTACGACGTTCAGCGCGTGCAGCAGGGCCACCAGCGCCACCCGGCGTGTGCGGGGCCGGCGTCCCGACCTTTGTGCACGGCGTGGTCATCAAGGCGGCGTCGGAATGACTGGCTGGTGCACGAAGTCGGCGTGCATCCCCGCCTTGTGCACGGCTCAGTCATGGCCGGACGGGCGGAATGGCTGAGCTGTGCACAAGGTCACCGTCGTGGCGTGCGACGGAGGTGCGGGCGGGGTCCGCACTCGCGGATCTCACCGCAGTGCCCAATGACGGACGGCGCCACGACTCGGTGGACGGCACATTCGTCGTGTTTGTTGGGGTGTGGACAACTTCCGCGGCGGACCGGCGAATTCCAGCATGCTGGTCGGGCGACCGACGAGGAGGCAGGATGGAGTACGTGCAGACACTGGAGCCGGGCGAGTTCACCCTCGCGGACCTCGACGCCCTTCCCGACGACGGGATGCAATACGAATTGGTCGACGGGATCCTGCTGGTGACGCCATCGCCAACCCCGCTGCACCAACGCGCAACGCTCAAATTCGCTATGGCACTGGCGGCAGGCTGCCCGGAGGATCTCGAGGTCTTCGTTGCACCGCTGGACTTCCGGCCGACGAGCCAGCGCTCGCTGCAACCCGATGTCCTCGTCTGCCGACGCGAGGATGTCGGGCCGAGGGCCATCGAGCGGCCGCTTCTGCTGGCCGTTGAGATCCTCTCGCCTCCCACAAGGTCAAAGGACCTGCTGCTGAAGCGCGCCCTGTACGAAGAAGCCGGCGTGATGTCGTACTGGATCTTCGACCCGGCGCGGCAAGAGCTGACCGTGCTCGAGCTGTCTGCCGGTCGGTACGTCTGGCAAGCCGTCGTCAGGGGCGGCGACGAGGTGTTCGAGGCGAAGCTGCCTTACCCCGTCCGGATCGTTCCTGCTGACTTCGTCCGTTGAGACTCAGATCTTTGACCCGGAGCGGGAGGAGCTCACCGTGCTGGAGCTGTCTGCCGGGCGGTATGTGGGGCAGGCTGTCGTTCAAGGTGACGAGGTGTTCGAAGCGAAGCTGCCTTATCCCGTTCGGGTCGTTCCTGCCAAGCTGGTTCGCTGATAGTCAGCCGTTCAGCAGGGTGATCAGTTCGGTGCGGCCCGGCAGGTTGTTGTGGCGGATCACATCACCGGTGCGCACGTAATAGAACGCCGCATCCACCTGCTCCACCGGGATCCCGACCAGCTCGGCCCAGGCGACCCGGTAGATCGCCAACTGCAGCGGATCGGCCGTCTCGTTCCGGCTGGTCTTCCAGTCGATCACGTCGTAGCCGCGGGACCCGTCCGGCCGGATCACCTGGTAGACCGCGTCGATCCGGCCGCGCACCACCCGGCCGCCGATCGCCAGTGCGAACGGCGCCTCGATCTCGTACGGCGTGCGCTCTCCGTACGGGCCGTCCCGGAACGCATCCATCAGCTCGATCAGATCGGTGTCGTCGACGATGCCCTCATCCGCGGCACCGGGCAGATCGTCGGGATCCAGCAGGAACTGCTGACCGAAGTAGCTCTCCACCCAGGCATGGAAGCGGGTGCCGAACCGCGCCGCCCGGTTGGGTTTCCGCGGCATCGGCCGGGCCAGGTCCGCAGCCAGCCCGTTCGGATCCTTCGCCAGCCGCATCACCTGCGTGGCGGACAGCGCCGTCGGCAACTCGACGTCGTACGCCTTGCGGCTGCGGCTGTCCCGCGCCTCCGACAGCAGTCGCTCGATCTCTGAGTCCCATCGCGCCACGGTGGCCTGCTCATCCAGCAGCAGGTCCTCTTCAGCTTCGGCGGACGGGCCTTCTGAGCGGGACTGCTCAACCAAGGCCACAGCATCCAGCCGGCGCTGGTGCGAGTCCGCGTGGTACGGGACGGGCCAGGGGGCCTGGGTCTGCTCAGCTAGCTCCGGGTTCTCCGCGTCCAGCTCGGGTTGCGGGGCCCAGTCGATCACCCGGTCGCCGGCATGCTGCTTCAGCATCTCCAGGTACGAGGACGGGCCGCGCGGGCGCTTCTGCGTCGGGCCCCACCAGTGGCCGGTGGCAACGAGAATCTCCTTCGCCCGGGTGAAGGCGACGTACCCGAGCCGGCGTTCCTCCAGCGAGTTGACCTCCTTGCACTCGTCGGCGAAGGCCTTCAGCCCGGCGTTCGAGAGGTCGTGGATGTCGGGCAGGGTGTCGGCGTCGCCGCGCAACGGCCAGGGCAGCACCTTGGCGTTGGTGGTCCACTTGTCCCGGCCGCGGTCGCTCGGGAACACCTTGCTGACCAGCGTCGGCACGAACACGACCGGCCACTCCAGGCCCTTCGACCGGTGCGTGGTGAGCAGCTTCACCGAGTCGGCTTCGCTCGGTACGGCGAGGTCGAGGCCGGCCGCGTACTCCTCCTCCGCGGCCAGGTAGGCCAGCAAGCCGTCCAGTGAGCCGTCCGACTCGGTCGACACGAAGTTGCCCACGGCATCGAGGAACGCGGCCAGATGGTCCCGCCGACCGGCGTCGACGTGCTCAGGGGTCGCGGTCAGTTCGACGTCGAGACCGATGGTGCTGATCACCCGGCGGACCAGGTCGAGCAATGGCTCCCCCGCGTGGGCACGCAGATCCCGCAGCTCGATCGACATCTCCTTGAACCGGACCAAGGCTTCGGGCGAGTACCCCCAGGTCTCCTGGCCCGGATCGTCCACCGCCTCGGCGAGCGAGATCACCTCGGTCGAGTCCATCCCCGCGACGGCTGCATCGAGCGCCGCGACCAGGTCGTCGGCCGCCGGACGATCGCCCGCGTCGGCCAGCCGGCGGGCCCGGTTCGCCAGCAGGGCGAGGTCACGGTGACCGATCCGGTACCGCGGCCCTGTCAGGATCCGCAGCATCGCCGCATTGGCCGTCAGGTCGTTCACCGCCTGCAAAGTGGCCACCACGTCGACCACCTCGGGCAGTGCGAGCAGACCGCCGAGGCCCACGACCTCGACCGGCACCCGGCGCGCGATCAGTGCCTCGTGCACGGCGCTCAGGTCGACGTTGGTGCGCATCAGGATGCCGATGTCCTTCCACCGGCGATTCGGACCCCGGTGCGCGGCGACGACCGCGTCCGCGACCCACTCGATCTCCTTCGATCGGGTCTCGAACAACCCCACCGTGATCGCACCCTCCGGTGCATTCGGCGGGGCCTCCAGCGGGATCACGCCGGGGTGCCGTTCATAGAGCTCGGCCGCGTGCTGGTTGGCCGCGGCCAGGATCGTGCTGCCACACCGCCGGTTCACACTGAGCACATACCGCCGCGCCGGCGAGCCGTCCGCCGCCGGGAAGTGCGATGGGAACTCGTCCAGGTTCGCCACTGAAGCGCCACGCCAGCCATAGATCGCCTGGCACGGGTCGCCCACGGCCGTCACCGGATGACCGCGGCCCTGCTCGACGCTGGGACCTGCGAACAGTGCGGTGAGCATCCTTCGCTGCGAGACCGAGGTGTCCTGGTACTCGTCCAGCAGGACGACCTTGAACCGGGCCCGCTCAGTCGTCGCGACCTCCGGGCACTCCTCCGCCAACCGCGCGCCGAGCGCCATCTGGTCCGCGAAGTCCACCACGCCCCGGTCGCCCTTGTAGGCCTGGTATTCCTCGACCAGTTGCAGGATCTCGCCCCGCTTCAACGCGGTCTCGCCGAGCTTCTTCACCTCGACCGTCTGCTTCCGCGCAGCGGCGACCTCGGCACGCACCGCCTCGTCGTGCAGCCGTACGTCGTCCGGCCGGATCAGGTGGTCCGCCAACTCCCCATCCAACGACAGCAGGCTGTTCACCAGGGTCGGCACATGGTGTGAGGCGAACCGGATCGGCCCGTGCGACCGCCGTACGACACGGCCCGCAAGCTGGAACCGGGTGGCGTCCGCCAGCACGCGCACGTCGGGCTCAAGTCCAAGCCGGAGTCCATGCTCAGCGATCAAGGCGCCGGCGAAGGCGTGGTACGTGGAGACGACTGGTTCGCCTGGCTCTTCTGTGGTTGGGGTTACCGACTGCATGTTCATCGGTCCCTTCTGACCACGCGTGCCGGCTGTTGGGTTGGTTTCCGTGGATTGCGTGGTCAGAAGGGACCGATGAACTCCCTGTGCCTGGTTGAGGTTGTCTCTTCCCTGTGCCTGGTTGAGGTTGCCTCGGAGGTGGGCGGTTATGCCGGGGAGTACGTCAGGAGGAAGGGGGTGGGTTCCTAGGACGCCGGCCTTGGTGAGGTCCTCCCGGATGCGGACGTCCAGCTCGTTGGCCGCCTTCTTGGTGAAGGTCAGGCCGAGCACTTCTTCGGGCCGAACCTGGCCGGTGCAGATCAGCCAGACCACCCGCGCGGCCATCGCGGTGGTCTTGCCGGAGCCGGCGCCGGCCACGATCACGCCAGGGGCCAATGGCGCCGTGATGGCCTCGAGCTGCTGGTCGCTGAAGGGGATGCCGAGCAGGTCGCGGAGATCCGCCGGGGTCGACAAGGTGACACGCATCAGACGATCTCCCGTCCCTCGGGCTGGATCGGGCAGAGCCCGCGGACCTCGCAGCGGGTACAGCCGTCGTTGCGCTTGGCAACGAATTCCTCGGACCGCACCATCGCCTCCGCGTCGTCAACTGCCTCGTCCAGCCAGCTGCGGCCCTCGTCGTCGGTCTCCAGCGGGGCCTGGCCCTGTACCTTCGGCAGGCCGCTGTCATCGTGCCGCAACTGAACCAGCTCGGCCCCGCCGCTGTGCGGCTCGTCGCCCAGCTCCTTCATCTGGCCGGACGTGATCGCTCGCTGATAGATCGCAAGCTGCACATGCCTGGCCAGTGCGGGCTTGGTCGGGATCGTCCGGCCTGTCTTCAGGTCGACCACTCGGATCGCGCCATCGCTGTCCTGCTCGATCCGGTCCATCCGCCCCCTCACGGATACCCCGGGTTTGTCCGTGTCCGGCAGCAGCACGTCGAACGCCACCTCGGTGCCGAGCAGCGTCCGGTCCGGCCTTGCCTTGTGCCAGGCGACGAATCTGCGCAGCGCAAGCTCCGCCTCGCCTCGCTCCCGGTCGGAGATCCAGGCGGACTCGAAGTCCAACTGGGTCCACACCTTGTCGAGCCAGCCGTTCAACTCATCCGCGTCGGGCGGTAGCGTCCCGGTGGCGACCGCGTCTGCCAATGTGTGCAGCACCATGCCGAACCCGATGGCCGACGTACTGGGGACTTCGCCGCCGGCGCGACGTTGCAAGAACCAGTGCAGCGGACAGTCCACAATCGTGGTCAGGGCGCTCCCGGACAGCGGCACTGGCAGGTCCGGATCCGCCACGGGTCGCTCCGATCTGGTCCGCTCCCGCACACCCCACCAGCGTTGCGGATCGGCGGCCGGGACCAGCGGGTACTCCCGATCGTCGACAGCGTCCGCCAACTGCGCCAATCGATCAGCGGCAACCCGTCGCAGCGCGGGCGAGGACGCCGGGTCTGCCAGCACGCAGCGCAGATCGGCCACCAGACCGGACAAGGACAATGGCCTGCGCGGCCGCCCAGGCACCAGCTTGAGCGGGATGTCCAGCTCGGCCAGCAGTCGCGACGGCTGGTCCCCATCCGCCTCGGGCGCCTGCACCGCGGTGACGATCAACCGCTCCCGGGCGCGCGTGATCGCCACATAGAACAGCCGTCTCTCCTCGGCCAGCAAGGCCCCGGCGGACAGCGGCTCCACCAGACCCTCCGGCCCCAGCCGGTCGGGCTCGAGCAACGAACCGCGGCGGCGCAGGTTCGGCCATTGCCCTTCCTGCACTGCGGCAACGACGACCAGCCGCCATTGCAGGCCCTTGGACCGGTGCGCGGTCATGAGCTGAACGCCGGCCTCCCGGTACGTCGAGTCGAACCGGTTGTCGCCCGCGATTTCCAGCGACTCCAGCTCGCTGAGGAAGGCCGTCACCCCCTTGAAGCCGACCTGTTCCTCCGCCCGCCCGGCCGCATCGAACAACGCACACAGCGAGTCCAGATCACGGTTGGCCGCCCGAGCCGTCTCGCCGCCGCTCGTCGACTGGGCCCGCAGCCGGCGCAACCACGGCGATTCCGACCACAGCGACCACATCACCTCATCCGGCGCGGCGCCGGCCGTCACGATATTCCTTGCCTTCAGCAACCTCTCACCGAGTACCGCGAACCTCGCCTCGGCCGGGGAAGCCTGCTCGTCCAGCGACAAGGGGTCAGCCAGCGCCTCGCGCAACAGGTCGTCCGACGGCCGTGGCAACCGCTGCCCACCGGCCGCCTCCCGATCCCGGCGCCGCAACACCCGCGCAAGCCGCCGCAACTGCCCGGCATCCATCGCGCCCAACGGAGACAACGCCAACGCCCGTACGACGTCGACAGTCAGCGTGGCTGGATCCGCCACCGCCCGCAGCGCGAGCAACATCGGCCGTACGGCGGGCTCCCGGGACAGCGGCAGCTCATCGCCGGCCACGTCCACCGGGATACCCGCAGCCGCCAGGGCCCGGCGCAACGGCGGGATCGAGTGGCGGCCCGACCGCACCAGCACGGCCATCTCGTGCCAGCCGACGCCATCCTGCACATGCGCTCGGCGCAGCAGGTCGGCGATGTGCTCCAGCTCGGCGCCACTGGTCGAGTACAGGTTGGCCTCGACCTTGCCCGGGCCGAACACGCAACTGCTTGCGTCAGGATTGCGGAACCGCTCGAACGTATCCCGGTCAAGCGTCCCGGGCACGCCCAGGCGGCTCACCACATTGCGCGAGACCCGCTGCAGCGTCGTACCGAATCTGCGGGTGGTGGCCAGCGCGATCTGCGCGGCGTGGTCGCCGGTCGCCGTACGGAACTCGTCGGTGAAGCGCATCAGGCCGCGGACGTCGGCACCGCGGAAGGTGTAGATCGACTGGTCCGGATCGCCCACCACGACCAGGTCGCGACCGTCGCCGGCGATTGCCTGCAGCAACTTGGCCTGGCCGGGATCGGTGTCCTGGTACTCGTCGACGAAAACGACCTTGAACTCCTGGCGCAGCTTGGCCTGGACCTCGGGCTGCTGGGCCAGGATCACCGCGCGGTGGATCAGTTCGGAGTAGTCCAGCACCTGCTCGTGATCGAGGACCTGTAGGTATTCCTCGAAGAAGTCGCCGACCGCCACCCACTCGGGCCGGCTCGCCGAGTGGCCGAGCGCGGACAGATCCTCGGGGTCAAGCCCGAGTTGCCGGGCCTTGCCGATCACGGCCTGCACCTCGTCGGTGAAGCCGCGGGTCTTCAAGGCCGGGTGCAGGCTGCTCGGCCAATGCACCACGCCAACCTCGCGGCTGCCCCCCAGCGCCTCGCTCAACCGCACCGACTGCTCAGGCCCGGACGGCAACCGCAGCGGTACGTCGAACGCGTCGGCCGGCGTGAACCGGCGCAGCAACGCATAGCAGAACGAGTGGAACGTCATCGAAGGCATCGCTCGCGTGGTCCGCCCGAGGCGCGCGGTGATCCGGTCCCGCAACTCGGTGGCGGCCTTCCGCCCGAACGTGAGGACGAGCACCTCGTCCGGACTCAGCCCCCGGTTCGCGACCCGGTCGACGACAGCCTCGACCAGAGTGGTCGTCTTGCCCGTGCCCGGTCCGGCCAGCACCAGCAGGGGGCCGCCCGGGTGATCGACGACAGCCTGCTGTTCGGCATCCAGCACCGGCGCCTGGGCGGCCGCCGAACGCCGCGCCCCCCGCTGCTCCGGTCGGACCAACCGGTACCGGGTTCCTCCTCGATTAACCACCCGCACATCCCACCATCCCCCGCCGACAGTCCCGCACAGACTTGCCGCCCACCCCTCCCACCGTCCGATCATCGGTCCCTTGTTCCCCGGCGTGTTGCCGATCATCGGTCCCTTGTGACCAGGGCAACTGCCTCGTCCCTTCAGCGAATCAAGGTGAGTCGCTGGTCACGGCGGTTGCTCGCGAGCCCGGATCAGCCAATGCCCGAACGGCCGCACACGCCGGGTAGAAATGCCCCCGGCTCGGTTCGCGCAGTACGGCGGTGCGTTCTCGCACTACGGCGGTGCGTTGCCGGAGTTCGGTTGTCCCACTTGCCACTCCGACAAGCCGCCGACACTCCACATACTCTTCGACACGCCGAACGTCGGGCATCGAACCAGGTACTCGAGGCGGCATGTCGAGCCCACACGGCGAGTCGAAGCGGTAAGTCAGCCTGTGCTCGACCAGTCCAAGCGGGGAGTCGCCAGGGTGCGTACGTCGGAACCAGGACGCCAGATCCCGTACGTCGATCGGCGACGTCCGCCCTGCGGTGGTTACGCCATTCGCCTGAGGCCTCCGGGCGCTCACACGTGACGGCCTCCGCGTGGTCACAAGGGAACAGCCAGACCGGTCTCGATCTCCTCGGCTGTACTTCGCCTGCCGAGGTAGAGCAGGTGGTACCGGTCGGCGACGTCGATGAGGTAGTCGCGTAACAACGCCTGCGCCTCGGCGCTGTCGACCGATCCAGGCGCTACGGACCACGTCCGCCTCGGCGTGGTGACGGTCATGCTGCGCAGTTTGTCAGGACTCGCGGCCGTCGGTCTCCTGGTTTTCCGGCTCTTGGTTTTCCGGCACGCGGCTTGCCGGATCCCAGCGGACGGTGCGGAGGTTGACCTTGCCATCGGTGACACGGACACCTTCGCCGCGCAGCCGCTGAATCTGCTCGTCGCCGACCTCGTCCGCCGGTACGCCGCTGGCCCGGATCACCCGCCACCAGGGCACGCCGCCGCCGTACTCGCGCATGATCGCACCCACCTGCCGCGGGCCGCCCTGACCGACGTACACCGCGATGTCCCCGTACGTCGCTACACGGCCGACGGGTATGGACTCGACCGTCGTCAGCACGGCCTCGACATACTCCTCCCGATCCACGGCACCACGCTATCCGCCCCTACGGACAACCCCGCGGATCAGGCGATGGAGGCCAAGGCCTTGGCGAGGGGCTCGACCGCGGAGGGAGAGGCGTCGAGGGGAAGGTTCATGATGACGAGGTCGACACCGGCCTCCCCGTACGCCGCGGCCTGGGCGACGGCGTTGTCCAGCGGCTGGTCCGGGTCGATCCGGACGTTGACCGAGCAGGTGATCTCGCTCGGATCGCGGCCGAGGTCCTCACAGTGCCCGACCAGGATGTCCTTCAGCGGGCGCCACTCGTCCGCGTCGGACACGATGACGTTCCACTGCTGGGCCCAACGGGCCGCGGCTCGCAGGGTACGCTTCGGGCCCTTGCCGCCGATGGTGATGGGCGGGTGCGGACGCTGCAGAGGCTTCGGCTCACAGAGGGCGTCGGTGAGCTTGACGTACTTGCCGTCGAAGTTCGTCACCGGGTCACTGAGCAGTCCAATGATTGCTTGGACGCCCTCGTCGAACCGGTCGAAGCGCTCCTTCAGCGGCGGCAGTTCGATGCCATACGCGTCGCACTCCATCTGGTTCCAGCCCGCACCGACGCCGAGTTCCAGCCGGCCGTCGGAGATGACGTCCACCGTGGCCGCCATGTTGGCCAGTACGGCGGGATGCCGGTAGATCATGCCGGTGACCTGGCAGCCGAGCCGGATCCGGCTGGTCGCCTGCGCCATTGCCGCGAGCATGCTCCAGCCTTCGAAGTTGGGGCCGGCCATGTCACCACTCAGCGGGTAGAAGTGGTCCCAGTTCCACGCCGATTCGAAGATCTCGAACTCATCGGCCGCGACCCAGACGTCGCGCAACCGCTGCCACGTCGTGTGCTCAGGCCTGGTCTTGATCGCGAAGCGCATCGCTGTCCTCCTGTGTGACAAGGGGTCTTCGCACGCAACCTACCCGCCAACACCAACCCGCCGCTCGACGCACAGGACCGCCGTCCACGACCGTCGCCAGGGATCGTCGCCAGGGATCGTTGTCCGGTACCGCTGTCGGGGGCCGTCGCCCGAGATCGTGGTCCACGACCGTCGCCTGGGACCGCCGCGACCATTGCTTCGGGACCGCCGTCGGGGATTGTCGTCGGGGCTTGTCCGGGACCGTCATCGGGATCGCGTCAGTCCAGGCCGAGCCGGGCGCGGACCTCTGGGCGGCGTAGCGGCGGCACGGTCTGCGGGGGCACCCGGCGCTCGGGCATCTCCGCAAGTAGCGCAGTGGTGATCCGAGCGACCTCA
>JAWWPC010000014.1:0-4630 GCA_033851055.1 Kribbellaceae bacterium | reverse complement strand
TCGAGGGACTGGCCGAAGGAGATGGTCGCGGACTTCAGGATCCCGCCGCAGTCGAGGCAGGCCGGATCGTTCTCGCCGGCTTCGAGCCGGGGGATTACGTCTGCCATCGGGATCTGCCGGCCGCAGTTCAGGCAGTCGACGAACCAGATGGTGCCGTGGATCTCGTGCACCAGCGCAAGCGCGGAGCCGGCCCTCTGGTGTAGTCCGTCGACGTTCTGGGTGACGAGCCCGCGGAGCCTGCCCTGGTGTTCCAGCTCCACCAGCGCAAGGTGGCCGGCATTCGGCTCAGCGGTCCACGCCGGGTTGTGCAGGCGCTGCCGCCAGGCCAGGACCCTGATGTCGGGATCGGACAGATAACTGTCGATGTCGAACATCGCCTCTGCCGCCGGATTCTTGGTCCACACGCCCTGTGGTCCGCGGAAGTCCGGGATGCCGGACCCGGTCGAGATCCCGGCCCCGGTCAGCACAGTGATGCGGTCGGCGAGCTCAGTCACCCTCAGAACTTAACCCTTCAGCCGGTTCGCCAGTCCTGGGCGAGGACGGACATGACGATGGAGTCGACCCACTCGCCGTCCCAGCGAAGAGCGTCGCGGAGGACTCCCTGGCCGAGGTCGCCGGTCAGCATCGGTTTGTAGGAGAAGTCGGTCACGGCGGCAGTCTGTCGCGTGCCGCGCCGTCCGGGCGATCCGATCAGCCCAGCCGGCGGACGACGTACCGGTGGTCGAGGGCGGAGACGAGTTCTTGCGAGCGCATCCGGCACCAGGCCGGGATGTCAGTGGCGGCTGCGGGGTCGTCGGCGAGGACCGTGATCGTGTCGCCGACCGGTACGTCGGGGATCAGCTGGGCGAGCTTGATCACCGGCAGTGGGCAGAGCATGCCGCGACAGTCGAGCTGGAGACTCACATCCCCACCTCTGCCCGGATCCGCCGGACCAGGCCGGGCAATAGCGTCGCGAAGCGGTCAACTTCGTCATAGGTAGTGGTCCGGCTGAGGGAAACCCGCACGTTGCCGTGCGTGAGGACTCCCATCGCCGCCAGCACGTGCGACGGTCGCAGCGTGCTCGCCGTACAGGCTGAACCACTGGAGACGGCGAATCCCTCGGCATCCAGGGCCGTGACCAGCGCCTCGCCGTCGACGTA
This sequence comes from Kribbellaceae bacterium, assembly GCA_033851055.1. Classification (GTDB taxonomy): domain Bacteria; phylum Actinomycetota; class Actinomycetes; order Propionibacteriales; family Kribbellaceae; genus Kribbella. The sequence continues at coordinate 3,491 of JAWWPC010000014.1, read as the reverse complement.
CAGGCAAGAGAAGGTGAGGACGTGCGGCAGCCGGTCCTCGGGGTCGCCGACTACGTCGACGTCGGTTAGGTCGGCCATGGCCCGGCGGCGGAGTTCGTCGATCCACGCGCGGTGCTGCTGGTCCAGCTCTTCGGCCTCTTTCATCCTGGCCTGCAGCGCGGCCGCAGCAGCCAGCACGGCCGGGATATCCGGATGACCGGGGGAGAGGCCGTCCTCCCGCTCCTCGACCGGCCAGGCCGGCGCCAAACGGGTCGCCTTCCGTACGGCGAGCAACCCGACACCTGCGGGTCCGCCCCACTTGTGTGCGCTCGCCGTCAACGCCGACCACCCAGCCGGTACGACGTCGTGCCCGACCGAGGCGGCCGCATCGACAATCAGCGGGACGCCCGCGGCCAGACAAGCCTGGGCGGCTTCTGCCAGCGGTTGCCTGGTCCCGACCTCGTGATTCGCAGACTGGAGCGCGGCCAAGGCAACACCGGGTCCGGTCACAGCCTCCACGAAGGCGGTCAGGTCGATCCGGCCGGAAGAGTCGACGCCCACCTCAACCGGCGTACCGGCGGCGGCCGCGGCGTGCAGGACGGCGGAGTGCTCGACCGCCGAGTGGACGACGGCCTCGCCGACGCGTCGACGGGCGGCCGCGATGGCGGCCAGGCCGGAGTGGATCGCCGCGGTTCCGGAAGGGGTCAGATAGAGCTCGTCAGGGCGGACTCCGACGCCGTCTGCGAGCACCTCGCGGGCGTTGTCCCAAAGCAGTCGCGCGGTCCGCCCTTCATGGTGCAACCGGGCCGGATCCGCCCAGCCGGAATCCACTGCCGACAGCAAGACTTCCCGGGCCGCGGGATGCAACGGTTCAGACGATGCGGCATCCAGATACGCGCGCTTGATCACACCCACCAGGTTACTGGCGTGACTACTGGCTACCTGTTCGCAAATGGGCCAGAGCAGTCCAGTAGTGTTCTGTCGTCAGTCTCACCTGGGAAGGGAAAGACGCCCCGTGGGTTCGAACGGCACGCCCGGAGTGGCCGCGCGCGCAGTAGGTCTGAAGAAGACCCGCGCCGCCGCACGTCCGGCGAAGCGACGCCTGGTGGTACCGGCGGCAGTGGTGCTCGGCACGTTGGTGCTGACCGGCTGCTCGGCGGAGACCACTGCTCAATGGAAACGACTCGGACTGCCTGTGGGCGCCTCCGACCGGACCCAGGCGATGGAGACTCTTTGGATCGGTGCCTGGATCGCCGCGCTGATCGTCGGCGTACTGGTCTGGGGCCTGCTCTTGTACGCCGTCGTGCGGTACCGCCGGCGCAACCAGGACGCCCCCCGGCAGACGCGGTACAACCTGCCGCTGGAGGTCCTGTACACGCTCGCCCCGTTCGCGATCATCGGCGTGCTGTTCTTCTATACGGTCGAGCACGGCAACAGGATCACCGCGATGTCGGCCAACCCGGCGCACACGATCAACGTGGTCGGCCAGCAGTGGCAGTGGACCTTCAACTACAAGGACACGGTCGACGGCAACCAGGGTGTCTGGGAGACCGGCACCGTGCAGAACCCGGCCACGCTGTGGCTGCCGGTGGGCCAGTCGGTGCACTTCGACCTGAACTCGCCTGACGTCATCCACTCGTTCTGGGTGCCGGCCTTCTATTTCAAGCTGGACGTCATCCCGGGCCGGACCAACAAGTTCGAGCTCACCCCGACCAAGACGGGGACCTTCGCGGGTAAGTGCGCGGAGCTCTGCGGCCTCTACCACAGCAGGATGGTGTTCACCGTCAAGGTGGTCACACCTGAGGAGTACCAGGCGCATCTGAAGGAGTTGGCAGCCATGGGCCAGACCGGCGCCGCGACCGGTGGCCAGGACGCTTCCACCATTCCCGGCACCGGCCAGCAGGAAGGCGGCAAATGACCGACATCGCCGAGCGCACCGGCGCGATCCCGGCCGTCACAGCCCTGCCCAGGGCACGCAGTAAGGGCCAGATCGCGGTCAAGTGGATGACCACCACCGACCACAAGCTCATCGGGCACCTGTACCTGATGACCTCGTTCGGGTTCTTCCTGATCGGCGGCGTGATGGCGCTGCTGATGAGGGCTGAGCTGGCGCAGCCCGGTCTGCAGATCGTGAACGAGGAGGTCTACAACCAGCTGTTCACCATGCACGGCACGATCATGCTGCTGCTGTTCGCGACACCGCTGTTCGTCGGCTTCGCGAATGTGATCATGCCGGTACAGATCGGCGCCCCGGACGTGGCGTTCCCGCGGCTCAACATGTTCAGCTTCTGGTTGTTCCTGTTCGGCGGCCTGATCACCATCAGCGGCTTCTTCACCCCGGGTGGCGCGGCTGACTTCGGCTGGTTCGCCTACGCCCCGCTGTCCAACGCGGTCCGCTCGCCGGGCGTCGGTGGTGACCTGTGGATCATGGGTCTGTGGATGGCCGGTCTGGGCACCATCCTCGGTGCGGTCAACTTCGTCACCACCATCATCACCATGCGAGCACCCGGCATGACGATGTTCCGGATGCCGATCTTCTGCTGGAACATCCTGGTGACGTCGATCCTGGTACTGATCGCCTTCCCGATCCTGGCCGGCGCGCTGCTGATGCTGGAGGCGGATCGACATTTGGGGGCTCACGTCTTCGACGCCGCCAATGGTGGGCCCATTCTCTGGCAACACCTGTTCTGGTTCTTCGGCCATCCGGAGGTCTATATCATCGCGCTGCCGTTCTTCGGCATCGTGACGGAGATCCTGCCGGTCTTCAGCCGTAAGCCGGTTTTCGGCTACATCAGCCTGATCGCGGCCACCCTGACGATCGGCGCCCTGTCGGTCGCGGTCTGGGCGCACCACATGTTCGTCACCGGCGCGGTGAACCTGCCGTTCTTCTCGTTCATGACGTTCCTGATCGCGGTGCCCACCGGGGTGAAGTTCTTCAACTGGATCGGCACCATGTGGGGCGGCTCATTGTCCTTTGACACCCCGATGCTGTGGTCGGTCGGGTTCCTCACCACGTTCCTGTTCGGCGGCCTCACCGGGGTCATCCTGGCCTCGCCGGCGCTGGACTACCAACTGTCCGACTCCTACTTCGTAGTGGCGCACTTCCACTACGTGGTATTCGGCACGGTCGTGTTCGCGATGTTCGCCGGCTTCTACTTCTGGTGGCCGAAGATGACCGGTCGGATGCTGGACGAGAAGCTCGGCAAGCTGCATTTCTGGTTGCTGTTCATCGGCTTCCACACCACTTTCCTGGTGCAGCACTGGCTGGGCGTCGAGGGTATGCCGCGCCGCTACGCGTCGTACGGGGCGAACGAGGGCTTCACCACGCTGAACGAGGTGTCCAGCGTCGGTGCCTTCATCCTCGGTCTCTCGATGCTGCCGTTCTTCTACAACGTGTACAAGTCGCGGAAGGCGCCGCTGGTCGGGGTCGACGACCCGTGGGGCTGGGGCCGGTCGCTGGAGTGGGCGACCAGTTCGCCGCCGCCGCGGCACAACTTCCTGCAGTTGCCGCG
>JAWWPC010000144.1:0-16446 GCA_033851055.1 Kribbellaceae bacterium | reverse complement strand
CCAGGTGGGTGCATCGCAAGGCGGAGAAGGAGCCTCGATGCTTTTCCATCGTGGCTTCTTCTCCAACGCTGCGAGGTGCCCGCCTGGGCGCCGCCAGTGCCAAGCTATTTGCCAGACACACCACTAGCCCCTTCGTCGGTCCCTTGTTCCCCGGCGTGTCGGGGTTCATCGGTCCCTTGTGACCATCGAAACCAGCGACTCGCGCCTACCAGATGGGCCGATCGCCCGAGCAGTTGGACCTCGTTCGCCTGCCTAACCCGCTTCACCGCGGGCTTCACTCTGCCCCTGGGGCACGGTGTTCACTGATCGCATGACTCCGTCCCAGCGCACCGGACGCGGCGAACTGACGATCAGTGAGTTCGGCCGCCGCTCCGGCCTCTCCCACAAAGCGCTCCGCCTGTACGACCTGTCCGGCCTGCTGGCGCCCGCGTCCGTCGATCCGGTGAGCGGCTACCGCCTGTACGACGTCAGCCAGCTGGAGCGGGCCAACCGGATCAGCGTGCTGCGCCAACTCGACATGCCGCTGGCGACTGTCGCCGAGACCCTGGCCGGCACCGACGAGGAGGTGTTGGCCCGGCTCAACCACTGGTGGGCCGCCCAGGAGGCCACCAACGCTGCCCGCAAAGCGACCGTCGACTACCTGCGGGACCGGCTCACCCAATCCGGCGAGGACACGTTCGGGCCGCGTCCGGTGACGATCCGGGACGTGCCGGAGACCAAGATCGCGGCCATTCGACGGGAGGCCGACCAGGCGTCGCTGTTGGGCGTCATCATGGGCTGCACCCGGGAGATCCGGGACCATCTCGCAGCTGCGGGCGCCGAACGCACCGGTGAGTCCTGGGTGATCTACCACGGGTTCGTCACCCCGGAGAGCGAAGGCGCGGTAGAGGTGTGCGTGCCGTTCAGCGGCTCGGTCGACCCGGCCGGACCGATCGTCATCAGGATCGAGCCCGCACACGCCGAGGCGTTCTGCACGATTACCAAGGACGAGTGCTTCTACCCGCACATCCTGCTGGCCTACGACCTGGTCGGGGACTGGGTTCGCAGGTCCGGACTGAGCAACACCGGCTCGGTCCGCGAGATCTACCTCGCCGACTTCCAGGACCTGGCCGCCCACGAGCCGGCCGTCCACATCGCCCAGCCTGTCGAAAGGAAACCACGATGACCGCCCTCGAGGACTACGCCGTCCAGTCCACCTACAGCGACCCCGGCCGTTACGCAGAACTGCTCGACGGCCTGCCGACGGATATCGCCGAACTCGCCGCTGTGGTGCAGAACGTGCTGATTCATTACCGCGCCGGCGGGATCGAGTTCACTGGCGACCGACTCGCCGAGGTGGACCACCGCTGGATCGAACCGTTGCTCGCCACGGACCAGAAGCGCAACGGCACACCGCTGGCGACGCCACGTGAGCCCATCGACCGCGTGGCAGGGTGCTGCCGCGACTACACCTTGCTGACAGTCTCCGCCCTGCGACATCAGGGCGTCCCGGCCCGCAGTCGGATCGGGTTCGCGCCGTACTTCGCCCCCGGCTTCAACTACGACCATGTAGTTGTGGAGTACTGGAACGGTGAGCGCTGGCGGATGGTCGACTCCCAACTCGCCCCTGCGAACGACTGGGGCTTCGACACGGCAGACATGCCTGCTGGGACCTTCCTGTCGGCGGCGAAGGTGTGGACGGGGTTCCGCGCCGGTGACCTGAATGGCGACGACTTCGGGGTCGACCCTCAGCTTCCGCTCCGCGGCGGCTGGTTCGTCCGTAACTACGTGTTCCAGGAGCTCGCCCACCGGCAACGCGACGAGCTGCTGCTCTGGGACAACTGGGGCGCGATGGCGGAAGACCTGGAAGCAGACCTCGAGCTGACGGACCAGATCGCGGCACTCCTGCTTGCCGCGGACGACGGCGACACCGCGGCCGAGCAGGAGCTCGCCGAGCGCTACAGCAAGGACCCGGACCTGCGTCCGGCCGGCCAGGTGATGTCCTTCTCCCCGACCACCCCGGAACGGCCTGTGTGGATCGACCTCGCGACGCGCTCCGCGGTACCTCAGCCGGGGTAGTCGGCAACAACCCTCGCCGGGCGGACCGGCGTACCGAAGGGACCGATGAACCCCGACACGCCGGGGAACTTGGGACCGACAACAGGAGAGGACGCGCCGGGCCTCGGTGCTTCGGTGGGAGGGCCGGCGCGTCCGGGGGGTTAAAACTCGGCGGCTGCTGGGAGGTCGGGGGCTTCTGGGTCGTCGGGGGCGGACGGGCCGGCGGCCAGGCCGAGCTCGGCGGGGCTCGCCAGCATCGGGTGCTTCGGGAGGATCCGGACGGTGTAGCCGAACGGGCCGGTGCGGTCGAGCTTGAGCTCGCCCTCGTAGCGGTGCCGGTTGCCCTCGTACGTCTCGGCCCGCTTCAGCGACACGTGGACCGGCTCCTTGATCTGGTCGGCCGAGTCGACCGGACCGTGCAACGCCTCGACGTCGATATCACCCGGCTCCAGCTCGCCCAGCGTCACATACGCCCGGATGCCGACGGTGGTACCGAGCTGCGGCACGTCGCCGAGGCCCTGCAGTTCCACGTGATCGACCCGGATCTGCGGCCAGGCGGCGCGGACCCGGTGCTTCCACGTCGCCAACTGGCGCGCACCCTCGTACGTCGAGTTGAGCAGCCTCGAGGACTTCGCGGCCGGCACGTACAGCTGCTGTACATAGTCGCGCACCATCCGGGTCGCCAGCACCTTCGGGCCGAGCTCCTTGATCGTGTGCCGCAGCATCTCGATCCAGCGGCTCGGCACCTCACCGTCGTAGAAGCGCGGCGCGACCTGCTTCTCGATGAGGTCGTAGAGCGCGTGCGCCTCGAGGTCGTCGCGCCGGTCGGTGTCCTCGATCCCCTCGGCGGACGGGATCGCCCAGCCGAACTCGTCGTCGTACCACTCGTCCCACCAGCCGTCACGGATGGACAGGTTGAGCGCACCGTTCAGCGCGGCCTTCATGCCGGATGTGCCGCACGCCTCGTAAGGCCGTAGCGGGTTGTTCAGCCAGACGTCGCAGCCCGGGTACATCGGCTGCGCCAGCGCGATGTCGTAATCCGGCACGAACACGATGCGGTGCCGGACCTCCGGGTCGTCGGCGAACCGGACCATCTCCTGGATCAGCTTCTTGCCACCCTCGTCGGCCGGGTGCGCCTTACCGGCGATGACGATCTGGATCGGGCGCTGCGGATGCAGCAGCAGCGCCTTCAGCCGCGCACGGTCACGCAGCATCAGGGTGAGCCGCTTGTACGACGGAACGCGGCGGGCGAAGCCCATCGTCAGTACGTCCGGGTCCAGGATCGAGTCCACCCAGCCAAGCTCGGCGTCACTCGCGCCACGGTTCACCCAGGAGGCGCGGACGCGGGCCCGGGTGTCGTCGATGAAGCGCTGCCGCAGCATCCGCTTCGTCTCCCACAACTGGGCGTCCGTGGTCTTGTCCAGCCCGTCGAACATCTCCTCGGAGTCGCCCCGCTCGGCCTTCGCGTAGGTGAGGGCCGAGATCTCCTTGGCCACCCAGGTCGGCGCGTGCACGCCGTTGGTGATCGAGGTGATCGGCACGTCGGCCGGATCGAAGCTAGGCCACAGCCCGGCGAACATGCCGCGGCTGACCACGCCGTGCAGCTTGGACACGCCGTTCGCGCGCTGGGCCAGCCGCAGGCCCATGATCGCCATGTTGAAGACGCCCGGGTCGCCGCCCTCGAAGTCCTCGGCACCAAGTTCCAGGATCCGGTCCACTGGTACGCCCTCACCGAACGCCTCCGGCGAGAAGTGCTGCTGGATCAGCTCGACCGGGAACCGGTCGATACCGGCCGGCACCGGGGTGTGGGTGGTGAAGACGGTTCCGCCGCGGGCCACCTCGAGCGCGGTGTCGAAGTCCAGACTCCGCTCGGCAGCCAGCTCGCGGATCCGCTCGACGCCGAGGAAGCCGGCGTGGCCCTCGTTCGTGTGGAAGACCTCCGGGGCCGGGTGGCCGGTGATCCGGCAGTAGGCGCGAACCGCCCGGACGCCGCCGACACCCAGCAGCAACTCCTGCAGCAGCCGGTGCTCCGTCGTACCGCCGTACAGCCGGTCGGTGACCTCGCGCTCGGGGGCCTCGTTGTCCTCCATGTCGGAATCCAGCATCAGCAGCGGGACGCGGCCGACCTGGGCGACCCAGATCTGCGCGCACAACTTGCGCCCGCCCGGCAGCGTCACGGTGACGGTCGCCGGCGCCGAACCAGTGTCGCTGCCGTCGCGGAGCAGGCTGATCGGCAGCCCGTCCGGGTCGACCAGCGGGTAGCGCTCCTGCTGCCAGCCCTCGCGGTTCAGCGACTGAACGAAGTAGCCGTGCCGGTAGAGTAGCCCGACCCCGATCAGCGGTACGCCGAGGTCGCTGGCGGCCTTCAGGTGGTCGCCGGCCAGGATGCCGAGTCCGCCGGAGTACTGCGGCAGCACATGGGTGATGCCGAACTCCGGGGAGAAGTAGGCCACCGAGCTGACCGGCGTACCGGCTTCGTTCTGGAACCACCGGTCGCCGGAGACGTAGCCGTTGAGGTCGGACACGGCCAGCTCGAGACGACGCAGGAAGGTTTGGTCGTTCGCCAGCTCGTCGAGCCGGGCCGACGGTACCTCGCCGAGAAGGCGGACCGGATCGCCATCGGTACTACGCCACAACTGGGGGTCGACAGCCTCGAAGACGTCTTGCGTCTCGGGGTGCCAGGCCCAGCGCAGGTTGTTCACCAGGGTGCCGAGACCGGTCAACGGCTCGGGCAGGACAGGACGGACGGTGAATCGTCGTATCGCTCGCACCGAGACAACGTACCGGGCCAGGGTGGCGACGGGCATCCCCCCAAATGCATCGATCTTGCAACACAGGCAAGATCTTGCAGAGAGCAACCGGCCCGAGGCGCATGGCAGCATCAGCGACGGGGAACCGATAACGTCAGGCGTGTCACTTCTTACTTCCCCTCCAAGAAGGAAGCGAAGGTTCGTTTACTCCATGACTGGGCGCATCCCGATCACCGACGTCACCCCGACCGTTGATGCCGGAGCGTATCCGGCGAAGTCGTCGGTCGGCGAGACGTTCACCATCGCGGCCACGGTGTTCCGCGAAGGCCACGACGCGGTGAACGCGAACGTCGTGCTGACCTCGCCCACCGGCCAGACGCGACGGATGCTGATGACCCCGGTCGGCCAGGGCACGGACCGCTGGACCGTCGACGTCACGCTCAACGAGCAGGGCGCCTGGACCTTCGCGGTCGAGGGCTGGAGCGACCCGTACGGCACCTGGCGGCACAACGCCGAGATCAAGATTCCGGCCGGTATCGACGTCGAGCTGATGTTCGCCGAAGGGGCCGCCTTCTTCGACCGGGCCGCTGCCGGCGTACCGCCTGCGGTGCGGGCCGACCGGGCGACCTTGAGCGATGCCGCGCAGGCCCTGGCCAACGGCGCGCTGCCGCCCGAGGCCCGGCTGGCTGCCGGTATCTCCCCGCAAGTGCGGTCCGCGCTTGGCCGCTACCCGGTGCGTGAGCTGATCACCTCGTCGGAGACCTTCCCCGTCTGGGTCGACCGGCAGCTCGCGCTTTACGGCTCCTGGTACGAATTCTTCCCCCGCTCTGAGGGTGCGACGTACGACGAAGCCGGCCAGACCTGGAAGGCGGGCACCTTCAAGACGGCGGCGAAGCGGCTCGACGCGGTCGCCGCGATGGGCTTCGACGTGCTGTACATGCCACCGGTCCACCCGATCGGCCAGTCCTTCCGCAAGGGCCCGAACAACACCCTCGACCCGAAGCCGGGCGATCCCGGCTCGCCCTGGGCGATCGGTTCGTCCGAGGGCGGGCACGACGCGATCCACCCGGAGCTGGGCACCTTCGAGGACTTCGATGTGTTCGTCGCGCGGGCGCACGACCTCGGCCTGGAGGTGGCGATCGACCTGGCCCTGCAGGCCTCGCCCGACCACCCGTGGGTGCAGGAACATCCCAAGTGGTTCAACGTCCGCGTCGACGGCTCGATCGCGTACGCGGAGAACCCGCCGAAGAAATACCAGGACATCTACCCGATCAACTTCGACAACGACCCCGAGGGCATCTACGCCGAGGTCCTTCGGATCGTGAAGCTGTGGATCTCGCACGGCGTCACCGTGTTCCGGGTCGACAACCCGCACACCAAGCCGGTCAACTTCTGGGAGTGGCTGCTCGGCGAGGTCCGCAAGTCCGACCCGGACGTGATCTTCTTGTCCGAGGCGTTCACCCGGCGGCCGATGATGCGCGAACTGGCCAAGGTCGGCTTCCACCAGTCGTACACGTACTTCACCTGGCGCAACGAGAAATGGGAGCTGGAGGAGTACCTGCAGGAGTTGACCAAGGAGACCGCGCACTTCCTGCGGCCGAACTTCTTCGTGAACACGCCCGACATCCTGACCGCGTACCTGCAGTACGGCGGGCCGGGCGCGTTCAAGATCCGCGCCGCGATCGCCGCGACCGGCTCCCCGGCTTGGGGTGTGTACGCAGGCTACGAACTGTTCGAGCATGTGGCGCTGCGGCCCGGCTCCGAGGAATACCTGGACACGGAGAAGTTCCAGTTCCGGCCGCGAGACTGGGCCGCCGCCGAGGCCGAGGACCGCAGCCTGGCGCCGTACCTGACGCTGCTGAACAACATCCGTCGGCGGCACCCGGCCCTGCAGCAGCTGCGCAACCTCAGCCTGCACGCTGTCGACGACGACGCGATCATGTGCTATTCCAAGCGCAGCACCGGCCCGGACGGCCACAGCGACACCGTGATCGTGGTGGTCAACACCGACCCGCACTCGGTCCGCGAATCGCTGGTCCACCTGGACATGGCCGCGCTCGGCATGCGCCCCGAGGACACCTTCACCGTGTACGAGGAGATCAGCGGCGCGACCTGGCGCTGGGGCCAGCAGAACTACATCAGGCTCGACCCCAACAGCGAGCCGGCTCACATCCTCGCCGTCCGCCGCGGCCAGGCCTGACCCCCGTTGCCGTTGCGTCCGATATAGCGGATAGCGCAAGTTCTTCGGACGTAACGGATCAGAGCGGGACGGTTTCCGGGTATTTGAGGCCGGTGCCGGTGTTGAGGGCGACTACCTGGTCGGTGGCGGAGATCCAGCCGGACTCGCGCAACCGGCGTACGGCGGCGAAGTTCGCGGCGCCTTCGGGGCAGATGAAGGCTCCCTCCAGCTGCGCAAGCCGGCGTTGCGCGGCAAGGATCTCGGCGTCGTCGACCGCGATCGCGCAGCCATCCGTCTCAGCCACCGCCTGCAGCACGAGGAAGTCACCGAGAGCCTTCGGCACGGTGATGCCGAAGGCAACGGTCTGCGCGTCCGGCCACGGCTCGCTCTCCGCCAGGCCCTTCTCGTACGCCTGCACGATCGGTGCGCACCCGCTCGCCTGGACCGCGACCAGCCGCGGCAGCGGCCCCTCCACCCAGCCCAACTCGGCCAGCTCCGCGAGCGCCTTCCAGATGCCGATCAGCCCGACGCCGCCACCGGTCGGATAGAGGATGACGTCCGGCAGTTTCCAGCCGAGCTGTTCCGCGATCTCCAGGCCCATCGTCTTCTTGCCCTCGATCCGGTACGGCTCCTTCAGCGTCGAGACGTCCTGGTAGCCCTCCCGCTCTGCCAGCTGCGCACGCACGAACGCGCCCGCGTCACCGATCAGCCCGTCGATCAGATGCAGCTCGGCCCCGACGATCGTGCACTCGCGCCGGCAGATCTCCGGCGCCGCGATCGGCATGGCGATCAGGCTCTCCATGCCAGCCCGGGCCGCGTACGTCGCCCAGGCCGAGCCCGCGTTGCCGTTCGTCGGCATCGCGATCTTCCGTACGCCGACCTCGTAGGCCCGGGAGACTCCGACTGCCGCACCACGTGCCTTGAACGACCCGGTCGGGATCAGCCCCTCGTCCTTCATCAGCAGCTGGTCCACCCCGAGCTCACGCCCGTACGACGGCAACTGGAGCAGCGGGGTCATACCCTCGCCAAGGCTGACCACGTTCTCCGGCGACCGGACCGGCAGCAACTCGTGATAGCGCCAGAGATCAGGTGCTCGCGAGGCCAACTGGTCCTTGCTCAGACCGGCCCGGACCTCGTCCAGGTCGTACCGGGCCAGCAGCGGCGAGCCGCACTCACAGACGCCGATGACTTGGTCGGCCGACGGGGTGAGGCCGCACTTGGGACATTCAAGGTGGGAAAGAGCCGAGAAGCGCACGAGGAGTGAGAGTACCTGCCGGACGGGAGATCGCCGGTGCCATCGCCCACTCAGCGGACCACTCCGGCTGAACGAAATGGATGCGGAGACGCAGGCTTGTCGGTTCCAGACTCCTGCCTTCGCCACCTCGTGGAACGACGGGGCCTTCTACCCGCGCAGGCTTCGCTTGCCCGGCACCGACGTTGCGGCTGAGGTGCGGCACCTGGCCAGGGCGGGCGATAGTGGCCGGGACATCCCGCACTGCCGCGACGCAGCCCGCTCTTCGATCCGGGCGCACGGGATGTCCGTGACCGACTGGACCGTTGGACCGGAATGCTCGCTCTGACGCGATCCTGGGGCGCTTGGCGTCAAGGAAGAAGCCGAATTATATATCGGGGATGCCCGATATATAGGTGATCCCCGATACAGACGCGGCAAAGGATCGAGGCACGCTCCTTCACGACGCGCTGTTGCAGGTCGACGAAGACCGCGATCAGGCAGCGACAACCGATGGCTCCGCCCGGCTCGTCATAGTGACAGCGTCCTGTCACAGTCCCTTGCCGCGACAGGTCAACAGGCACGGAGACCGGTAATGGACGGGCGCTGGCGGTCGGTCAGACGGAAGCCGGTACCGCGGACCGCGTCGATCGTCACGGTGGTGCCCAGCTCGTCGAGCTTGCGCCGCAGCCGCTTCACCAACGAGTGCACGTCGGCCGTGCCGCGCAGATGCCGGTTGCGCCAGACCGTCTGATGCAGGGCTTGGTAGGTCCAGACCCGCAGCGGCTCAGTGTTCAGCTGGGTCAGCAGATCGTGCTCGAGCTCGGTCAGGGTCACCTCGCGGCCATGCCACTGCGCGACCGACCGGGCCGAGTCGATCGTCAATATGTCGGCCACCCGGGCGAGCCGGTCCGGCTCTGTGCCGGCGGCCGGCTCAGCATCTGCTTCGGCCGCGGGCTCGGGGTCCGGTGGTGTCGGTGGCGGCTGGGCCGGAGCGATCAGCCGGCGCAACTCATCCAGGCCGGAGACGAGCAGGAGCGGTGCGACGTCGTCGACGAGTTCGGCCAGCCGGACCCGGTCCTCCAGCGAGGCGGCCACCGCGATCAGCAGCGGGAACGACTCCTGGGCAGGTTCGGTGGGATCGATCGTGCCGTCTTCTGGGGCGGTGACACGGACGGTGAGCATCCGATCACGATGTCAACTTCTGCCTCAAATCGTCAACGTATTGACAAATTCTGGCCAAAGCTGACTCGAAGGGGTCGACCGCTAGTGACAACTTGCTCACGAAGTGTGCTTGTTCCCACGTCTCTCTGACACATAAGGTCCACATCAGGCTCTCGGCGTAACACGCCGCGACCTGGAGGGCACGGAGTGTTCACCGAACCGGTTCACCATGACCGCGGCGAACTCACCTGCACCTCTGCTCCATGACTCGGGGGAGTCAACTCGGGGTCGTTCAAGTGAGGGGCTGCAGAGATGTCACATCAACGAAGAAGGGGCATAACCAGGTCACTGGTTAGTGCCCTGGCGGCGGTTGCCGTCGTCGCGACGGGGCTGGCCGCCTCGGGAGCGGCGGCACAGGCAGCACCAGCCGCACCCGCCGCGCCGCCCGCGCCGGCGGCGAAGATCAAGCCAGACCTGCTGTCGAAGCTGGAGGGCAAGGACGCCAAGAGCGCCACGGACTTCTGGGTCCGGTTCAGCGACAAGGCCGATCTGAGCAAGGCCAGTGCCATCACGGACTGGAACCAGCGCGGTACGGCGGTCGCCGCGGCGCTGCGCAAGACCGCGGCCGAGAGCCAGGCGAAGGTTATCGCCGAACTCGACAGCCAGCACGTGAAGTACCAGGCGTTCTGGGCGTCCAACGCGATCATGGTGTCCAGCGGATCCCTGGCGATGGCGCAGAGCCTGGCCGGACATACCGAGGTGGAGGGGATCTACAACCCCGTCACCTATGAGGTACCGAAGACGACGGCCGGCACGACCGAGCACTCCATCAACTCGGTCGAGTGGGGCGTCGCGAACATCAAGGCCGACCAGGTCTGGACCCAGTACGGCGACAAGGGCGCGGGCATCACCGTGGCCAGCATCGACACCGGCGTCCAGTACGACCACCCGGCGCTGGTGAAGCAGTACCGCGGCAACAACGGTGACGGCACGTTCGACCACAACTACAACTGGTTCGACGCGGCCGGCACCTGTGGCCCCGCCCCCTGTGACACCAATGGTCACGGCACCCACACGATGGGCACCATGGCCGGTGACGACGGTGCCGGCAACCAGGTCGGCGTCGCACCAGGGGTCAAGTGGATCGCGGCCAACGGCTGCTGCCCGAGCGATGCTGCGCTGATCAGTTCCGGTCAGTGGATGCTCGAGCCGACCAACCTCGCGGGCCAGAACCCGGACGCGAGCAAGCGGCCGAACGTCATCAACAACTCGTGGGGTACCACCGCGCCCTCCAACGACCCGTTCATGGAGGACATCACCAACGCCTGGACCGCATCCGGCATTTTCGGTGCGTGGGCGAACGGCAACATCGGTCCGGGCTGCCAGAGCAGCGGTGCGCCGGGCAGCCTGGTGAGCAACTACTCGACCGGTGCCTACGACGTCAACAACAACATCGCCAGCTTCTCCAGCCGCGGTACCGGCCAGAACGGCGAGACCAAGCCCAACATCTCGGCACCGGGCGTCAACGTCCGGTCCAGCATCCCGGGCAACTCGTATGCCAGCTACAGCGGCACCTCGATGGCCACCCCGCACCTCGCGGGCGCCGTCGCGCTGCTGTGGTCGGCGGCACCGGCGCTACGAGGCGATGTGCCGGCGACCCGAGCTCTGCTGGACAGCTCGGCATCCGACAAGTCGGACACCACGTGTGGCGGTACGGCCGCGGACAACAACGTCTACGGTGAGGGTCGGCTCGACACCCTCGCACTGCTGAACGCGGCGCCGATCGGCGACACCGGCACCCTGAAGGGCAAGGTCACCGCCACCGGTGGCGCGGCCATCCCGGGTGCGACCGTGACCGTCACGGCGGCCGGTACGCCGGACCGTGCACTGACCACCGGGGCTGACGGAAGCTACTCGTCCGTGCTGCCCGCGGGTGACTACAACCTGAGCGTTGCCGCGTTCGGCTACGTCACCCAGACGGCTACGGCGACGATCACGACGAACACGATCACCACTAAGGACTTCACCCTCGCATCCGCGCCCACCGTCAACGTCGGCGGTACCGTCAGCGACGGCTCCGGCCACGGCTGGCCGCTGTACGCCAAGGTGAGCGTCGAGGGTCCCGGTGGCGTGTTCGACTACACCACCCCGACCAACGGCCGGTACAGCCTCAAGGTGCCGTCCGGCTCGAGCTACAACCTCAAGGTCGAGGCCCAGTACCCCGGCTACCAGACCGTCAGCCAGGCGATCACGGTCGGCACGGGAGACATCACCAAGAACGTCGCGGTGCCGGTCCGGACCGACGCGTGCACGACGGCGCCCGGCTACAAGTACGGCTCCGACGGCGTGTACGAGACCTTCAACGGTACGACAGCGCCGAGCGGCTGGACCGTCGTCGACAACCTCAACAACGGCCAGGTCTGGAAGTTCACCGATGTCGGCAACCGCGGCAACCTGACCGGCTCGTCCGGCGGTTTCGCGATCATCGACAGCGACAAGTACGGCGGTGCCGGTAAGCAGGACACCTCCCTGGTCAGCCCGGTCGTGGACCTGAGCGCAGTCACCGCCCCGGTGATCAAGTTCAACCAGGACCTCAACTATCTCGCCGGCGAGAAGGCCGACATCGACCTGTCCATCGACGGCGGCGCCACCTGGTCCACCGTGCTGACAGAGACTGCCGACCTCCGTGGCTCCAAGGAGATCGCGATCCCGCAGGCGGCCGGCCAGTCCGCCGTACAGGTTCGCTTCCACTACTACAACGCGGCGTACGAGTGGTGGTGGGAGGTCGACAGCGTCCTGATCGGCAGCCAGGTCAACTGTGTGCCGGTCAGCGGCGGCCTGGTGCTGGGCAACGTCAAGGACGCCAACACCAACGGCTTCGTGAACGGCGCGGTCGTCACCAGCAACGACAAGCCTGCCGAGACCGCCACCTCGGTGGCGACCCCGGACGACACCGGGCTTGCCGACGGCTTCTTCTGGCTGTACTCGTCGGTGACCGGTCAGCATGGCTTCACCGCGAAGGCCGGTAACTACGTCACCCAGAGCCAGCCGGTCGACGTGGAGGCCGACTGGGCAACGCCTGCCAACTACTCGCTCGCGGCCGGCCGGATCGCGGTCACGCCGGGTACGTTGACGGGCGACGTGAAAATGCCCACCGGCAAGGTCACCAAGTCGTTCACCGTCAAAAACACCGGCGGTGCACCCGTCGATCTGGAGTTCAGTGAGCGCAAGGGAGACTTCCAGCTCCTGAACGCTGATGGGAGCCAGACGACCAAGCAGCAGGTGCTGACCGGCACCGGTGCTCCGGAACAGCGGCTCGAGGTGCCGACGTCGTTCGCGGCGCAGGAGCTCGGCAAGGTGGCTGTCCCGGCGGCCCCGACCCAGCCGTCCGCGGCCCCGTGGACGGACATCGCCAACTACCCGGCGAGCGTGATGGACAACCGGGTCGTCAACCTCGACGGCAAGGTCTACTCCATTGCCGGTAGCAGCGGATCCGCCTCGACCGCGAACAGCTACGTCTACGACCCGGCCGCCCTGGCCTGGACGTCGATCGCTCCGCTGCCGGGCGTCCGTAGCGCCGTCACCGTGGGCGCGGTGGGCGGCAAGATCATCGCGAGCGGCGGCTGGGCTGCTTCCGGTCCTGACGCGGGGACCTGGTCCTACGACCCGGCCACCAACGCCTGGACCGCGCTGGCGAACAACCCGGCTCCGCGATCCGCTGCTGGGCAAGCCGTCCTCGACGGCAACCTCTACGCGGTCGGTGGCTGCACCTCCTCCAACTGTTTGCCGATGTCCAACACCGTGGTCCGGTACGACCCGGCGGCGAACACCTGGCAGACACTCGCCAACTACCCGAAGTCCGTTGCGTTCGCATCCTGCGGCGCGATCGACGGACTGCTGTACTGCGCCGGCGGTAACGACGGAGCAGCGTCGCTGAAGTCGGGTTACGTCTACGACCCGGGAACCGATGCCTGGTCCCCGATCGCCGACGCTCCGACCGACCACTGGGCCGCGTCCTATGCGGTCGCCGGTGGCAAGCTGAACGTTGTGGGTGGCGTGCAGGCCGGCGCCGTCACCAACGCCGGCTTCGCCTACGACCCGGCCGCCAACACGTGGGCCGCCCTGCCGAACGCCAACACGCCGCGCTACCGCGGTGGTGCGGCCTGCGGCTTCTACAAGGTCGGCGGTTCCTCCGGCGGCTTCACTGCAACCGCGAACAGCGAGGCCCTGCCGGGTCTCGAGGACTGCAGCGAGGCGTCGGCCGACGTCAGCTGGCTGACTGTCGACCAGACACAGGTCACGCTGGCTCCGGGCGCACAGGTGACGGTCAAGGTCGGGGTGACCGCGAACGTCGACCAGCCCGGTAAGTACACCGCGTCGGTGGGTATCAAGGAGAACACCCCCTACACGGTCGCGCCGGTGGACGTGACGATGAATGCCACGCCGCCGACAACTTGGAGCAAGCTGCTGGGCACGGTCACCGGCACCACCAGCCAGGGCGTCACCGCTGCCTTGCCAGGTGCCGTGGTCCAGGTCGACTCGTGGGCATCGTCGTACACGTGGGCGACCGACAAGAACGGCGGCTATGCCCACTGGATGGATCGCCGCAACAACCCGCTGACGATCATCGTCGCCAAGGACGGCTGGAAGCCCCAGACCCGTCAGACGAGGCTGATCGCCAATCAACCGGTCATCGAGGACTTCAACCTGATGTCCATCAAGTGACAGAGTAGGTCCGTCGGGTAACTCCGACGGTCAACCCAACAGTCCGGCCCGTACGGTCCACACCGTGCGGGCCGGATCTTTTCGATCACCCAGTCCGGGGCTGTCAGGACGTCACGGCGCACTGGCCGCGGTCCTGCCTCACCGGCCCGTCGGCGTTCGGACGCACGTCGAAGTCGAAGATCCCGGTGGGCAGGTAGAGCGAGCAGCACGCGTTCGGGATGTCGACGATCCCGCTGATCCGTCCCTCGATGGGTGCCGACCCCAGGAGCAGGTAGGCCTGCTCGCCCGTGTAGCCCCACTTCTTGAGGTATTCGACGGCGTTGAGGCAGGCTCGGCGGTAGGCCACCGTCGCATCGAGGTAGTAGTTCGTATTCGTGTCGTGGTCGACCGAGATGCCGATGAACGACATGAACTCCGAGTAACGCGGTTCGACGTTGCCGGGCATGAAGATCGGATTGGTGCTGACGCCGTACTTCTCCATGCCTCCCTTGATCAGGTCGACGTGGAAGTCGATGAAGCCTCCCATCTCGATCGCGCCGCAGAAGGTGATCTCGCCGTCGCCCTGGCTGAAATGCAGATCGCCCATCGAAAGCCCGCCGCCCGGCACATAGACCGGGAAGTAGATCTTGGAGCCGCGCGACAGATCCTTGATGTCGCAATTGCCGCCATGTTCGCGCGGCGGCACGGTGCGCGCGCCTTCGGCGCCGATCTTGGACTTGATATCGCCCTTGGCGCGTCCGGCATGCGTGGTCGCGGCGAAGGGTGGGTTGGCCAGTGGCGGCACCCGCGTTGGATTGGTCGCGATCAGCGCGTTCTCGCGTTCGTTCCACATCGACAGCATTTTCGGATCGGGCAGGCAGCCGATCAGCCCGGGATGAACCAGGCCGGCGAAATTCACACCGGGGATGTGGCGCGACGACGTATAGAGGCCCTTGATGTCCCAAATCGATTTCTGCGCCAGCGGGAAATGATCGGTCAGGAAGCCGCCGCCATTCTGCTTGGAGAAAAAGCCGTTAAAGCCCCACAGGCTTTCCTTCAGCGGTCCGACGTCGAGCAGATCGACCACCAGCAGGTCGCCGGGCTCGGCGCCCTTGACGCCGATCGGGCCGGAGAGGAAGTGCACGATCGACAGATCGATGTCGCGAACGTCGTCGGCGGAATCGTTGTTCTTGATGAAGCCGCCGGTCCAGTCGACGGTCTCGATGATGAAGTCGTCGCCGGGACCGACCCACGCCACGATCGGGACGTCGGGATGCCAGCGATTGTGGATCATGTCGTTGTCGTAGGCCGACTGCGTAAGATCGACCTTGATCAGTGTCTCTGGCATCAAAAGCTCCCCTGGTTACAAGTTACGGTTTACGATTCAGACCGACAAATATTTCGAGATCTGCGCGGCATCGACGCCTTCGCGCGCCTCATCGCGCACGATCTCGCCGTTTTCGATCACCAGCACGCGATCGGCGATGTCGAGCGCGAAACTCAGCACCTGCTCGGAAACCACGATCGACAGCCCGCGCTCGTCGCGAATGCGTTTCAAGGTGCGCGCCATGTCCTTGATGATCGAGGGCTGGATGCCTTCGGTCGGCTCGTCGAGCAGCAGCACCTTGGGCTTGGTGGCGAGGGCGCGGGCGATCGCAAGTTGTTGTTGTTGCCCGCCGGACAGATTGCCGCCGCGGCGATTCTTCATTTCCAGCAGTACCGGGAACAGCTCGTAGATGTTGCCGGGCACCTCGGACTCGCCCGACACCACCAGACCGGTTTCGATGTTTTCCTTCACCGTCATGGCGGAGAAGATCATTCGTCCCTGCGGCACATAAGCGAGCCCCTTGGCGACGCGTTCATAGCTATGCAGCTGGCTGAGCTCGGCGCCCTGCATCGTTATCGAGCCGCTCTTGGTCGGCAGGATGCCCATCAGCGCCTTCATCAGCGTGGTCTTGCCCATGCCGTTGCGGCCCATGATCGCGACAATCTCGTTGGGCTTAACCGAGACATTGAGGCCGTGCAGCACTTCGCTCTGGCCGTAGGCGACGTGCAGGTCGGAGATAGCCAGCATCAACGTGCTCCTTATCTTTGTCTGCGCATGATCTTGTCCGGAAACCGGACGCCACTTTCCGGGATCATGCGCTAGTGCCCGAGATAGACTTCGATGACCTTGGGATCGTTCTTGACGTGCTCCATCGAGCCTTCCGACAGGATCTGTCCCTGGTGCAGCACCGTGACCTTGTGGGCGATGTCCTCGACGAATTTCATGTCGTGCTCGATCACCAGGACCGAGCGGTCCTTGATGATGCGGTTGAGCAATTCGGCGGTCTTGGCCCGCTCGCTGACGCTCATGCCGGCGACCGGCTCGTCGAGCATCA
>JAWWPC010000220.1:0-16215 GCA_033851055.1 Kribbellaceae bacterium | reverse complement strand
CCCAGTCCAGTTGCTTGCTCGCGTCAACGGTCAGGTCGCCGGTCCTTGCCGTGCGCAACAGTTCGAGCGAGTCGATCGGGAGCACACCCTGACTCCACAGCGAGCCGTCGTACGTCTGGTACCGGCCACGCTCGGCGGCCAGGTCGGCCGAGGCCTCGATCGCGTGGTAGCTGATCTGCTCCATCGACCTGTCGGCGAAGGTCACCGCGGCGTCGGAGCTGTAGGGGATGCGCAGCGCGAAGAGCGCGTCGGCGAAGCCCATCAGGCCGAGGCCGACCGGGCGGTGCCGCTGGTTCGCGCGTTCCGACTCGGGCGTGGTGTAGAAGTTCACGTCGATCACGTTGTCGAGCATCCGGACGGCGGTCTTCACCGTGTCGCGGAGAAGATCCGTATCAAGGCCGGTATCCGTGAGGTGCGCGACCAGATTGACCGAGCCGAGGTTGCAGACGGCGGTCTCGTCGACGGTCGTGTTGAGCGTGATCTCGGTGCACAGGTTGGACGAATGGACCACCCCGTCGTGCTGCTGCGGCGAGCGCAGGTTGCAGGCGTCCTTGAAGGTGATCCACGGGTGGCCGGTCTCGAAGAGCACGGTCAGCATCCGGCGCCAGAGGTCGACCGCCTTGACCCGCCGGAAGACGCGGACCTCGCCGCGGTCCGCGGCCTGCTCGTACGACACATAGCGCTCGGCGAAGGCGGTGCCGTACAGGTCGTGCAGATCGGGCACCTCGTCGGGCGAGAAGAGGGTCCAGTCGCCGCCCGCTTCGACCCGCTGCAGGAACAGGTCCGGCACCCAGTTGGCGGTGTTCATGTCGTGCGTACGGCGGCGCTCGTCGCCGGTGTTCTTGCGGAGGTCGAGGAACTCCTCGATGTCGATGTGCCAGGTTTCCAGGTACGCGCAGACCGCGCCCTTGCGCTTGCCGCCCTGGTTCACCGCTACGGCTGTGTCGTTGGCGATCTTCAAGAACGGTACGACGCCCTGCGACTCGCCGTTCGTGCCGCGGATCTTCGCGCCGATACCACGCACTGGCGTCCAGTCGTTGCCCAGACCGCCCGAATACTTGGCGAGCAGCGCGTTGTTGCGGATGCCCGAGAAGATCGAAGACAGGTCGTCATCAACCGTGGTCAGGAAGCACGAGGACAGTTGCGGCCGGGTGGTGCCGGAGTTGAACAGCGTCGGCGTGGAGGACATGAAGCGGAAGGAGCTGAGCAGTTCGTAGAACTCGATCGCGCGGTCCTCGCGGTGCCGCTCTCGCAAGGCCATCCCCATTGCCACCCGCAGGAAGAACGCCTGTGGCAGCTCGAACCGGACCTTGTCGATGTGCAGGAGGTAGCGGTCGTACAGCGTCTGCAGACCGAGGAAGGTGAAGTGCAGATCGCGCTCGGGCTTGATCGCCTGCGCCAGTCGAGCAAGGTCGAAGGTCGCCAGCTCGGGGTCGAGCAGGCCCGCCTCGATCCCGACCTCGAGGTAGCGCGGGAAGTATTCGACGTACGCTCCGGCCATGTCGGCCTGGCTCGCCTGGCGCGGCTCGCCGTGCACGCGGCCGAGCGTCTCGCGGCGGATCTGGTCCAGCAGCAGCCGGGCCGCGGCGAAGCTGTACTCCGGCTCGGTCTCGACATACGAGCGGGCGGCCATCACGAGGGCCTGCTCCACCTCGTGCTGGGCGATGCCGTCGTAGCACGAGTCGAGCGTCTCGTTGAGGATCAGCTCGGCGTCCACCGAGCTCAGCCCGGCCGCAGCCTCGGCCACGACGATGCGTAGCCGATCCACATCGAGAGGCGCGGCGCTGCTGCCGTCGCGCCGTACGACAGTGAGTTGGGTCGGGAGTGCCGACCGGGATGTCGAAACGATGGTCACAAGCGCTCTCTCCACGCGAGGTCTTGGCGACCGGGACCTTGGGACGCAGCGCACGACGGGACAGGCAGCACCGATCACTGAGGACCAGCTGCCGTCACGTCCGCGCGACCCACCCGCGAGGTCTCGGACACGCGCGCACCGGCGGTACGCGCACTGGTGGCAGGTAGCCGGAGCAACTACATCTTGTGGTATGGATCGCTCGGAACCACCAGTGGTTGTGATGTTAGCCGTCGCCACCCGATCTGCTGGGTAGCGACGCGCGGAACGGCAGCGCGTCGCGCCGGTCACGCACCCGGGTGGCCGGCCCGTCGCCCGCCGGAGCAGAAATCACCCGCCACGGGCGATGCCTCTCAAGGCAGTACCGGGGTGAGCTGTGCAGGAAGGGCAGCACGCACGGAAGGGGACCATGAGATGACCGAGTACAGGTCGACAGCACGGGATGACACCGCCGCGGCGCAGACCAGAAGACCAGGAAGGCGTTAGCCATGTGTCGGTGGCTCGCGTACGCGGGAACGCCCATCCTGCTCGACACCATCCTTTACAGACCGGCGAACTCGCTGATCGACCAGAGCCTGCACTCCAAGCTGGGCGTCGAGACGACCAACGGCGACGGATTCGGCGTCGGCTGGTACACACCCGACATCGACACCCCCGCGGTCGTCCGGGACACAGGCCCGGCGTGGAGCAATCGCAACTTGCGGGAGATCGCCGACCACGTCCGCTCTTCAGTGTTTTTCGCCCACATCCGGGCCTCGACCGGCACCGCAGTGCAGCAGACCAACAGTCACCCGTTCCGCCACGGGCGCTGGATGTGGATGCACAACGGTGCCATCACCGACTTCCACCGCAGCCGGCGAGACCTTGCCCTGGCCGTCGCCCCCGACCTCTTCCCCGGCATCGAGGGATCAACGGACTCCGAGCTCATGTTCTACCTCGCGCTCACCTTCGGCCTGGAGCAGGACCCTCCAAGCGCCGTTGCGCGGATGGCAGGCCTGGTGGAACAGACCGGTCACCAGCACGGTGTGGAGTTCCCGCTGCAGATGACCATCGCCCTGACCGACGGACAACGGCTGTGGGCCTTCCGCTACTCCAGCCAGGGAGCCTCACGCTCGCTTTTCTACAGCACCCGGGTGGACACACTGCGAGCACTCCACCCCGATCTGGGATTCCTGCAGGAGGTATCCGACGAGTCCCGCCTCATCGTGTCCGAGCCCCTGGGCGATCTGCCCGGCGCTTGGAACGAGGTCCCCGAGAGCAGCTATGGCATCGTGCAACCCGGAGCCGACGAACTGCTCTCCTTCACCCCGCAACCGGTCGACCAGGTTGGGGGCAAGGTCGTGCGTGGGAGCGATCCGGCTGGGCTGCGGCCGTAGCACGGGGCAGCGGATGCGGGCGTGTTCGTTTTCCGGCATGTCGGCTGGGGTCGGATTCAAGCCGCCAGGGCATGCAGGTCCTGCAGTGTCATGATCTCGGAGCCGTGGTGGATCAGCTCCCGGTTCAGCCGCAGGACGACGTGCCCGAATGGTTCCACCGCATCAAGCTCGGTGGCCTGGCTCAGCCCCACTGTCATCGCCTGCTTCTCGTCGAGCTCGGCTATCGACTCCTGCCACGTGTCGACCCAATGGGTCAGCCAGGCGACCGCATCCCGCGCGTTGCCGTGCAGGGTGATGTCCGCGCGGCTCTGCCGACTCTCGCCGAAGGTCCACTCCCAGCGCTCGAAGAACAACTCGGTCAGGTGCGCGATCAGCCAGGCGATCGTCCGTGGACCGCGATGGTCGGGTTCGTCCGGCCATTGCGACACCCATTCGCCCGAACCCTGTGGTCGGAAGCTGCCGGCATACTGGCGGCGGACCACGGTCAGAGCCTCGCGGCCGGGGCGCCAGAAGTACTCCTCGTCGGTCAGCGCCGCGAGCCGCCCGGACAGCACCATCCAGCTGAAGCCGAGCTGACCCCGCACCATGGCCATCGCCGATGGACGCTGCAGGATCTCCCAGTCGAACGGCTCCGGCATCACGATTCCTCACTCCACTCACGCTCGAACATGTGTTCGAATTGTTCCTCGCGAGGGAGGTGAAGTCAAGCCGGTCAGTGTGTTCAGTGTGTTGGTCGTGGCAATGACGGCACTGGTCTGCTAGGCGCCGCGATTCGGGTGTCCGCTGCCGGGCTGGCGAATCGCCGCTCCAGCAAGGTGAACGCGTCGATCAGCTCGGGCGCCTCGTAGACCCGGTTCCGGCGCCCGTCCGTGACCTCCCGCAGTACGCCGGCGTCGACCAGTCGTGTGAGGGCTTGGTTCGCGGCTTGCTGAGACCTGTCGATCAACCGGGCGGCTGCGGCGAGAGTGAGCACGGGAGCGGCCGGCAGTGCCTCGATCAGCCGCTCGACCGCTGATCCGGCGCGCACCGGGGCCGATCGCTCGCGCCAGGCGGTCTTGAGATCCGCTGCTGTGCGCTCGAACCGGGCCGCCTCCCCAGTTGCTTGGCTGCAGGCCTCGGCGAACATCAGGAGCCACTCGTTCGGTGCTGAGCGAGCCCGTCCGCTCTTTGCTGGTCCCGTATGCCTGAAGGCGGTCAGCGCATCGACGTACCGGGTTGCGTGGGTTGCCAGCGAGAGGGAGACAGGTGGGACGGTGCGCTCGACCAGGCCGTCGGCGCGCAGGACCAGGTGGATGAGGGCGCGCCCGGTGCGTCCGTTGCCGTCCGGGAACGGGTGGATCGTCTCGAACTGCGCGTGCGCGATTGCTGCCTTCGCAAGGACGGGCAGCGGTGATTCGCGGACGAACGCCATCAGGTCCTCGAGCAGATCCGGAACAAGCTGCGCGGGCGGCGGCACGTAGTAGGCCTCGGCCGGCGAGCGGCCGCCGATCCAGTTCTGCAGGAAGCGGATCTCGCCGCCGAACTCGGGATTGGGTGAATGAGCCATCAAACGACGATGTGCTTCCAGCAGTTGCTCGACCTGCACGTCATCGCCGGCGTTCACGGATTCAGTGACCCAGGTCATCGCGTCGACCGCGCCCAGGACCTCGTCCGCGGTGACGTCATGGTGCCGGCCGCCTTCGCGGAGGGCCTCGGCCTTGAGTAGCCGGCGGGCGCCGACGACGAGTCCCTCGATCTGGGATGAGCCGACGGCCTCGGCGCGGAGCAGGAGGCGGGCGAGGGCCTCGCTGTTGGTCAGTACAGCGGCCGTCGCGTCGAGTCGGGCCAGATCTCCGGCCGCGTCCTCGAGTGCGGCCAGGGCGCCGGTGCTCAGGTCGAACTCGCGCCCCTGCAGGAAGTCCGGGAAGTAGATCTCGTAGCTCCCGCCCAGCCGCTCAGCCCGGGTGAACCCATCCGGATGCCCCGGCCACCGATGCAACTCAACCCTGGCCATGAAGTCTAGGGTGCCTTGTTCAAGCTTAGGTGGCAACCTTGAACAAGAACCGGACGGCCACGCCTACACAACTCGCCAGCAAGCCCTTACCCACGCCTCGAACCGGGGTTCTGCATGCGTGCCCGTCCGGGTCCACGGTTTCGCCGCAGGTATGGGTGAGGCCGCCGTAGCGCATTCGCGCAGCCTTGACTCATGGCGGGAAGGCAGTGAGGCTGTGAATTGAGCGCCGCCCAGACGCCTCGGGTTGCACCCACCCAGAGCGCGCGGTCCCGCCACTCGGGTACCGCCGTGAGCCGCCCAGCGAGGAGGGCAGACACATGACCACCACCGCCCCGGCCTCACCCCGGACTCCGGACCCGGCCGCGGAGGAAGGCACTGGTCCCCAGCCAGCGGGTCGGCTCGCTGCACTGCAGGCGATCGAACAGAACAGCGTGCGCCTGAACCTGCCTTGCGTCGGCACCGTGAGGCTGCCGCCGCCTCAGCAGCTGGCCTGGTACGGCGGGATCGCGGCGGTCGTTGCGCTGGGCTTCCTGGATTGGCCGGTGGCGGCCGTCCTCGTGGCGGGCCACCTGCTCGCCCAGGATCATCGCAACCGGCTCCTCGAGGACTTCGGCGAGGCACTCGAGGAGGCATGACCGACGTCGGATGCCGACGCCGCCGGTTGCCCTCCCTCGAAAAGTCTCATCGCGGCAGGTTTGCGAGGAGTTTGTCGCAGACCTCGAGCAGTTGGAGCCGGAGCGGGCGGGCTCGGTCGGCGAAGGCTCGCTGGGCTGCGGCGTACGTCGCTTTGCCTGCGGGCGTCTCGATCGGGACCGGCTGGTAGCCAAGCTCAGCCAAGTCGTACGGCGAGGCGCGCATGTCCAGTGAGCGGATGTCCTTGGCCAGTTCGAAGCAGTCCAGCAGCAACGAACTCGAAGCGAACGGCATCAACTTGCACGCCCACTTGTAGAGGTCCATGTTCGCGTGCAGGCAGCCGCCCTGCTCCAGCCGCGCCTGGTCCTCCCGCGTCGGCTGCAACAGGTTGAGCGGCCTTGCCTCGGACGTGAAGAAGCGGAACGCGTCGAAATGCGAGCAACCGATCTTGTGTGACTCGACCACCCGGTCCGTGCCCTCGGGACTGAGCCGCAATGGCCACGAGTTGTGCCGGACCTCGTCCGCGTCCAGCCGGTAGACCATCGCCCACTCGTGCAGCCCGAAGCACCCGAACTGCGCCGGCCGCTCCGCCGTCGCCGCCAGCAGCCGACGGATCCACCCGACCGGCTCGGCCCGTCGCTCGATCTCCGCGGGATCCAGCTCGGCCGCGCCGTCGGCGTACCGGTAGCCACGCTTCTCCCCGTACGCCGTTGCGCCGAGCAGGCGGATGCCGGGCCCGGGGTGCCACACCCGCAGCTGGTTCGGCCGGGTCGGGTAATAGGTGAAGAGGAAGTCCTCGACCGGGTGTGGTTCGTTGCGCTTGCGGCGATCCAGGTGACCGGCCACCAGTTCGTCGACGCGAGCCGTGTGGGCAGCCTGCAGCGGCTCCCACTCAGCGGGTGTCATTGAAACAGTCACAGAAACAGTCACAGAACGGTCACAGAAACGGTCACAGGTCCAGGGTGAAGGCAAGTAGCTTTACGCTCGGCACCGGCTCCCAGTCCCGGTCCGGTAACCGGGTGAAGCCGAGCCGTTGGTAGATCCGGTGGGCGGTCGTCATGTTCCAGGCGCTGCACATGACCACGCGGTCCAGGCCGAGGGCGCGGCTGCGCTGCAGGCACTGCTCGGTCAGCGCGGTGCCGACACCGAGCCCACGGGCAGCGGGGGAGACAGCGAGCATCCGGAACTCGCTTTCGCCGTCGCGCGCGATCTCCCGGTAGGCCGATCCGGGCGGACAGAACGTGACCGAGCCGAGCAGGCCGGCCGAACCGGCCGCGACCCACAGCTCGGCCTTTGCCGCGCGGTCGCCGGCGGCCCGCAGGGTGGGCTCGTAGTCCGACCCCGGGGGCACGAACCCGTCCTTCAGGTAGGCCTCGGCGGTCAGCGTGCCGATCTCCTCGTACTCGTCGGGCGCGGCCAGGCGGATGTTCAGAGTCACCGTGTCACTGTCTCACCCCGGCACGGCGGTAGGCTCGATGCGTTCATCTCCTGAGCAAGTGAAGGTCTCCCACTCGTGCGTATCGCCCGATTCTCCGTCGATGACGAGCCGAAGTACGGCGTCGTCGAGTCCGATGACCCCGAAGGGCTGGTGGGCACTGTCGCGGTGCTCGACTCGGACCCGCTCTACCGGCCCGTGCAGTTCACCGGTGAGCAGCTCCAACTGGCCGACGTCCGGCTGCTGGCTCCCGTCATCCCGCGCAGCAAGGTGGTGGGTGTCGGGCGTAACTACCAGGCGCACGCCGAGGAGCTCGGCAACGAGGTACCGGCCGAGCCGCTGATCTTCCTGAAGCCGAACACCTCGGTGATCGGCCCGCGCGACGGCATCGTCTACCCCGAGCAAACCAACAACCTGCACTTCGAGGGCGAGCTGGCGATCGTCATCGGCCGGATCTGCCGGGACCTGCCTAAGGAACGGGTGGACGAGGTCATCTTCGGCTACACCGTGGCCAACGACGTGACCGCGCGGGACCTGCAGAAGTCGGATGGTCAATGGGCCCGGGCCAAGGGGTACGACACGTTCTGCCCGCTCGGTCCGTGGATCAGCACCGAGCTCGACGTCTCCGACGTACGGGTGACGACCACGCTGAACGGCGAGCCGAAGCAGGACGGGCGGACCTCGCAGTTCATCTTCGACATCCCCGAGGTGCTGGCCTACATCACCTCGTTCACCACGTTGCTGCCCGGCGACGTGATACTCACCGGCACCCCTGCGGGTGTCGGCCCGATGCTGCCCGGCGACGAGGTCACGGTCAGCATCGAAGGACTCGGAACTCTGACGAACAAGGTGATCGTGCGTGACTGACAGGCCAGCCCCGACCGACGACGACGTACTCGGTGGCCTCGAACCGAACCAGGTGCGGCTGCGGTTCGCGCCTTCCCCGACCGGCTACCTGCACGTCGGGAACATCCGCACCGCTCTGTTCGCCTGGGCCTTCGCGCGGCACTACGACGGCAAGCTGGTACTGCGGATCGAGGACACCGACCTCGCCCGGAACACCCCGGAGGGGATGAGCTACACCCTCGAGTCGCTGCGCTGGCTCGGCATCGACTGGGACGAGGGGCCCGAGGTAGGCGGCGACTACGGCCCGTACCTGCAGTCGGAGCGGACGGACATCTACGCCGATGTCGTGGCGAAGCTGTTGGCCGCGGGCAAGGCGTACCACTGCTACTGCTCGCAGGAGGAGCTGGAGCAGCGTCGCGACGCGGCCCGCCAGGCAGGCCGGCACAGCGGGTACGACGGCCACTGTCGCGCGCTGACTCCCGAGCAGGTCGATGCGTACATCGAGGAGGGGCGCCAGCCGGTGGTCCGACTGCGGATGCCGGACCGGCCGATCACGTTCAACGATCTGGTTCGTGGCGAGATCACCTTCCTGCCGGAGAACCTCAGCGACTACGTGCTGGTCCGGGCGAACGGTCACCCGCTCTACCCGCTGGTGAACCCGGTCGACGACGCTCTGATGGGAATCACCCACGTGCTGCGCGGGGAGGATCTGCTGTCCTCGACGCCGCGCCAGATCGCGCTTTACGAGGCGCTGGCGGAGATCGGTATCGGCAACGGCAGGACGCCGTTGTTCGGCCATCTGCCGTTTGTGATGGGTGAGGGCAACAAGAAGTTGTCCAAGCGTGACCCGGGCTCCGGCCTCGGCGAATACATGGAGCGCGGCTTCCTGCCCGAGGGTCTGCTGAACTACCTGGCCCTGCTGGGCTGGTCGATCTCCGAGGACCGCGATGTGTTCACCATGGACGAGATGGTGAAGGCGTTCGACATCCGCAGGGTGAACGCGAACGCGGCCCGCTTCGACCCGAAGAAGTGCGAGGCGATCAATGCCTCCCACATGCGGCTGCTCGCTCCAAAGGAGTTCGCGGCGCGGCTGGTTCCCTACCTGGCGAAGGCCGGACTACTGCCGGCCGAGCCGACCGAGGAGCAGTTGTCGGTGCTGCGGGCGGCGACGCCGCTGGTGCAGGAGCGGATGAACACGTTGTCCGAGGCCGTCGACATGCTCGGCTTCCTGTTCATCGACGAGTCCGCCTTCGCGATCGACCCGGATGCCGCCGCCAAGGTGCTGACCGGCGGATCCGGAGCCGTTCTGGAGGCTGCGGCGAAGGCCCTACGGGACTTGCCGGACTGGAAGACCGAGGCGATCGAGCAGGCGCTGCGCTCAGCGTTGGTGGAGGGGCTCGGGCTCAAGCCGAAGAACGCCTTCGGCCCCGTGCGCGTGGCGATCTCAGGCCGCAGGATCTCGCCACCGCTGTTCGAATCGCTGGAACTGCTCGGCCGGGAGCGCTCGCTGCGCCGGCTGGAGCATGCCCGCGCCGGCCTCTCGACGGCCTGACCGATGGCGTACGACGCAACGCCCGGGCAGGGCTCTGCTCCCGCCGTACGGGTTGGTGATCCCCAGCCGTACCACCGGCTGCTCCGGAACTCCCGATCGCAGTGGTGGACGCCCATCCTCGGGTCGTTGACCATTCTGGCCGGGTGGATGTTCACCAGCGTGTTGATCTTGTCGATCCAACTGGCGATCCGCGTGGACCCGAAGGGCACGGTGTCCTGGTTCGGCCTGCTGGCGACGAACCTGAGCCTGACCGTGCTGATCCCGCTCAGCATCTTGGTCGCGAGGCTGCTGAACCACCAGCGGCCTGGGTTGTTGTCGTCGGTCGCCGGGAGGCTGCGCTGGCGGCCGCTGGCTTGGTTCGCGCTGGCGGCGCTGGCGCTCGAGGTGCTGCTGCTGGCGGTCGTCGAGGTCGGTGGTGTGGACCTGCTGGGAAACTCCGGCGGTGGCCCGGCCAAGGATGCGGCCGCTGTCATCGCTGTGACGTTGTTGACGTCGACCTTCCAGGCAGCGGGGGAGGAGTACTTCTTCCGCGGCTACCTGTTGCAGACGGTCGGGTCGATGGTGCGGAGCCCGCTCGTTGCGATCCTGATCACCACTGTGCTGTTCACGATGGCGCACGGGGTCTGGCCGTGGCAGAGCCCGGCACTTTTCCTGGACCGCTTCGCCTTCGGTCTGGTGGCCGCGTTCCTGGTGGTGCGGACGGGTGGGCTGGAGGCGTCGATCGCGGCGCATGCGGCCAACAACATCGTCACCTTCGTGTTCGCGGCGCTGACGAACAGTGTGGGCGAAAGCCTGCAGGCGACCGACGCGCCCTGGTCGCTGGTCTTCGTGGATGTCGCGAAGTTCGTGGTGTTCGGCGTGATCGCGATCATGATCGCGCGCTGGCAACGACTGGAGACCACGGCCGACCCGTCGGTCCAACTGACACCTGGACCCGGTCGTGGTGTCGGGCCCGGGCAGCGACTGGTGTGACGGGAGTGACAGCCGCTCACCCGCGATTCCGTTTTGGTGTCCGGCGTATTGCTCGGGTAGGCTCACCGGGCCAGGTTGTGAGGGCGGCAACGCGCTCGCGATCGCAGTGAAGCATTGGGGTATGGGGTAATTGGCAGCCCGACTGGTTCTGGTCCAGTTAGTCTAGGTTCGAGTCCTAGTACCCCAGCGATTGGACCGTATCGCTGGAGATTAGGTACAGTTCATCCTCGTTGCCCGGCTCCTCGGAGGCGGCCGACGATCCTCTGGCCCCGTTGTGTAGCGGCCTAGCACGCCGCCCTCTCAAGGCGGTAGCGCGGGTTCGAATCCCGTCGGGGCTACCAGAGAAAGGCCCGGACCTCACGGTCCGGGCCTTCGTCTCGTGGTGGGCTACGGCGTCTGATGGCCACGGCCGGAGTCCCTCGACGGGACGTTGACACCACGACCGCCACCGCCGTCAGAAGGTGCCGTGCCCTCGGACTGCGGACGGTCCGTCGGAGCGGTGTCACCGGTGTCAGCCGTGTCAGCGGTTGGTTCCGGGAGTTGCCGACCACCCGAAATGAGTCCGCTGAGCCAGCGGGTGGACGGGTCGACGTCCAGCAACAGAGCCTTGACCAAGAGTGTCAGCGGGATGGCGAGCACGGCGCCCAACGGTCCGAGGATCCAGGCCCAGAAGACCAAGGACAGGAAGCTGAGCGTCGTGGACAGGCCCACCGCATCACCGACGACCTTCGGCTGGATGATCGACTGGAAGACGAAGTTGACCACGCTGTACCCCACGATCACCCAGAGCATGGTCGACAACCCATGCTCGAGCAGCCCGAGCAGCGCGGGCGGGACAACCCCGATGATGAAGCCGATGTTCGGGATGTAGTTGGTGATGAAGGCCAGCAATCCCCACAACCAGGGGAGTGGGATGTCGAGCAGGTAGAGGACCGCGACGTCCACGAGCGCGACGACCAGCCCGAAGACGGTCGAGACAATCAGGTACTGCGTCGTGCCGCGTGCGAAGCCGACCAGGGCAGCTGCGAGTTCGGGCCTGACTCGCGCCATCTGGCGTAGGCGCTGCGCGAACCGGGTGGCATCTATGCCCATGAAGAACAGAAGCACCACGATGAAGGCGAGATTGGAGAAGATCCCGAGCAGCCCGGTCAGCCAAGATTGAAGGACGCCGAACAGCTTGCCGAAGTCGAATTTCGCGAGGGCCGCCTGGAGCTGCTGATCGCCGACTCCGCGGTCAGCCAGCCAGCCGCGGCCAGCAGCGACCAGTTCGGTGAGCTTGTCCTGATAGCCCGGCAGGAGGGTCGCCAGTCTGGCGATCGAGAATGCCAAGGCCGCTGCCAGTCCCAGGAGAAAGGCGATCTCCGTCACCAGAGCGATCAGCGCGGCAACCCACCCCGGAACTCCTCGTCTGATCAGTAGCGTGCGCAACGGACTCACGGCGATCGTCATCACCAATGCGAGAAAGACCGGTCCCGCGATACCGGCGAAGCTGCGCAGCCCGGCCGCGGTGAGGACTGCACTCGCCACCCCGAGCAGGACGACGACGCCCCGGGGGAGCGGCCACGAGGCACGCTGCGCCTCCGCAGTCGGCACCGCGGAGCCTGACGCGGGCAACGGGCCGCCTTCGGGTGAGGCGGTGCCTGCGGACACTGTCGCGACCTCTCTTTGCCGGACCCGTGGGTTCGAAGGTCGCCTACATCCCGCTGGGCGGCATCATCCGCCCCGGATGATCCTTCGCCGGGATGGGTGAGTCAGGGCAGCAGGAGGTCGGCTGCCGCGCCGGGTGATCGCTCGGTCCCGGTGAGCGACGTTCAGCTTCCGGCAAAGACTGCGCAGGCATGACTTGAGAGCATGGCTTTGCTGGCCGCCAGCTGCGTGTCTGCGTCATCCCGTCAGGGTGAGGCTGGCGCCACGCCGCAGGGAGAGGCTGCCACTGAGCCGACAGCGTCGACAGGAGGGCGCGATGGCGACGAGGCGAGGTTGAAGGAGTCCAGATGAGTGAGTCCAGTACTGGCTCGGCACGAGCAGCTCCGGAGCGGAGGCGGTCCGACTACACCGGGGCGATCTACGGATCGTTGCTGGCAGCATCGGTCGTCGCCGGCACCAGCCCGGGCCAGAAGCCGACGTCGCCCGTCGAGCTGATCGTGCTGCTGCTCGCGACCGGCATCGTGTTCTGGCTGGCGCACGTGTACGCGCAGCTCGGCGTCCGGTTGGCAGGGGCGGTCCTGTCCCGGAACGAGATCCGCGTCGCTGCCGCTCGGGAGTGGCCGATCGTGCAAGCCGCCGTACCGCCCGCATTGGCGGCCGGCATCGGAGCGGGGATCGGACTGTCCGATGCCGGCGCCGCCTGGCTCGCGCTCCTGGTAGCCGTGGCAGGTCAACTGGGGTGGGCGGTGTACGCCGCAGCCAGGGCGGGCGCCACCAGGCGGGTCATGATCGCCTCGGGCGCCGTCAACCTCGTCCTGGGCCTGCTCATCGTCCTGCTGAAGGCGGCCTTATCGCACTAGTGTCGCTTGTCGCACTAGGCCCGGACGAGGACCCGGGCCGCCAGCCGCGACGTCGTCCGCCAAGGATGACGCGCGCCCCCGTGAGCGGCCCTAGTGTCAACGGGCGCTCGATGTCCAGCTGAGGGACGACAACCAGGAGGGAAGACACTGATGACCCAGAACTATCGCACCGAGCCGACGGCTGTCTCGGGCTGGGCGATGGGCGGCGTCATGTTCGCCGCCACCATCATGGTGATGACCGGTGCGTTCCAGGCGATCACCGGTCTCGTCGCGATCCTCAACGACCAGTTCTACGTGCCTGTGCGGGGCTACACGTTCGACCTCGACCTGACGGCTTGGGGTTGGATCCACCTGATCCTCGGGCTTGCCGTCGCGGCGGCCGGCTTCGCCCTCTTTACCCGAACGGTCTGGGCCGGCATGGTCGCGCTCTTCCTTGCCGCGCTGAGTGCCATCAACAACTTCTTCTTCATCCCTCACTATCCGGTCTGGTCGCTGGTCGTGATCGCGCTCGACGTGTGGGTCATCTGGGCGTTGACGCGTCCGAGCGCTATCCGCACCTGACCCGGTCACCGTAGCCATGCCGGCGCCTTGGCAGCCTCCATTTCGGTACGACTGCCACGGTCGGTCCAGGGCCCTCTCACCCGCTCTGGATGAGCCGCCTGAGCGGAGCTCGGGCCTATGGTGCGAGCGTCAGGGCGATTTGCTGCGAGCAGACCAGCTCTGGGTGCTGCCTCCGACGGGAGAGGAGCGGAACGCTGACAGGTCTGGACCTCCGCGGGATCAGACGGCGACTGGAGGCAACGTTCATCGGCCGCTGTGTCGGCTCCTTCATCGCCCTGCAGGGGATCGACCGCGCCATGGTCATTGCCTCGCAGGCGCTCACGGCGCTCATTCCACTGCTCATCTTGGTCTCCTCGCTCGCTCCTCCGGACCGCCGGGACGTCGTCTCACAAGCTCTCATCCGGAGGTTCGACCTCAAGGGCAACGCCGCCGACTCAGTGAGGGAGGTGTTCGCGCGGCCCGCGGATAGAACCACTATCGGCGTCGTGAGTGTTGTGATCCTCGTCTTCTCGGGACTGTCACTAGCCCGACGGATGCAGCGGCTGTACCAGCAGGCATGGCGGCTCGAAGCCGTCCCGGGCGTTCGCGGCTCGCTCAATACGGCGCTGGGGCTGGCAGCCCTGCTGCTGGAGATCGCGTTGCTGTATCTTGCGCGCACGCTGGTGCGTGCTTTGCCCGTCAACTGGCTGCTGGGCGTTCCGATCTCGATATTTACCGGCATAGTGCTGTGGACCTCTATCCCGTGGTTGCTCCTCGACCGCCGTGTCCACTGGCGACGGCTGGTGCCTGCGGGACTGCTGGCGACCGCGTGCAGCGGTGTCTACACCCTCGCCTCAACGATCTACATGCCAAGGCTGATGGACGCCTACAGCGAGCGCTACGGCCTCTTCGGCGTCACCCTGGCGCTCGTTGGATGGCTGTTGTGCGTTGCGCTCATCCTCGTAGTTGCGACCGTGGTCGCCGCCGAGTTCGATCGCAGCCAGGGCCGATTCGCGTGCCGCTTCCGCGTTCGGTTCGGCGTGGAGAGCACACCTGATGGCCATGCCACCGAGGCGTGATCGCAGCTATCAGGCAGATCGGCGCCCGCCCTCTTCCCTCACCAAGGATGATGTCGCTTCCCACGGAGGTGCACATCATGGGTCCGTGGGCAGTTCAAAGCAGTTCCGGCACCTGTCGGAAGCAACAGCAACGAGCCAAGAGCCGATCTCCCTGCTCGACGTGGCGGTCGGGGCTTCGACTCTGGCTGCGGCCACCGCAGGTGCGGTCGGTCGCCGTGTCCAGGCCGTTGGCCGGCCCGTCGCCGGCGCCCTGCTCCGGCCGCCGATGCTGTCACCGCGATACCAACCGAACACCTGGCTGACGGGTCTTGCCCGACGTGGTGGCAAGCGCCGCGACGAGCTGAAGCGCGAACTGACGGCCATGCTCGACTCCATGGTGCCGGCGGTCGTGGCTGCGGTGCTGCAGCGGGTCGACTTGACGGAGACGGTCAAGCGGTACGTCGACCTCGACAGCATCGTCGCCGAGGTCGACCTCGATGCCGCCGCGGTCCGCCTGGATCTCGATGCGTTCCTTGACCGGCTCGATCTCACCAAGATCGTGAAAGAACGCGTCGACCTGGACGATCTGGTCGCTGTTGTCGATCTGGACAAAGCGGTTGGGCGGGTGGACCTGGACAAAGTGGTCGCGCGTGTAGATCTGGATGCCGTAGCGATCCGGATCGACCTCGAGGCGCTGATCGACCGGATCGACCTGGTCGGGCTGGCCGAGGGCGTCATTGCCGAGGTGGACCTCCCGGAGATCATCCGCGAGTCGACCAGTTCGGTGGCGTCGGACACCGTCCGTGGTGTACGGATGCAGGGCATTTCCGGCGACGAGGCTCTCGGTCGGGCGGTGGGCCGGCTTCGGCTGCGGCGCAGTCGGAGACCCGCGGCGGCACCGTCCCTCGATGGCTCCCCACCGGTGGGTGGTTCGGACGTCATTGCGCATCGATCGGGACCTGGGGCGACGAGGGAACCATGACGGAGGGAGGTGTCTCTCCCATTCCGCGGGAGGCCCGGCCGTATCAGGGTCAGCGGGCCGGGCTCATCACCCGACTGATCGCCGGCGCCGTCGATGCGGTGGTCGTGGTCGCGCTCCTCCTGGTCGCGTACGTGACCCTCAACGGGCTCTTGTTCCTTGTCGATCCACGGGGATTCCAGTTCACCGAAGCGTCGCCGCTGCTGAGCGTGGGCGCTGCGTTGGTCGCTCTTGTCCTCTACCTCTCCGCTGCATGGTCGACCACCGGGCGCAGCTACGGCTGCCACCTCATGGGACTTCGAGTCGTCAGCCGTCGGGGACTACGGCTGCGGCCGCACATTGCGCTGCTGCGAGCCGCCTTTTACTCCCTGTTCCCGATCGGATTGCTGTGGTGCGCCGGCGGTCGCGAACACCGCTCGCTTCAGGACCTCGTGTTGCGGACCTCGGTCATCTACGACTGGCAACCCAGGCA
>JAWWPC010000185.1:0-13483 GCA_033851055.1 Kribbellaceae bacterium | reverse complement strand
CGAAGTAGGTCTCCCACAACTCGTTGCGCTCATTCCACCATGCGTCGTTGCTCTGGCCCGTGACCTGCTCCAGATGCTCGCTGTCCGCTTCCAGACTCGCGGCCGAGTCGACGTACGTAGTGATCGCCAGTGCGCCGGCATTGAGCTGCCCCGGCGCGAGGCCATTGACTGCGCTGCTGCTGCTGCCGCCGCTGCCACTGCTGCCGCCGCCGCTGCCGCCGCCACTGCTGCCGCCGCTGCTGCTGCTGCTGGTGCCGGTGCCGCTGCCGGTGTTGGAGGTGGTGCTCGTGCTGGATAGAGCGGCCAAGGCGGACAGCAAGTACTCACGGCCGGCTAGCATGCCTGGCCCCACGGGCGGCCGGATGGTAGAGATCTGGGCCAGCCAGCGGTGGCGCCGGAACATCGCGCGGGTCTCCTCCGAGTACACCTCAACCTGGTCCCGCCAATTGGCTGGCCTCGGGTCGCCGGGGCCGGGTAGCTCTCGCTCGCCGAGTACCTGGTCGATCATCAGGTCGAGCAGCTCCTCCTTCGACGGCACGTAGGTGTAGAGCGTCATGGTGCCGACGACCAGTGCTTTCGCCACGCGCGTCATCGAGGCCGCAGCCAGCCCCTCCGCGTCAGCGAGCTCGATGGCGGCATTGACCACGGCATCCAGATTCAGCGTCGGCTTGCGACCCAGGGCTGGCTTGGCAGGCGTAGCCGGCTCACCGCTGGCGGCACGCGGTCGGTGGTGCCGCCAGAGCAGCGCAAGCGTCCGGGCGGGCTGCCCGCCGCCGCTGTGCTGCATCGTCATCGCCCGACCCTCCTCCCTGCACCCTCATCCCTGCACCTTCATCCCTGCACCTTCATCCCTGCGCCGTCATTGTGCGTGGTCATCGCCAGAGCGTCATCCCTGCACCGTTCGCTGCCCGCAATCGCTGTTCCTGCCTTCGAGCGGCTTGTAGCCGGTGCCGTTGTTGGTAGCACCTGTGGCGCGCGCATCTTACGGGCTCATGGACGGCTGACTTACGGCTCAGGGGCGGACGAGGACTATTGTCGTATAGGCTACGGGAATTGTTTCCGGCCTGAGGGAGTAGCGGATGACGATCCTGGTGACGGGTGCGACCGGCAGCGTCGGGCGCCTGGTGGTGGATGAGTTGGTGGCTGCCGGTGTGCCGGTCCGGGCGTTGACCAACAATCCGGCCAAGGCGGCGCTGCCCGACGGGGTTCACGTGGTTAAGGGGTACCTCGGCCGGCCGTCGACGCTGCCCGCGGCTTTGGAGGCTGTCGACACCGTGTATCTGGCGCCGCTGCCCGCGGTCGTCGACGAGTTCGTCGCGCATGCGAAGCAGGCCGGCGTACGGCGGGTCGTGACGCTGTCGGGTCAGCCTGCGGACTATGAGGCGCAGGGGGATCCGGCGCAGTGGCACTACTACAAGATCGAGCGGGCAATCGAGGATGCCGGCTTCGAGTGGACCCATCTGCGGCCCGGTCAGTTCATGAACAACACGCTGAACTGGGCCCAGTCGATCAAGGCTGAGGGGGTCGTGCGTGGGCCGTACGCGGGAGCCGTGCAGACGCCGATCGACCTGGCCGACATCGCCGCGGTGGCCGGCATCGTGTTGCGCGACGACGGCTACACCGGACGCAGGTTGGTGATGAGCGGCCCCGACGCGATCACCCAGCCCGAGGAGGTGGAGGCTATCGGTGCCGCGGTCGGGCGGCGGTTGAAGTTCGAGGAGTTGACGCCGGAGCAGACGCTGGAGAATTGGACGCCGCTGATGGGTGCCGAGACCGCTCAGTGGCTGCTTGACGGTTTTCGGATGATGGCGGAGCACCGGATGGAGCCGGAGTCGACCGTGCCGGAGATCACTGGCCGCGCGGCGACGACGTACCGGCAATGGGCGAACGCGAACGCGGACGCCTTCCGCTGATCGGATCCACCGACGCGGTCGGGGTTGATCATATGGCGAACATGTGTTCGACTACGATACATGCGATGGTCCGGGCAAGAGATCGGAGCGGAGGCGCCGGGGGCGTTGCCGGGCCTCGGCTCGATCGCCGGTCTGATCCGGAGCGTGACGACGCCGGAGTTCCGGGGCATCACATTCCACGAGGTGCTGGCCCGGTCTGCGCTGAACTCGGTGCCGGGGTCGGGGCTGCCCTTCAACTGGACGATTAATCCGTACCGGGGCTGCACCCATGCCTGCCGGTACTGCTTCGCGCGGCCGAGCCACCGGTATCTCGAGTTGGACCAGGGCCTGGACTTCGACCAGCAGATCGTGGTGAAGACGAATGTGGCCGACGTCTTGCGTCGGGAGCTGGCCCGGCCGTCCTGGTCTGGTGAGCAAGTCGCGCTTGGCACCAACACCGACCCCTACCAACGGGCCGAGGGTCGTTACCGGCTGATGCCCGGCATCATCGAGGCGCTGGCCGGATCCGGTACGCCGCTGTCGGTGCTGACCAAGGGCACGCTACTCAAGCGTGACCTCGGCCTGCTGGCCTCGGCGGCTGAGCAGGTGCCGGTCGGGCTCGGAATCTCCCTCGCGCTCGCCGACGAGGATTTGCGTCGGCTGGTTGAACCCGGGGTTCCGTCGGTGCGCGGGCGGCTGGACCTGATCCGCGCCGTGCGGGACGCCGGGTTGCCTTGCGGTGTGATGGTGGCCCCAGTGTTGCCCTGGCTGACCGACTCGACTGAGCAGATCGATCACTTGCTCGGAGAGTTGGCCTCGGCGGGTGCAACCGGTGTGACCCCGCTGGTGCTGCACCTACGGCCAGGGGTGAAGGAGTGGTTCATGGCCTGGCTCGCGCAGGAGCGGCCAGAGCTGGTCAAGCGGTACGAGCACCTCTACGCGCGGGGGACCAATGCCTCGCCCAGTTATCGCCATGCGTTCGAGGAGCGGGTCCGGCCGTTGCTCGACAAGCACGGGTTCGGCGCCGGGTCGCGGCATCGCTCGAGTTCAGGCGCCGTTTCGGGCGCAGGGTCAGGGTCCGAGTCGGGATGGGGTGAGCCGGAACCAGCCAGCGAACACTTCCGGCGCCCGGGCCGGCCGCGCACAGCGCAATCAGGATCAGCGCAACAGAGATTCGGTCAACGGCGAGCAGCTTCGGTGCCTGCGGTGGCGCCGGATCTGGATCAGCAGACGTTGTTCTAATCAGTTCTGAGAGGTGCAGCTGTGGAGTTGCTGGGCCTCGATCCGGCTCACCGCTGGGTAAGGACCTCCGGACCCTGATCGGTGATGGC
Source organism: Kribbellaceae bacterium (assembly GCA_033851055.1). Classification (GTDB taxonomy): domain Bacteria; phylum Actinomycetota; class Actinomycetes; order Propionibacteriales; family Kribbellaceae; genus Kribbella. The sequence continues at coordinate 10,260 of JAWWPC010000185.1, read as the reverse complement.
GACCGTGTGTTCGGCATGGGCGCCGCGGGTGCCGTCGGCGGAGCGCAGGGTCCAGCCATCCTCGTCGATCACGTAGACGCTTCCCATGCCCTGCCAGAACCACGGCTCGATTGCAATCACGTGGCCCGGGCGGAGCTTCAACCCGCGGCCCGGCTGGCCTCCGTTCGGGATGTGCGGATCCTCGTGCATCCGGCGACCGATGCCGTGACCACCGAAGTCCAGGTTGGTGCCGACCTTTGCCTGCTGGCCGACCGCGCCGATGGCAGCGCCGATGTCGCCCAGTCGCGCCCCGGGAACAGCTGCCGCGATCCCGGCGGCGAGCGCCTTCTCGGTGGTCGCGATCAGCTCCAGATCCTCGGCGTGCGGCGTACCGACGACGAAGCTGGTGGCGGAGTCCGCGCACCAGCCGTTGATCGAGGCGCCGCAATCGACGTTGAGCAGGTCGCCGTCGGCCAGTCGCACATCGCTCGGCGGACCGTGTAGTACCGCATCGTTGACCGAGGTGCAAATGACACCGCTGAAGGGGCTGCCCGCGAAACCGGGCTGGTATCCCTCGAACAGCGACACCGCGCCGGCCGAGGCCAGCACCTCCCGCGCTACCTGGTCCAGCTCCCGCAGGGAGACGCCGGCCGACGCCTCCTTCTTCACCGCAGTGAGCGCCGCGGCGACCACTCGGCCGGCCGCGCGCATCTGTTCGATCTCCGCCGCAGTCTTCAACTCGACCATCTGGGTCCTCAACCTCGCGTGATAGTTATACCGGTACTATTATCACGCTCATGGTTCGACCTCCGCTGTCCAGTTCGGATCGTGAACGTGGCCGCCGGCTCGGTCAGTTGCTGCGCGTGGCGCGCGGCAACCGGTCCATGGTCGACATCGCCGCGCGCTGCGGGGTCTCCGTCGACACCCTCCGCAAGATCGAGACCGGCCGGATCCCGACCCCGGCCCTCTTCACCGTCGCCGCCGTGGCCGCGACGCTCGAACTGTCCCTGGACGACCTCGTCGCGGCCTGCCCTGACGAGAAACTCGACAAACGCCCCGGCCTGATCGCCTAGCGGAGCCCGGGCTGTAGCGGGCCGGCAGTCCCGTCACGCCATAAAAACCCTTTGAAGCCATGGCGGCTGAGCCTCTAGGGTCGGCGCATGATCATGAACTTCTTTGTGATGGTCCGTCGTGCCCGGCTCCGGGCAGGCGCGGGGGTGCCTGGGGATGGCATCCGCTCGATAGTCGTTGGGCACAACGCGTTGTGGACGCCGCCGGGGTCGTGCCCGGTGACCTGGTCCTCGACGTGGGTGCCGGACTCGGTGCGCTGACAGCGCCGCTGATCCGGGCCGGTGCCCAGGTGGTGGCCGTTGAGCTCCACCCTGGTCGTGCCGACAAGTTGCGTCGGCGATTCGCGGACGAACCGGTGACGGTGGTGCGTGCTGATGCTGCTGATCTGCGGTTGCCTTCGAGGCCGTTCCGCGTCGTCTCCAGCCCGCCGTACGGGATCTCGACGGCGTTGTTGAAGCGGTTGCTGGCGCCCGGTTCTCGGTTGGTGTCAGCCGATCTCGTGTTGCAGCGGGCCGTCGTGAATCGCTGGACCGTCGGTGATGCGCGGGTTGCGGGTCGATGGCTGCAGCGGTACGACCTGTCGATCGGGCTTCGCCTGCCCCGCAAGGCTTTCACCCCGCCCCCACATGTCGATTCGGCTGTTCTCGTCGTCCGCCGTCTGAACCGTAAGCGCTGAAAGGCGAAGGGCCCTGACACCCTCAACGGGAGCCGGGGCCCTTCTTCATAACGCGCTTCAGCCGTGCCAGGAGTTCCACAAAGCGGCGTAGGAGCCTTGGCGGGCAACCAGTTCGTGGTGGCTGCCCAGCTCGCTGATGCGCCCGTCCTCCACCACCGCGACCCGATCCGCATCGTGTGCGGTGTAGAGCCGGTGCGCGATGGCGATCACGGTCCGCCCTTCCAGCACAGCCGCCAGTGAACGCTCCAGGTGCCGAGCCGCCCGCGGGTCGATCAGCGACGTCGCCTCGTCCAGCACCAGCGTATGCGGATCAGCCAACACCAACCGCGCCAGCGCAAGCTGCTGAGCCTGTGCCGGCGTCAGCGCGACCTTGCCCGACCCGACCCGCGTGTCCAGGCCCTCCGGCAACGCCTCGGCCCACTCGCGGGCGTCGACCGCGGCGAGTGCAGCCAGCATTTCGTCGTCGGACGCGTCCTGCTTGGCCATCGACAGGTTGTCCCGCAGCGAGCCGACGAAGATGTGGTGCTCCTGAGTGACCAGGGCGACCTGTTTTCGAAGGTCGTCCAGCTTCAGCTCGGTCATGCCGACGCCGCCCACAGTCACCGCGCCGGTCCGTGGCGGGTGGATACCCGCGACCAACCGGCCCAGCGTGGACTTGCCGGCGCCGGACGGCCCGACCATGGCGATCCGCTCACCCGGCTGGACCACCAGATCCACCCCGTGCAACACGTCCCGACCGTCGACGTACGAGAAGCGCACGTCCCGGGCCTCGACCACCTCGCCGGCAGGCGTCCGACCGGATGGCGTCCGATCATCCGGTACGTCGGTGATGCCGAGCAGCCGGGCCAGTGAGGCCCCACCGACCTGCAGTTCATCCATCCAGGAGATCAGCCGGTCCACCGGGTCGATCAGCTGGTTCACGTACAGCACGCCGGCGGTCACCGCACCCAGCGAGATGTGCCCGTTGATATGTAGCCAGCCGCCGAAGAGCAAGGTGCCGACGACGGGAACGAGATAGCCGACCTCGACCACCGGGAACCACACCGTGCGGAGGAACAGCGTGTACCGCTCGGCGTTGTACGAGCCGCGGATGTCCCGATCGGTCCGCCGGACCCGGGCCTCGTACCGCTGGAGTGCCTCGACGGTGCGGGCACCCTCGACGGTCTCGGCGAGCGAGCTGGTCATTTGCGCGTACGCCGCGTTCTCCCGCAGATAACCGTTCTTCGCTCGGGCGAGATACCAGCGGGTGCTGGCGTACAGGACCGGCACCATCGCCAGCAGCGGGACCAGCACCCAGACGCCGACCAGCAGCGCCGCCGCGACCGTGAACATGGTGGTTACGAACGCCACGATGGTCTCCGGTACGGCGAACCGCACGGTCCGGGACAACGCATCCACGTCCCGCGAGGTCCGGGACAGCAGGTCTCCGGTGCCGGCTCGCTCCACGGTCCCGATCGGCAACGCCAACGCGTTGTCGACGAACTCCTCGCGCAGCTCGGCCAGCACCTGCTCGCCGAGCGCGAAGGAGCGGAACCGGGCCCACCGGGTGAGCAGCGACTGCACCACGATGAAGACCGCGATCACCAGGATCACCTGGTTGACCTTGGTCGCGGTGGTGCCCTGCTGGACATCCTGGACCAGGTTGCCGATCAACCGCGGCGCCGCCAGGCCGGACACCGCCGCCATCGCGTGCAGGATCATCGTCGTAGCGAGCTCGCGCGGGTGGCGGCGGGCCAGCCGGCGGGCATGGCGACGGACGGCGGCGGAGTCAGCGACAGGCAGGATCTGCCTCATGCGAGTACCTCCTCCTCGGTCTGGCGGGTCACGGTCAGGCGGTAGCGCGGTTCGGTCTCGAGCAGGTCGCGGTGCTTGCCGACGGCAACCACCCGGTCGGCGGCGACGAAGATCACCTCGTCCACGCGATCGAGTAGCAGCGGGCTTGACGTCAGCACCACCGTGCTGCGATCGGCCCGGTGCTCGCGGAGCCGCTCCGCGATCCGGGCCTCGGTGTGCGCATCCACCGCGGAGGTCGGCTCCACCAGGACCAGCACGGCAGGATCGGCCAGCAGGGCACGGACCAGGATCAGCCGCTGCCGCTGCCCACCGGAGAACGAGCGGCCCTTCTCCTCGACGTCGGAGTCGAGGCCGTCGGTCAGTGCCACCAGCACATCTTCGGCGGAGGCGGTCCGCAGCGCGATCATCAACTCGTCGTCGGTCCGCCGCCCCGACGGGTCCAGTTCCTCGCGCAACGTGCCGGTGAACATCTGCGCACCGGTGTCGCTGACGAGGATCCTGGACCGCACATCCGCCCGGGTCACCCCGGCCAGCGGCACCCCGCCGTACCGGACCTCGCCGTCGTCGTACCGGCCGAGGCGATCGGCGAGCACGGCGGCCCGGTCCGGCTCGGCGGTGACGATCGCGGTCAGCAGGCCGTCGCGGGCACGGATGCCGGAGACCGGATCGACCAGGTCGCCGTGCGTGGGCAATGTGTCCGGCGTCGAAGGATCCACGATCTCCGGCGTCAGAGACAGCACCCGGTTCACCCGGCGGGCCGCCACCAGGCCGCGCATCAGCTTGTCGGCCGTCTCAGTAGCGGTGCGCAACGGCATCACCAGGAAGGTGGCGTAGCCGTAGAAGGCGACCAGCGTGCCCGGGCTGAGCTCGCCGCGGAGCGCGAAGTGCGCACCGAGGCCGACCACGACCACGACGAAGATGCCCGGCAGGAACACCTGGGTGGCATCCAGCACGGACTGGACCCGGGCCACCCGGACACCGGCCGTTCGGACCTGCTGCGATTCGCTGCGGTACCGCTGCGAGAACGAGTCCTCGCCGCCGATGCCGCGCAGCACTCGTAGCCCGACCACGATGTCGGAGCCGAGCGAGTTCAGCTCGCCGACCGCCTCACGCTGGGCGAACTGGCGCTTGTGCAGCGGCCGCAGCATCGGGCCCAGGCAGAAGAGCATTATCGGTACGCCGATCAGCACCACCAGGCCGAGCAGCGTCGACGAGGAGAGCAGGATCACCGCGACAATGACGAAAGCGACGATCGCGCCGGCGAACCGGGCGATCACCTCCAGCAAGTTGCCGATGTAGGCCAGGTCGCTGGCGCCGACGCTGACGACCTCGCCGGTGGCCAGGTTCTTCGGCAGGGTTGCGCCCAGGTCCGCGGCCTGGCGGGTGACCACCTGGACCGTGCGATAGGCGCCGCTCAGCCAGTTCACCACCGCGAACCGGTGCCGCATGATGCCCGCGAGTGCCTGTAGTACGCCGACGCCGAACAGCACGAGCGACCAGAACAGCAGCCGCTCGGTGTCGCCAGCCGCGATGCCCTGGTCGATCGCCCTGCCCAGGATGGCCGGCACGAAGGCCTGCGCCCCCATCCAGAGGATGCCGAACGTCATCCCGCCCAGGAGCGTGGCTTTTTGCCCGCCGGCCACCCATAACAGGTAGCGGGCAGGCGTGCGGTGATCCGGTGTGCCGGGGTCGGCGAGGGGCAATTGGCGCATGGCCAATTCAGGCTAGGTGGAGCCACCGACAAACCGCATTCGATTTACCGCCGGTGACTGCCTGACGTGACCACTTCATCTTGCGTTGGGCAGCGGGTTCCCGTCGAGCCACCTGCGACCTCTGTGCTGGAGCACATGCTGGTCATCGCGCATCGTGGAGCGAGCGGGTACCGCCCGGAACACACGCCGGCGGCGTACAACCTGGCTGCAGCCCTAGGAGCCGACTACTTGGAGCCAGACCTGGTCGCAACGCTCGATGGCGTGCTGGTGGCCCGGCACGAGAACGAGATCTCGGGCACCACCGATATCGCGGACCACCCGGTCTTCGCGGACCGCCGGATCACCAAGATCGTGGACGGGACCGCTGTCACCGGCTGGTTCGTCGAGGACTTCACCTACGAGGAGCTCCGCACCCTCAGGGCCAGGGAACGGATGCCCGCGCTGCGCCGTGCCAATACGGCGTACGACGGTCGGGAGTCGATCCCCACCTTTGACGACGTGGTGGCGCTGGCCCGGCAGGAGTCGGCCCGGCTCGGCCGCTCGATCGGGGTCTTCCCGGAGATCAAGCACCCGACGTACTTCCGTCGCCTCGGCCTACCGTTGGAGGAGTTGCTGGCGGAGAGGATCGTCGCGCTCGGCCTGAACCCGGGCGGTGCCAAACCGGCTGAGGTGATGGTGCAGTCGTTCGAGCCGACCAGCCTGCGCCGGCTGGCCGTGATGACCGACGTACCGCTGGTCCAGCTGATCGACTCCGACGGCGCGCCCCACGACTTCCTCCGCGTCGGCGACCGGCGAACCTTCGCGGACCTGATCGAGCCGGCCGGGCTGCGGGAGATCTCGACGTACGCGCAGGTGCTGGCTGCGCACAAGGACCTGGTCATCCCGCGGACCGCGAGTGGGGCGCTGGATGCGCCGACGAGCCTCGTCGACCAGGCGCATCGCGCCGGGCTGGCCGTGCACCTGTGGACCTTCCGGGCGGAGCAGCGCTTCCTGCCGATCGGTCTGGACCTTGCCGCCGAGCTGGCCCGCTTCGCCGCGACCGGCATCGACGGCGTCTTCGCCGACCACCCAGACATCGCCGTGGCGCTGGCCGCCAAGGTCAACCAGCGGGTGCGCGTCAACTCCTGAGGCTCAGCGATCAGGGAATTCCCTGCGCAGCTCCGCCAGGGCCGGTTCGCCGGCAGCAGCGAGCTCGCGGTCGATCGCGGCGTTCTCGTTCAGCTCCAGTACGACGCTCGCGGCCGTGGCCGGGCGGGTCCTGATCAGCTTGGTGCGCAGGTACGTCGGCGGATGGCTCGAGTCGGTCCGGGTCTCGCGGATCCGGCTGGCTCTGACCCTGCGCTCGATCTCGCGGGCCGGTACTGCCGAGACCTCCCGGCGGACCGCATCGAGCGGGTCGACGTCACGCTGGAAACGCAGCGCCCGCTGGAGCGCATGATAGGCGGAGTCTGCGAGCAAGGTCCGCTCCAGCGCCCAGGCTGCCGCCTCCGCTCCGGCGATCTCGCCCGCCTTCCGGTCGGCGAGGTACTCGGCCCGCTGACTGCTGCGCAGGTCCACCTTGTCGAGCAACCAGAGGTAGCCGGACGCCAGCCCGCTGACGATGGCGTTGAGGATCCTGGTAAGCAGGCTGACGTACGGCGCACGGGCATTGATGTAGTAGCTGAGGTCGCGTCGGTACTGGTCCAGGGGCTGATCGCTGAAGGTTGCGAGCAACTCACCGAGGATCGACCGGGCGGCACCGACCACCCAGCCGTGCCGCACATCACCGTTCTTGCCGTGGCCGAGTTCGTGCGCGAGCACCGCCACTCGCTCCTGCGGCCGGAGTCCGACCCAGAGCGGGAGACCGATCCCGATCACCGGGCGGAAGCGCCAGCCGATCCTGGCGTACCAGATGTTCGGCAACGTGTCGACGACGACCGCAGCAACGCGTTGCGTGCCGATCGCCTCGGCGATCTGGTCCAGCACGTCGTACAGGCGAGGTGCCTGGTCGCGGGTGACCACATGCGCCCCGGGGTCCAATCGATGCGCGCGCGGGCGGAAGAGCGTCACCACTGCGAAGGCGAGCAGGGCGAGCGGGATGCTCAGCCAGAGCGGCCGGTAGAAGATGAGCAGGCCCAGCCCGACGAGGAGCGCGGCCAGGGGGAGTAGCAGTAGGAGACCAGAGAGCAGATACGCCGCGACCCGGGCTGCGTCCCAGCCCGGGCGATGGACGGCGCCGCGCTCCAGTTCGCGGTAGAGCGTGTCGGCCAGCCGGTGTTCCAGCTTCTGCCGCCATGCCGGGTACGTGTTGTCCAGCGGTGACGGGTCAACGTTCCAATCACAGCGGTCGCACCAGGTCACGTAGCGCTTGTCCACACGGATCTGGTGGGCGCATTGCGGGCAGCGCGTCACTGCTTCTTCGGTCTGCACGGCAGCAGTGTGACAGCGTTACTACTGCCGGTGCAGGACCGATCAAGCCGCGGGGGGCTTGGTGTCGTCGTAGAGGCGGGCGGCGATGTCCGACTCGGTGGTCGGCTGCTGGGGCTGCTGGGTGGGCTTGAGGACGGACGTGCCGTCGGCCTCCGGGATGATCACCCAGGCGACCACATAACCGAGCAGCGCGCTGCCGCCGGTAATGAGGGTCAGACCGACGATGCCGAGGCGGACCAGCGTCACGTCGATGTTGAGGTACTCGGCGATACCCCCGGAAACACCGGAGAGCATCCGCTGATCGCGGGAGCGGCGCAGGACCTTGCCGGACAGGTTCGAGAACGGTGCGTTGGAGTTCGTCATGTCACCAAGACTGGTCTGCGGCAAGCACCGGCAACATCGGGATCGGTACCGACCGCACCCTGGTCCCGACCCTGGCCCCCGCTCCGGTCGCCCCTGGCCCGTTCGGCCTGACCACCCCTGACGCCTTTCAACCTGAATGTCGGTGGCTTCTTCTAGGTTCAGGGCTGGAGGTGGTGCGGATGGACGCCGAGTCGGTGCGCAAGCTGCTGCTGGGGTTGCCGGGGGTGGAGGAGGACGAGGGCTGGGCCGGTCAGCCCGCTTTCAGAGTGCGGAAGAAGGGCTTCGCCTACCTGTCCGTCGACGGTACGACGCTGCTGGTGAAGGCCCTTCGGGAGGAACAGGAGGCGCTGGTCGCGGAGGATCCGGAGGTCTTCACCGCGTCGTTCGTGGCGGGCCGGTTCGGCTGGCTCGATGTCGAGTTGGCGGGCGCGGACGGCGACGAACTGCGGGAGCTGGTGATCGAGGCGTGGCGGCTGACCGCGCCAAAGTTTCTGGCGGCCCAGGTCGACGGCTAGTACCTCGGACCACGGCCTCCGGAGCGGTGCAGCCAGCTTGCACTCGCTTTGGGCGAGTGCTAATACTTGGTTAGCACTCACTGGTCGAGAGTGATAAGTACCCGCGGCCAGAAGTGTGACCATAGACGGCCTCGATGAGGCATCGGAGCGGGGCGGGACGTGACCGCCACGACCCCGGTGCCGTCCGTCGCGGGCATCCGGCCGGCTGAACAAACCACTCGACGCGGGAGGACTCGCGGAGAATGCCCAAGCTTATTGCTTTCAATGAGGAAGCGCGCCGCGGTCTCGAGCGAGGGATGAACATCCTCGCCGATGCCGTTAAGGTGACGCTCGGCCCCAAGGGCCGCAACGTCGTGCTGGAGAAGAAGTGGGGCGCCCCCACGATCACCAACGACGGTGTCTCCATCGCCAAGGAGATCGAGCTCGAGGACCCGTACGAGAAGATCGGGGCCGAGCTCGTCAAGGAAGTTGCCAAGAAGACCGACGACGTAGCGGGTGACGGCACCACCACCGCCACGGTGCTGGCTCAGGCTCTCGTCCGCGAGGGTCTACGTAACGTCGCGGCCGGCGCCAACCCGATGGGCCTGAAGAAGGGCATCGAGAAGGCGACCGAAGCCGTCAGCGAGCAGCTGCTGGCCCAGGCGAAGCCCGTCGAGACCCGGGAGCAGATCGCCGCCACCGCGTCGATCTCTGCCGCGGATACCCAGGTCGGCCAGATCATCGCCGAGGCGATGGACAAGGTCGGCAAGGAAGGTGTCATCACCGTCGAGGAGAGCAACACCTTCGGCCTCGAGCTCGAGCTCACCGAGGGCATGCGCTTCGACAAGGGCTACATCTCGCCGTACTTCGTGACCGACACCGAGCGGATGGAAGCGGTCCTCGACGACCCGTACATCCTCGTGGTGAACAGCAAGATCTCCAGCATCAAGGACCTGGTCCCGGTGCTGGAGAAGGTGATGCAGACCGGCAAGCCGCTGGCCATCCTCGCCGAGGACGTCGAGGGCGAGGCGCTGGCGACCCTGGTCGTCAACAAGATCAAGGGCACCTTCAAGACCGTGGCCATCAAGGCCCCGGGCTTCGGTGACCGCCGCAAGGCCATGCTGGCCGACATCGCCATCCTCACCGGCGGCCAGGTGATCTCCGAGGAGGTCGGGCTCAAGCTCGACTCCGTCGGACTGGAGCTGCTCGGTCAGGCCCGCAAGGTCGTCGTCACCAAGGACGAGACGACCATCGTCGAGGGTGTGGGGGACGCCGACCAGATCCAGGGCCGGGTCAACCAGATTCGCGCCGAGATCGAGAACTCGGACAGCGACTACGACCGGGAGAAGCTGCAGGAGCGTCTGGCCAAGCTGGCCGGCGGTGTTGCGGTCATCAAGGTCGGTGCCGCTACCGAGGTCGAGCTCAAGGAGCGCAAGCACCGCATCGAGGACGCCGTTCGCAACGCGAAGGCGGCCGTCGAGGAGGGCATCGTTCCCGGCGGTGGCGTGGCGCTTCTGCAGGCCGCTGCCGGCGCGTTTGACAAGATCGAGCTTGAGGGTGACGAGGCCACTGGTGCGGCCATCGTCCGGCGCGCTCTCGAAGAGCCGCTGAAGCAGATCGCCGTCAACGCCGGCCTTGAGGGCGGCGTTGTCGCGGAGCGCGTTCGCGGGCTCGAGGTGGGTTTCGGCCTGAACGCCGCCACCGGCGAGTACGTGAACATGTTCGACGCCGGGATCATCGACCCGGCCAAGGTGACGCGCTC
>JAWWPC010000177.1:0-5295 GCA_033851055.1 Kribbellaceae bacterium | reverse complement strand
ATGACCGCCTTCCAGATCGCCTGCCCCCTTATGGCATTGGTCGCGATCGTCTACGTAGTCCGTAAGAGCGTGGGTGAGCGTCAACTCTGCGTCGAAGCCGCCATCGTGATCGGATCGGCGATCGCATGGTGGCACGACCCGCTTATCAACTGGTTTCAGCCCGCGCTGTTCTACAACGCCGGCCTGGTCAACTTTGGCAACTGGACGCAGAACATCCCAGGCTGGCTCAGCCCCGACGGTCGATTGATGGCCGAGCCGGTGCTGATGATCGGAATGATCTACATCTGGATGCCGCTGGCCATGGGCTCGATCGCCCGCTGGGCCATGGGTCGCGCCCGCCACCGGTGGCCCACGCTGGGACCCGTCCGCACCTTCTGTGCCGGTTGGCTCGCGGTCTACGTCATCGAGTTTCCGCTCGAGATCTTTGCGGTGCGCCACGGGCTGCTCGGCTATCCCGCGTCGATTCCCGGCGTCACGCTGTGGGCGGGTCAGACCGTCCAGATCCCGCTGTACGGTCCCGTCCTGTGGTCGCTGGTGCTGAGTTCGAGTGGTGCACTGATGTTTTTCCGCAACCGCGAAGGCCAGATCCGGGTCGAGGCGGGTGTGCAGACCCTGCGATGGGCCGGAACACGGGTCAGGGGACTGCTAAGAGCGCTGGCCGTCACCGGCTTTCTGCACGTGGTGGCAATCGGCGTGTACGACCTGCCGGTGAACCTCGCCGGCATCTACGCCGGGCCGACCCAGAACTACCCCAGCTACTTGCGCGCGCAGTACTGCGGGACGGACACGCCCCGGCACTGCCCCGATGGCACCCGCTTCGACGATCGCTAAGTCGCGCTACTTCAGGACCGCGGGCAGCGCGGCGAACTCCTGGCGGATCAGGTCGTCAAGCGACCGGCTTTGCGTCGACAACCACTGATTGAGAGCCCGCTCGACGAGCAGCATGCCGACGGCCGCCAAGAGCCGGCATTCGCTGTCGGGGGCCGGCATTCGTCGTCGTTCGGCGATCACCTTGGCGACGGTCTCGGCGTTGGCCTCGTGGTTTCGGCGTTCGCGGCCCAGCAGCACGAGCGATGACGCAACGGCCTCGTGATACTGCGCGATCCTTTTACGGATGCGCTTGAGGCCTGGCGCAAGCAATGCGAATGAATTGGCCAGCGCCTCGAAATCTGACATCTTCTCCGGTTGAGCGAGGTAGACCCCGCTCACGGCGTCGATGAAGTCGTACTCGCCGAAGAAAAGCACCGACTCCTTGGTCGGGAAGTAGCGGAAGAAGGTCCTTGGCGAAACCCCCACGCTTTCGGCGATCTGGTCTGTGGTGGTCTCGTCGTACCCGTTGGTGCTGAACAGGTTCAGGGCAGCATTCAGCAGAGCATTCCGGATCCGGTCCGCATGCTCGTCCCGCGGTGATCGGTCGCCCCGGGCCATCGGCCAACCTCCTCGTCCGTCTGGGTGTCCCGACAGTACAACGACTGCAGGTGCCGGCACATCGTTGACACTCGTCGTGGTACCGACGATACTTCGAATATATGACAGTCTACTGTCAAAACGAGCCTTCGACCGCCGCGGGTAGAGAGGATCTCCATCTCAATGACCGAGCTAGGCGTAACCGGAACGCTGAATATCAACGATCTGCCCTTCACGGTGGACCGCACGCGCGCCTGGCGGGAACTGCGGGAGGCGGGCGAGGCGGTAAGTTCTGGCGAGGAGGTCGTGCTGACCAGCGCCGAGGCCGTCGAGTTCGCGGCCAAACGGCCTGAGATCTTTTCGTCGGCAAGAGCTTTCGACCGTTTAGGAAGTCCCGTCCCGCTGGTACCGATCGCGATCGATCCGCCGGATCACACCCGGTTCCGCCGAATGCTTGATCCGTTCTTTAGCCCCAAGAAGATGGCCGAGCGTGAGCCCGAACTACGCAGGCAGGCCGGCGAATTGATCGACGCCATTATCGCGAGCGGCGAGTGTGACGTGGTAGCCGATCTCGCCACACCCTTTCCCTCCCAGGTGTTTCTGACTCTGTTCGGGCTGCCCATGGCGGACCGCGACCGGCTGGTGCAGTGGAAGGACGCAATTCTGCAATTCACCGATCCGAGTAGCGCCGAGGCGACCCCGGAGGTGATGGCTCACGCGCTGGAACTGTTCACCTATCTGACCGAGCACATCGCCGAGCGGCGCGCCAATTCCACCGGCAGCGACATGCTCACCCAGCTGATACAAGACACCGACGAGGGCGGCATGTCGGACAACGAGATCCTCGGCCTGTGCTTCATGTTCGTGCTGGCCGGGCTGGACACCGTCACCTCTGCCGTCGGGTTCTCCCTGGCCAGGCTGGCGGCCGACACCGAAATGCGCCGCCGTGTCGCCAACGACTTCGCGCTCATCCCGGCATTTATCGAGGATATTTTGCGCGTCGACGGACCTGTGCCATTCGCGCCACGTGTCACCACCGAGGAGGTCGAAGTGGCAGGCAGGGTCGTGCCCAAGGACACCACGGTCATGCTCAGTTATGGCAGCGCCGACCGTGATCCGCGGCGGTACCAGGACGCCGACGAGGTTCATCTCGACAGCAAGGTCGTGCACTTCGCGTTCGGCCGTGGACCGCACCGGTGCCTGGGTTCGCACCTGGCGCGTCTCGAACTCCGACTCATCCTCGAGGAATGGCACTCCCGCATACCCGAATACACTCTGGCTCAAGACAAGCCGCCACAGATGCCCTGGCCGACCGGGACGATGTCTCTGCGATCGGTACCGCTGAACATCGTGCCGTCGTCACGAGGTCAGTAAATCTGACGGTTTTCGCTCGAAGACTCATCCGACCTTCGGGATGATTTCCTCAGCCACCCACTGCATATGGTCGAGGTAGGCATCGAACCCGTCCAGTGCAGGCGGGTTGACCCAGGTGTCCGTAACGCCGCGCTCGGCCAGCATGTTGCAGTTGTCGATGACCTGCTGGGCGCTCTGGCCGAAATGCGCATTCGGGTCGTCGACGACGGCGTGCTCCTGACCGATGGACAGCATCGCCAGGCTGTAGAACAGCGAGAACGGCCGGTCGTCGAACCCGGGCTGCGAGCGCAGGTAGTCCATCTTGGGCGGCAGTTCGTCGGGCTTGGTCAGCCATGGCGCCCAGCCGTCGCCGAACCGGGCCGCTCGGCGCAGCACCGCGTCGGCGTCTCCGCCCATCCATACCGCCGGGTGGGGTTTGGAGATCGGCTTGGGCCCGAACGCGATGTCGTCGAACTTGACGAAGTCGCCGTCGAAGCGTGGCGAATCGCTGTGCCATAACTCGAACATCGCCTCGAGATACTCGTCCGCCATGCGGCCACGCTTGGTGAAGGGGACGCCGATCGCGTCGTACTCCTCCTTGAGCCAGCCGACACCCACGGTGGTCTGGGCGCGACCGCCACTGAGCCAGTCGAGCGTTGCGATCTGCTTGGCGACCACGATCGGGTTATGCAACGGCAGGATCGTGACCATCGAGCCGATGGTGATCGTCGAGGTGGCGCCTGCGATGAAGGCCTGGGCGGTGGTGGCGTCGAAGTAGTGGTTCCCGGACAACTCGAGATGACTCGTCGGGGTGAGGAAGTGCTCGGGCAGGAACACCATCGAATAACCCAGCTGCTCGGCGCGTTGGGCAACTCGCGCGATATCGGCGCCGGTGAGCTGGTGTTCCCACGGCTGTGTGATCGCCGCAACGTGCATGCAGTTGGGTAGGTACACGGCGAATCTCATCTGGCGCCTTCCGATTTCATGGCCCGGTGGCGGAGCGCCGACTGGAGGATCCGGCGGGACCAAGACCGCACCCGCTAATTATGGCAGTCTACTGTCACACGTCAAGACACTGATTGCTAGGCAGTTATCCTCCACCAACCGGCCTCGCAATCAGTCTGAAAGAGTCATGCCCCACGTTGACTATGGCAGTCGACTGCCATAATGTGGCTGGGTCCCTGCTGTTGCGAAAGGCGTGTGGCGTGGCTCCGAACCTTTTCATAGCGCTCACCAACCCGATCGAGGGCGAAGACGACGCCTTCAACAAGTGGTATGACGCTCAGCATGTGCCCGAGGTTCTCGACGTGCCCGGAGTCGTTGCGGCGCAGCGTTACGACATCACCGAACTGAAGGTCCCCGACGACCAGGACCTGCCGGCTCAGTTACCGCCGCCGACGCACCGTTACATGGTGATCTACGAGCTGGACAACGAGCCCGACATCGTCATGGCGGAATTCCTGAAACGAGTCATGGCCGGCACGCTCTCATTAGGGGAGTGGCTCGATCTGACCACGATTTCCCTCACCGGATGGGCGCCGCGCGGCGAACGCGTACTGGCGGAGCGCTAGTGGGCGAGTTGCTTTCCGGCATCCACGCCCAGCGCGCGTGTCGGCGCTTCGATCCGGGCGGCAAGGTACCCGACTCCGACGTCGAGCAGATGCTGGCGGCCGCGGTGCACGCGCCGAGCGCGGAGAACACCCAGCCTTGGACGTTCATCGTGATCCGCGACGACCGCAACCGCGCGCTGCTCGCGGCGTGGTGGACAGAGACCTGGAACGCAGGCGGCGGCGACTTCGTTCGGCAGAGCGTCGAAGACAAGGTACTCGTCGCCGATCTTGAATTCGGTTTCAGCAAAGGTGGATTCGCCGCGGCGCCGGTCGTGGTGGTGGTGTGCGCCGACACCGATCGCGTACTCGAGGTCTACGCACCGTCGTCGATCTACCCGGCCGTGCAGAACATCCTGCTCGCGGCTGCCGACCTCGGCTATGGCTCATGTCTGACCACCGGCCTGACCACGTTCGGTGTCGACCGCGTGCGCGAACTGCTGCAGCTGCCGCAGAACCTGGTCCCGATGGCGGCGGTCTACGTTGGCCTACCCGCACGCAAGCTCTCACCACCGCGCCGGCACCCGGCAACATCGGTGACCTACCGCGAGCGGTTCGGTACCGCCTGGTGAACAGAACGGAGAGCTGCCAATGCCATTGGCGATAACCGAAGATCATCGCGCGCTCGCCGAAGTGGCGGGCGCGATGGTAGCCGGGCGTGCGGGCACCGCGGGTGCCCGCCGGATCCTGCTCGACCGCGAAAAGAACGGTCGGTGGTGGTCCACCGATGGCCTCTGGAAGGAAATGGTCTCCACGGGGTGGCTTGGCCTGCACATCGACGAACGGTTCGACGGTCAGGGGTACGGTCTGTCTGAACTGACGATCGTGTTGGAACAGCTCGGTCGCGCCGCCGTGGGCGGACCCTTTTTGCCCACGGTCGCGGTGTCTGCGGTCATCGCCGAAGCCGGGACCGACGCGCAGCGCGAGC
>JAWWPC010000166.1:0-32409 GCA_033851055.1 Kribbellaceae bacterium | reverse complement strand
GTGAGTTCGTCGAGGTCGGTAAAGCCCGTGGGGACACCGATCATCGCGTCGCCGCGGGAGTCGATCGCCTCGATCTCGTCGAGGGCGCCCTCCATGATGTCCTTCAGCGGCGCATAGTCCTCGGTGGTCCGCTTCTCGGTCACCTGGTAGATCTCGGCCTGGGCCTGATCGACGACGTCGTCGACCTCGCCCTCGCCGGCGTAGCCGATCTGCACGATCTTGGTGCCGGCCTCGACCAAGCGGCGCAGGATCGCCTTCTCCCGGACGATGTGGGCGTAGTAACCGGCATTGGCGGCCAGCGGCACGGAGGCGACCAAGGTGTGCAGGTACGGCGCGCCGCCGATCCGGGCCATCTCGCCGCGTTTGGTCAACTCGGCGGCGACGGTGATCGCGTCGGCTGGTTCGCCCCGGGCATAGAGGTCGGTGATGGCGTCGAAGACGATCTCGTGCGCCGGCCGGTAGAAGTCCGTGTCCCGGATGGTCTCGCTGACGTCGGCGATGGCGTCCTTGCTGAGCATCATCGCGCCCAGCACGCACTGCTCGGCGGCCAGATCCTGCGGCGGCGTGCGGTCGAAGCCCATCTCCGGGCTGCGCTCTTCGTGGCCGCCGCCCTGCCCCCCGCGGAACTCCGCAACGCTCACTCGCCAGACCTCCTCGTCCCACACCCGAACCGCACCCGACCGTGCCCGCAAATCCAACTCTATTCGAACACCTGATCGAACTGTAGCCAGCCCCACCGACAGTTTTCGCTGGCAGCATCCGCAGGCGGACTCGCCCCCGAGACTGCGGGCGGACGGTGTCAATCAAGCGACCGTACGCCCGTTGCGCCGAACCCCGGTAGCCGGTCGTCCACAGCCCCTGTGGAAGAGCTGGGGACAACCACTCGATCGGGTGTGCACAGGATGGGCATATCCCTGTGGATATCTAAGAGCGGACATCCACAACCTGGCTCTGACCAGCGGTTTTGTCTTCCCACAACTGTGGAGAAGAAAAAGGTTCGATACTCCCAGGTCCAGTTGTCTGTGCACAGGCACGGCCAGGCACAATGTCCCCCATGCCCATTACCACCAGGTCTTGCGATGGCCGCGCCGATAGGCCGAACCGCTACCTGGGGACAACTCCCGCGTGAGCAGCCAGGACCGAGAGATCCTCCGGCTGGCGGTCCCGGCGTTCTTCGCGCTCGTCTCCGAGCCACTCATGCTGCTGGCCGACTCGGCGATCGTGGGACATCTCGGTACGCCGCAGCTGGCCGCGCTCGGGGTGGCGGGGACGATCCTGCAGACGCTGGTGGGGATCTGCGTCTTCCTCGCGTACGGGACCACCTCCGCGGTTGCCCGGCGGATCGGCGCGGGTGACCACAAAGGGGCACTCGCGCAGGGCATCGACGGACTCTGGCTCGCTCTGCTGCTGGGCGTCGTACTGGCTGTTGCCGGGCTACTGCTGGCTCCATTGGCTATAGCCGGGTTCGACCCGTCGCCGGATGTTGCGGACTACGCCGTGACGTACCTGCGGATCTCTTGTCTGGGTATCCCGTCGATGTTGCTGCTGCTAGCGGCTACCGGGGTACTGCGGGGGTTACAGGACACCAAGACGCCCATGGTGGTGGCGATCTCAGCGAACCTGGCCAACATCGGCTTGAACCTCCTGCTGGTCTACGGGCTCGACCTGAACATCGCGGGCTCCGCAATGGGTACAGCGATCGCCCAAACAGCGGCAGGAGTCGCACTGGTAGCCGTGGTGGTCCGCGGCGCCCGGCGGGACAGGGCCAAGCTCCGGCCGGACCGCCCAGGCATCCTGGCTTCCGCACAGGCCGGGGTACCGCTGGTGGTGCGAACGCTGACGCTGCGGGTGGCGATCATCCTCGCCACCTTCGTCGCCACCTCACTCGGTACTACGTCTGTCGCGGCCCACCAGGTCGCCTTCACGCTCTGGTCGTTCCTCGCCCTAGCGCTGGACGCGATCGCCATTGCCGCGCAGGCGTTGACCGGTCGCTCGCTAGGCGCGGGCGATGTCGCCGGCACGCGCTCGATCACCCGGCGGATGATGTGGTGGGGGTTGGTGTCGGGCTTCGTCGGCGGACTGGCGCTGTGGGGGCTGCGGGATCTGTACGTGCCCTGGTTCACGGCTGATCCCGAAGTACGGCGGACACTGGCCGCAGTACTGCTGGTGGCTGCGATCTGGCAGCCGGTCAACGGTGTCGTGTTCGTGCTGGACGGCGTGCTGATCGGTGCGGGCGACGGGCCGTACCTAGCAGTCGCAGGCGTGATCGCCCTGGTTTTGTATGCGCCGCTGGCTCTCAGTGTTCTTTGGTTCGACGGTAAGGTGATCGCGCTGTGGTGGGCGTTCGGGGGCTACATGCTGTTGCGACTGCTGACCCTGCTTTTCCGCGAGCGGCGCGACGCCTGGCTGGTCACCGGCGCCGTCCGCTGACGACGGCAACTGCCAGAGGGACCGGGCAACCGCGCACCCCGGCCCCGCCCGGGTCGGCGGGCTGCTGGCCGTGGGCGGCTGACCTGTTCTTGCGGCATCGTGGAGGCGGACGAAAGGAGCAGCATGGCCGACACGGACGACGAGCAGACTGCCGAGCTCGGACCTGATCACCGCGCAGCAGGCGAGGACGAGAAGGCGCCCGGTGCGGAGGCTGTCGGCGAGGATCGCCGCGCCAAGGAGTGGGAGGCCGGTGCCGACCTGGTCCGCCCAGCCATGGCCCTCGGTACGTCGGATGAGGGCGCCGAGGCGCTCCGCGAGACCGAACTGCAGACGCGAGCTCGTGAGCAGATCGAGCAAGACGCTCGCGCGGAGCGGGACCGCCAGGACACTCGCTACCAGCATGATCTGAACGGTGCGAACGCCGAGATCGTGGAGGCCCTGCGGCGGGCAGACGTGGCCGAGACCGCCCGGGCGGACTACCGCGCCGAAGCGGCCGGCGGGCGACGGCTGGCTCGTACCGATGCCGCCCGGGCCACCCGGCTCCGGGACGGAGCCGCAGGCCGGGATGATCCCGCGGCCGAAGCGGATCTCTCCCGAGCTGATCGCTACCAGGCGATGTCGAACAACGAGACCCGGCTCGCCAACAGCGACGACGCCGTCTCCGACTCGTACGGCGCGGAGGCCCGGGACCGGCGGGTCGAGGCTGCGCAGGTTCAGCGCCCTGAGCAACCACCTGCCGCCGAGGCGGCCCGCATTCCCCCGGAACAAGCTCCACGCGCCCGCAAGAACCTCAAGCAACGCCGCCCGAAGACCAAGGAACTCAAGGACTTCGGCCTCGGCGACTAGTGGTGTGCCAAGCTATTTTGCCAGACACACCACTAGCTCGCCCCCCTGCGGCCGGACAAGTCTCAGTCCCCCGCGACGCGCAGCACGATCTTGCCTTGGATGTGCCCTCGCTCGGCGCGCTCGTGGGCCTTCTCCGCGTCGGCAAGCGGGAAGATGCTGTCGACGCCGACGCGAACACGGCCTACGTCGAGCAGTTGCGCCAGCTCGGCCATCTGTGCCCCGTCGGAGTGGACCTGCCCTCCTAGGAACGTGATGCCGCGAGCGGCCGCGCGCTCGCGGTGGTACTCGCCCAGGAACACGGGGCTGAGCGTGCCGCCGCGCTTGAGCACCCCGAGCAACTGATGGCCGTGAGGACCGCCCACGGTGTCGAAGACGTGGTCGACGTCGCTAGCCGCCGCTTCGATTGCGGTGCTGGTGTAGTCGATGAACTCGTCGACGCCCAGGCTACGCAGGAACATCTCGTGGCGCCCCGAGGCGACGCCAATGACACGTGCGCCCCTGGTCTTGGCAAGCTGCACGAGGAAGTGGCCGACGCCACCGGCCGCGCCGTTGACGAGCACGGTCTTCTCCTTTTCGAGCCGGACGTGATCGAACAGGTATTGGTACGCGGTAAGCCCCGCCATGGGCACGCCGGCGGCATGCACGTGCTCGACGCCGGCCGGCTTGCGGGCGAGGTGGGCCGCGGGCGAGGTCGTGTACTCCGCATAGCCTCTGCCGCCGTTGTTGAGTACGGGAAAGCGCACCAGCCCGAACACGGCGTCCCCCTCAGCGAGCCAGGTGACTTCCGGACCGAGCGCGATCACGACGCCCGAGACATCCGAACCCGGTGTGAACGGCAGCCGGAGCGTTGGCCGCATCGCCTCCGGAATGTTCGTGAAGCCCCTGCGCGCATACCAGTCGGGCGGATTCAGACCGGCCGCATGGACGCGGATCAAGACCTCGCCCGGGCCTGGCTCGGGGCGCGGAACCTCCTCGTACCTCAGCACCTCCGGGTCGCCGAACGCGTGCATCCGCACGGCCTTCATCATCGCTGCCGGCATCGTTCCTCCTCTTTCCGTCGCTCGCCTTTGGTCACCGGAGTGCGGCCCGATACAATCCGGAGCAGTGCTCCAGATCATAATCGGAGCAGTGCTCCGATTGTCAAGGTCGAGGATTCGCGCATGCCGAAGAAGGCGACACCCAGCCCTGGTCGGCCACGCGCGCAGCGCGCCGACGCGCAGCGCAACTACGACCACCTGCTCGAGGTGGCCAGGGGCGTCGTCGACGAGCAGGGCACCCAGGCGTCACTGCGGGAGATCGCCCGTCGCGCCGGGGTTGGCCTGGGGACGCTCTACCGGCACTTTCCGACCCGCGACGCACTGCTCGAGACGTTGCTCCGCCAGGGGTTCGATCGCCTCGCCGCAAAAGCGGCGTCACTGGAAGACGCCGACTCGCCCGAGCAGGCGCTGATGGAATGGCTGGGTGACTTCACTGCTGGAAGCACCGCCTACCGCGGGCTCGCCGCGTCGATGATGGCGACGCTCGGCGACGAACACTCTCCCCTCCACGCATCCTGTCTGGCCATGCGCGAGGCCGCGGCACGTCTGCTGAAACGCGCACAGGACGCCGGGCACATCCGCCCAGATGTCGACGGGACGGACCTGTTCGCCCTGGTCAGCGCCGTCGGCTGGATCGGCGATCAGGCTCCGCCCGTCGCCGCCCGGCGCGAGCACCTCTTTTCGCTGATCATGGACGGACTCGCGCACCAGCCGACGCCGCCTCGTCCGGCCCCAAGTCACTCGGGCTCATCGGACGGCGACTAGTCGCTCTGTACTGCGCTGTTCTGGCCGCTGGCCGCTGGCCGCTGGCCGGCGAATCGGTGTTGCGGTTGCCGGTGTGGATGATCAGCAGGTTCGCCGCGACGACCACAACGAAGGCGATCCCCAGGATCCGGTGCTCGAGGCTCCAGAGGGCCAGGCCTGCGAGTCCGAAGAACGCGATCTTGACGACCGCGGTGCCCACCGGGCTGCCGTAGTTCGCAGTGGGGGCGGCGAAGAGGCCCCAGAGTACGGCGGCGACCAGCGGCAGGCCGATTGCGACTCGGATTACCCCAGCCTGCCTGAGGACAACCTGCGTCAGCCGAGAACGAACCGCAGCCCGGCCGGGGAAACAACCCCCCGCCCTGTACGACGTACGCCGTACGGGCCGGTCAGATACCGCGGAGGTTGGGCTGGCGCTGGTCGAAGAAGAGGCCCGCGGGCGGCTCCTCCACCGGCAGCGGCGGGATCGGGTAGTCGCTGTGCTGGCCCCTGCAGGCCGCGAACGGGCCGTCCGGGTCCAGCAGCGCCATCATGTGCGGGTCCGCGTGGTCGCGCCACCAGACCGACATGCCGGTCGCCGGGTCGAGACGCAGGTGTTCCCAGGCCCGCCAGATCGAGTCGAGCCGGCTCAGCGCCTCGGCGTGCCGATACCACTCCGGGCACCAGACGAACTGCTGGCCGAGTCGCCGACAGTACAAGTAGACCAACCGGTCCTCGACGAAGGCCGCGACATGCGGGTAGAAGAGTTCCTGTTCACCATCCACGGCCTTGCTCCTCGTTCTGCTCCCAGACCGGCTTGTTCTGTGGCGGTCCGGCGGGCTGGCCACCCTGGCTGCTGCCACCACCAGCGGGCGGCTTGCCGGCCGAAACCCAGGCGTTGGCGCCCTGCGGAATCATTGCCTGCGCAGCGCCCGGGTCGTGCCGCGCGAAGGATGCCTTCACCGCGCCGGCGTCCGGCCGCACCATCCACGGCACCGTCTTGATCATCGTCGCAGGGATGCCGGAAGGGAAAACCACGGCCCGGCCGGGCGGCATCGACGCGAGGTCGGAGACCTCCATGATGTGGTGCCGCTGGGTCTGCTTACTGGTTCCGCGCTCGCCCTTGTTGTAGGAGACCGAGCTGGACAGGATGTCGTAGTCGCCGATCAGCTTGCTCAACCGTTCCAGGAAGTTCGCGTCGGACACACCACCGCCGTACACGCGGATGTTGGCCGCCGACCAGAGCTTCTCCATGCCACGCTCGCCCCAGCACTCCACGCCCTGGGCCCAGGACTGCAGGATCGTCATCAGCACGATGCCGCGGGAGCCGAAGTGGCTGTAAAGGTCCGGCAGGTTCTTCCAGCGGCAGACGTTCGCCGCCTCATCCAGGACGCCCACCAGCGGGCTCGGCATCCGGCCGTTCGGGCAGGTCTTGGCGTAATCCTCGGCCGCCTCGACCACCGCCACCGTGAGAGCGGTGACCAGCGGACCCGCCGTACCGGCACCCTCCTTGGACAGGCTGTAGAGCGTGCCACCCTCGCGGACGAACTGGTGCGGGTTGAACTGGGCCCGGTGGTCGTTCGGCCCATTCGGGATGACCCAGCGGGTGACCGTCCGGTTGATCAGGAACTGCGCCGACTGCTGCGCGGTGCCGTAGACACCGGCGCGCTGCTTGTCGGGGGCGTTGATGACGCCGGCCAGCGAGTCGGCGGACAACTGCAGGCCGGGCGTCGACCGCAGGATCCGCTCCGGCTCGTCGTTGCGCTGGTCCGCGAGCCACGAGTACACCTGCGTGATCGGTCGCTTCGCCACCGCGGCAGCGAGCAGCAGCCCGGCCAGCAGATCGGTGCCGGCGGCATCGAAGAAGGCGTCGGTCTGGGCGCCCTCGATCCGTTGCGACGCCACGAAGTGGCCCGCGAGCTCCCGCGCCTTCACCTCGTCCGTGACGTAGCTGAGCGGGTTCCACCACCAGTTCGGCTCCTCCCCGCAGACCTCCTGCGGGTCGAAGACCCAGACCGGGCCCTTGCCGGACCGCGGGTCGCGGGTGGCGTCGACGATGTCGCGCTTGTTCGAGGTCGCGACCACCGAGCCGGGTGCATCCAGGATCGCCGGCACGGCACGGGACGTCGTGTTGTGGGTGACGATGAACTCGTCCGTAACGAACAACCCGTCTGCTGCGGCCACCGAGATGCAGACCATCTCCATCTCGCCTTCAGGCTCGATCGCGCGGATCGCCCGCACCGGCTTGGCACTCCGCCGCCGGGGCGTCAAGTCTTCCCACCGCTGCCGCTTGCGAGGCAGTCGGAAAGGTGCCGGCATATCGAGTGGGAGACGGACAAAGGACTGGTACGACGGCGCGTACGTCGTCTCGCGCCGGGTCGTAGTAACGGTGCCGCCGAGGGACTGCACCAGGAAGCGGAAGTCCTCGGACAGTTGCGGGGATGAGGTCGAGTACTCGACTATGCCCCTCTCGTCGATCGAACCATCGGTGTCGAGCAATCCGGCCAACAGCGCCTGGCGATCATCCACCCCGGACAGCAGGTAGAGCTCGGGAACGAACTCGGTCAACGAACTGTGGCCCATCAGGTCGAGCTCGCGCATCGCGGCGACCAGGCCGTTGCGAGGTCCGCCTCGCTCAGACGTCAAGGCCCAGTCGTAGGCGCTCCCGGCGACCGCCTTGGCCTCCACACCGTCAGGGAGGTACGGAGCCAGCAGAGGCAACAGATCTTCGGCCTCCGCTGTCGACAGACGGATCGAGCCTGACCGGAGACCGCCGTCACCGATCAGCACGCCCAGCAGGTACGGCGCAACCGGCAGACGGGGCGCGACAACCTCAGGCTTGATGTTGCGGCCTTTTCCGGCCAGCGGTTCAGACTCGACCGGTCGTCCTGGCTCGAGTACACCCTCGAACTGAACGGGCTCGACGATCGGCAGGTAGTACTTGGCTCCACCGCTTGCCCGCTTCAGGCCGCGATCCAGCATCTGCTGAGTGGTCCAAGTCCGCCACATCTCGGGGTTCTTCTTGTCCGCCCTGATCTTTGGCCGAACAGTCCACAGATGATCGGGGTCGCACAGGATCGACGTACCGTCACTCACCTGCAGCCGGTAGGCCGGACGCGTCCCCTGCGGATACACACCGGTCACCACCGTCGGACGACCGTCGCTGCCGATCACCCGGCAACCACGCGCGAGGTCTTTGATCGGCACCCAGCCATGCGGTGTCAGCACAGGCGTCGTTGCTGCCAGCGCTTTACCGGTGCGCGGTCCCCAGACGTCGACGTGCATGTCCTCCCAGGAACCGAACACCTCGACGTTGTCGCGGACCGTGCGGCCGATCATCACACCCGGTCCGGCGTGGCCGGTGCCGAGGCGGTTCGCGGTCTGCTGCGCGCCCTCGCGGGTGAGCTTGAAGATCTCGCTGCGCTTCGACATCAGGAAAGCCGAACTGTCCACCCGGGACCGGCCGCCCTTCAGCCGGCTCATGGTGAACAGCACCAGACCGATCAACAGCCCGATTACCAGGATCTCCACGATCAGTACGCCGGTAGCGGCGCCGGACCACTCGACCCGGCCCTTGAGCAGGTCGGTCAGGGTACCGATCGGGTTGCCGGAGACCGGCCGGGTGTTGTTGATCCCGGCCGCGATCTTGAGCGCTGACCAGATGCCGCCGATCACCACGACGAACAGGCCGATGCCGATGAACACCAGCACCGACTCGGCGGACAGTCCGCCGGGGCCGGTACTCTTCCTGCCTTGAGCCACTAGTCCTCAACTCCCCTTCTGGCCTCGACCCGAGTCGAGGGATCAGGTGGCGGCAGCGTCGTCGCCGGATCAGGCGGCGGCAGCATCGTGGCCGGATCGGCCGGCCGCAGCATGGTCGCCGGGTCAGGCGGCGGCAGCATCGTCGCCGGGTCGGGCGGCGGCAGCATCGTCGGGTCGTCGAAGGTGTACTCCTCGACGACCTCTTCGGTCCCGTCCTCGAGCAGCTCCACCTTCAGCGGGCGGCCGTCGGCGCCGGTCTTCCACAGTTTGTTCGTGTCGTTGATCTCGCGCTCGACCGACGTCAGCCCGACGTGCACCGGGATGCCCGGCCGACCGCCGACCTTGACCAGGAAGTTGCCTCGTCCGGGCGGTGCGGCCTCCTCGCCGGTGGCCGGGTCCCAGGCGGGCGGGTCCTGCCAGCCGATGAGCATGTTCTGCTCCTCGTCGGACAGCGGCACCACGGCCGTCAGGTTCTCCATCTCGGCCCGCGGCAGACCACCGCAGATCACCATGCCGGACCGCTCGACGAATCCCTTCGCCTTCATCCGGTCCTCCGAGTGCTCCAGGGCCAGCAGGTCGGACATGGTGTGCGAGATCATCGCCATGCCGACACCACGCTGCCGGTTCAGCCGGGTCAGTGCGTCGACGCGGTCGACCAGACCCCGCCCGGCCCGCAGCACCCGCCACAGCTCGTCCAGGATGACGAAGTAGTGCCGCCGCGGCTCGAGCCCGGCGTCCGCCAGCGCCTGGGCGACCGCGACCGCCCCGAACCCGTACGACCAGCAGGCCAGCAGTACGGCGGCCTGCAGGTTGGTCTCTGAGTCGTCGATGTTGGACACGTCGAACACGACCGGCCGGTCCATCGCCATCGGGTGATCGGTCTGCTCCGAGAAGATCTCACCCAGCCGGCCACCGCCGACCAGACCGATCAGCGACGCCTCCAGCCCTTCGGTGATCTGCCGGTACCGGTCCATGCTGCCGCGATCCAGGGCCACGTCACGGACCCGGTCCGGTGCCTCCTGGATCACCTGCAGCAGGTCCCGCAACACCGGCGTACCCTGGTGGCGCTCGTCGAGCACCTTGAGGGCTTCGTCGATGATGGTCTCCTCGCGGTCCGACGGTGGCGCCGACCGCATGATCGAGATCAGCGCCGAGACCATCGTCTGGCGGCGACCGTGCGCGTCGGCCTGGATGGCCTGCCGGGCGCTGCCCGTTAACCGCAGCGCGGCCCTCCGGGACTCACCCGGGTCCAGCACGTTCAGATGCCCCCGGCCGCGACCAAGCTCGATAACCTGCCCACCGAGCGCCTCGATCAGGTCCTTGTAGTCAGGTTTCAGGTCACCCAGCACCAGTGGCTGGATCCCGTACCCGGCGAGGCCGAGGGCCATCCGCCGAATTATGGTCGATTTGCCCAAGCCGGGCTTGCCAAGCACGAAGACGGACGGGTTGGAGATCAGCTTGGCGCGCATGAACCAGCTGATCGGGTCGCAGCACATGGTCGCGCCGGACAGGATGTTCCGGCCGATCGGTACGCCGACCATCGGGCTGCCGGTGCCTGCGGCGAAGGGCCACATGCCGCACACCTGCACCGTCGTACCACGCCACTCTCCAGGCGCTTGCAGGTACGTCGAGTAGCCGCCACCCGCCCCGGGCCAACCACGGGGCATCGGGCGCTTGCCACCACGCAGCGGGTCGACCGGCTTCTTCTTGCTCATAGCGACTCCCCCAGACTCATAGCGCTTCCCGGAGGCCGGGCGGCACCGAGAGATGGCTCGGCAGCACGATGCCGAGAGGCAGTGCCGCGACGAAGGCAGAGTCCTGCGACCCGTAGGCCGGGCGTAGCAGAACACGTGCGGTGGCACCGAGGTTGTCGATCGCGGCAACCATGTCCGGTAGCTGGTCAGCTGACATCACGGTGCCGGTGACCACCATGCCGAAGTTCACCAGCCCGGCGCCGCGGGCCTCCTCCTGCGCTGTCCGGTCCGCGGCCCTGGCCTCGGCCATCGATCGGGCCGACGGGCGAGCAGACGCGGTCGCCCGGAAGGATGCGTTGCGCTTGTCCGACTCGACCATCCGGGCCGCGGTAGCTGCGTCCAGCGGACGGTAGAGCAGTGTGACCCGCTTGCGGTCGATGTCGGGGTGCGGTCCGACCAACTGGGACAGCACGGAGGAGAACACCTCACCGCGCGGCGCCTGCGTCATCATCCAGGTGATGGACCACGCGGTGTCGTGCCGGTACTTGTCCCAGAAGGCCTGCGCACCGGCCGGGCCGACATCGGTCCAGGCCAGCTCCGGCGACATGCCCTGGCTGCGAGCCTCGTCGATCAGTACGGCGGCCGCCGGGTCGTAGGCGATCCGGACGGTCTCGCAGAGCTCCTGCGCGGTGACCGGCCGGGCCGCACCTGCACCGGTGGAGTTAAGGCTCTGGGTCAGCGCCGGGAGCCGGGACGCAAGCTCTCGACCCATGTCCTCGTCCTTGCGCCTCTTACCGTTGCGGTCGACTCCCTTGAAGGTCAGGGCCACCCGGGCCGAGACCAGCGCGGATCCCTCCGGATAGGTCTGGATCACCTCCGACAGCATCGCCCGGGCGATCGCCGGCGTACCGTCCTGCATGTTGTGGGTGACCTCGCGGCGCAGCCGGGTGCCGGTGTCCGGTGCGCTCTCCACCGTCACCGAGGCGGCGACGATGCCCGGCTCGTGACCGAGGGAAGCGAGCCACTGACCCCAGTGTGCGACCCACACGTCCACCTGATCCTCGTCGACCAGGGAGGCGCCGTCCGGCTCGGCATTGATGACGACCGTGAAGTGCCGCGTGCTCGGGTAGAAGAGCAACGCGAACGGCCGGCCGTAGGAGTCCCGGAACTCGCTCAGCTGGGAGGAGGCCGCCAGGCCCGGGATCTGGAACTTGCCCCACGCCGTACGACCGAGGGGCCCGGAACGGTAGATGTTGTGCTTCGCCATCTTTGCTCGCTGCCATCCAATGCGGGTCGAGAGCCGCTGCAAGGCGGACTGTCCGTGCTTGTCCTTCGTCATCAGCAACAGCAGGCAGATGCCGACGATGACCGCAGTGACCAGGGCGCCGGCGATGCCGGCCGCCATGGTCGCGACCAGCGTCATCACCAGGCCGCCCATCATGATTCCGGTGCCCAGGGCACCGAGACCGGCGATACCGGCCGAGGTCGGCTGCCGCCAGTTGCCGTACGTCCTCGGGGTAGCGCGAACGCCGTCAGCCGCTGCCACTTGGTCCCTCATCCATTGCGTCGTTGTCGATGGTCTCGCTCACGCCGGCCTTGGCCGCATCCCCGACCATCTCGGCGCCCTTCTTGACGGCCATCACCCCGGCCACGACAGCGACCCCGACCGGGCCACCCGCCGCTCCGGCCGCCGCCGCACCACCGCCGGCTGCTGCACCGCCAGCTGCGGCACCACCACCGGCCGCGGCTCCACCGCCGGCTGCCGCACCGCCACCCGCGGCTCCACCTGCTGCACCACCGCCGGCCGCACCGCCGCCACCACCACCACCGGCCGCACCACCCCCACCGCCACCGCCCGCTCCACCGGATGGCTGCGAGGGCTGAGCACCCTGTGGACCACTGGGCTGGGAACTGCTGCCCGACGAGGGTTTGCCGACGTTGCGGGCACCGGTCGGTCCCTCGCTCTGGCTCTTCGCCGACTCGGAGGCCTGGTCGGCGAGCTTCTCCATCCCCGCCCCCATCCCGACCATCTTCCCGGCGATGGCGCCGGCTCCAGCGCCACCCGCCGTCGCGGCCACCATCGGGGCGATGAACTTCATCAACGCCGGAAGGGCGAAAAGGGCGAGCATCAGCATCGTCAGACCGGTGACCATGTTCATGATCTGGGTGCCAACGGGCGCGGTGTTGGGGTCGCCGACCTTGTAGGACAGCGGACCGCTCTGCGTCAGCCTGATCGCTGTTGCATAGACGAGCGCCGCCACCGGCTTGTACAGGATGAAGGCGACGAGCCAGGAGATGATCCGCTTGAACCAGCCGCGGCCCATCTCGGTGTTTGTCGCGGCCGACGCGATCGGCAGTACGCCGATCAGCAGGATCAGCATTCCGCTGCGGACAACCATCATCACGATCTGGATCACCGTGGCCAGCACGGTGATGATGCCGATCGTGATCAGCAGGCCGATGCCGATCGGACTGCTCGCACCGACCATGCCCATCACCCCGAGCATCGCCTTGCCGAAGTTGTCGGCGCTCACGTCCTGCATCTGACAGGTCCAGCCTGCCCCGCTGTTGTTCAGCGCAGTCAGGACAATGCACTTGGAGAATTGGTCGCCGACCTCGATCAGAATCTGGGTGACGCTGACTGCCAGCGTCGAGGCGACCGTCAGGGTCAGCAGGGACCGCAACAGGTCCCGCGCGGCCTCACCGCGCTGCGACCAGGCCATGTGGGCGCCGGCGACGATCACCGAGATGGTGGCTGCGAAGACGGCGATCCAGGAAGTGTGGCTCCAGATCCAGCCGACGGTGCTGCTGTTCGGCTGACCGGTGGTCGTGTTGCCGACCGACTGGGTGGGGACGAAGACCCAGAAGGTGGCAATGGTGGCCATCAGTTTGCCGACGGCATCGAACAGGGCGGTGAGAATCGGTTCGAATATCACTTTGATCAGTCCCTCGACGACAAACCCGTAGGCCTCGCTGACGATCGCCCGGAGGCATTCGTACCAGCCTTTGCCACCGCAGCCGAGCCAGATCACGTCAGCCTCCGGTCTTCGGTGAGACGAACCGCAGCAGCGCAGGCAGGGCGACGACCGACATCACCATCATCGTGACGCCGGTGATCACCTTGAGATTCGCGTCGGGAGCACCGAACGGGGCCCCGATCAACGTGATCGCCACCGCATAGATCAGGGCCGCGATCGGCTTGTAGAGGATGAAGGCGGCCAACCAACTGACGGCCCGCTTGAACCATGCCATCCCGACCTCGGTGTTGGTCGCGGCCGCGGTCAACGGGAATACACCCACCAGCAGCACGAGCATGCCGTACCGCACGATCATCAGGGCCAACTGGATCAGTGAGGTCAGCACCATCGCGATCCCGACCACGATGACCGTGGCGAGGCCCATGTCTGAACCCTTGAGCGGATCCAGCATTACCTGCACGAGCCGCTCGCTGAACGTGGACCCGCCGATCGCCTGGTCGATGATCCAGGAGGAGAAGGAGTCCGCGACCTGGATCAGGACTGAGGCGAAAGCGAGGCCGCAACCGGAGACCACCACCATGGTCAGCAGGCTCTTCAGCACGTCCCGCAGCGGCTCGCCCCGCTGCGACAGCGCCATTTGGATGCCGGCGATGATCACCGAGATAGTGGCCGCGACGACCAGGATCCACTGGGTGTGGTCCTGAATGAAGGCGGAGGCGCCGACCGCGTTCCCGTTGGCGTCCGCGACGGACGGGGTGCCGATATCGATCCACAGCGTACCGACTGCCTTCAGCACGGCGTCCACGGCGGCAATGAGGACCTTCTTGATGGCCTCGAAGAGGATGCCGAACAGGCCACCTGTCACCTCGTTCACGGCCTGGGCCAGGTATTGGCGGACGCAGTTGGCCCAGTCCCCGGGCCACCAAGAACAGTTGAGCGCGATCATCACGCGCCTCCGAAGCGGACGTAGCCATCGAGGGAGGCGAGCAGATCGGGTGCGGCGTCACCGTTGATGCTGCCGTCCTCCTGCAGCGCCATCTTCCAGTCGCCGCTGGACCATGCCATGGTGACCGGCAGCGAGGCGACCTTGTCGACGTCAGTCTGGACAGCGATCGCGATGATGGCCCGGTTCGGCAGATAGTCCAGGATCTTGAAACCGGTGAACTGGGCCGGCTGGGCTGTCGTGTCGAGAGGCGTCGGGGGCGACTTCGCGGCCTTGAGTGCGAGACTCCGCCCCGGCCCGGTAGTGCGGCGCTGCAGTACCGCCTCACTGAGCGCGGGGTTCCGAAGCTGTGCGAGGGTGACCATCGCGGCCAGCACCGCACCCGTCGGGGAGTGTGCATAGCAATGCCGCAGCCCGTCCGGATCCTGGCTCGCAGGTCCAGCCTGCCGCTGCAACGGGATCAGCATCTGTGCATCGAAGAGCCAGGTCACCGCCGCCGGCGCCACCTTGGGTCGTTTCTGGTCGACGTTCTTGGCCTTGCAACCACCGGCGGCGTCCACCGGCGGCGGAGGGGTGCCCGGCGTACTGGTCGGCTCGTCGGTCGGGGTCGCGACCGGCTGGGTGGGCTGCTCAGTGGGCTGATCGGTCGGCGCGGTCGTTGCCGGAGGCACCGATGGCTGCGTGGCGGGGGTGTCCCCGCCATTGGCACTCGCGAAGAACCAGACAAGCACACAGACCACCAGCGCCCCGACGACGATCGCCGACGCGATGAAGCCGCGCCTCTCCCAGGGGCTCGATCCCTCGCCATCGCCGTCGTCGGGATCCGACCATCCGCTGAACAAGCCCACAGCCGATCAGCCTTCGGGTACGCCGACCGGGGCGGCGGTCAGGTCGATCATTACAACAGCGCCCCGACGAGCGCGGAGGCTGAGCCGATCACGATGCAGGCCGCGAGAACCCAACCGAGACGGGCCGCGTGCTCGCCACCCTCACCACGACGCTGGCCGATGGCCATCATGGCGCCGGCAATGACGACGCCGAGAATGCAGATCGAGAAGGCGATCCAGGTCACCCAGCTGATCACCTTGTCGATGCCGTCCGCGCCCGGAGGGCGGGTGCCGGCCATCGAGACCAGGTCAGGAATGAATTTTGCCAGCATGAGAGTTGAGCCTTTCAGTACGGGGCGGGGTATTCCGCGGGGTTGGACGCGCGAAGAGCGTAGATGGATTCAAGGACTTCGAAGACCTCGTCCGGTGTGTTGTCGGGCGTGGGATCCTCCCCCCTTCGCCACTCCTCGATCCAGGGGATGTCCCAGACCCGGGGCACCCCACCGCCGACGATGTCGGCGAAGTCGTCGAGCACCCTGGGCAGCCGCCCCGGCGCATCCGCGATCAGCACCAGCCCGAGCACGGCAACGCCCTGGACGACGCCGGAGGCCCACTCGATCGCGGCTCGCTGTGCAGCTCGTAGACCTGAGGCGTGGGTCCGGGCCACCAGCACCGTGGGGGTAGGTACCGGTGGAGGCGGGATCGGCCAGCGATGGCCTGCTGCCCGTGTGCCGGGGAGCAGGAGAGACATAGTCGACTCGCCCGAGCCGCCATGCACGCCGACCCACCACAGAGTGTCTGCGGCCGGGATGGCGAACTTGGGTAGTCGATCGTCCTCGCTCGGCGCGGGTACACCGTGCTGGGGCGCGGAAGGACCGCGAGGCGCGTCCTGCATCGACTGCGGAGGACCCTGTCGCTCCACCGGTTGCGGAATCGCCGGCGTCTGTTGCCGAGTCCACGGGTTCTGTTGCGGTTGCGTCATGGCCCCTCCTCTCGCGGCGTGTCACAGGCGATCGCCCACAGTATTCTCTCGCTATCCGGGTGTGCTGGCGTGACCCATCCACAGGCGAGGATGTTTCTACCCCCTTGTCGGGTCAGACGAGCCGACCGACCTCGGCCGACGACATGCTAGAACGGCGGGGACGCGTGCGACGAGCGAGGGAGTTCTGTGGCTGGAATGAGGCGTGACCGTGGCTGAGAAGGGCATCCCGTCCTGGCCGAAGGTGACGATCCGGCTGTACGACGACCACAACGCCGAGGTGAAAATCGCCGGCCGCAGTCATCCGGTCAACCACCACGACCCACGGCAGGCGGCGATCGCGCTCGTGACGGAGCGGGCGGCTCAGCTCGGCCGCCCGATCAAGGCCACGGCGGTCGAGTCCGACGGCGCCTCCTGGCCGCTGGTGATCCACCCGGACGGACAGGTCGAGGCTGTCGAGCGGGCGGTCAAGACCAGCAAGCCGATCTGGCCGATCATCGCGGCCGCTGCACTCGCGGTGGTGCTGATCGGCGGCACCGCGCTCTACCTGCTGGTGATTCGGAAGCCGGGACCGCAGGACAACACCCCGGTGGCCTCGCCGAAGCTGCCCGATCTGCCCACGCCGAAGATCGTGCCGGACCAGTTCGCCGCCCGCCCCGTGCCGCCGGGCTGGACGGCGAATGCGAACTGGACCGTCGACCTCGCCGAGAACACCAACCCGGCGGTGTCCCCGGACGGCAGCCAGGTGGCGGTGATCACGCCGGACAACAAGATCGCCGTCTTCGACAGCAACGGCAAGGTGCTCTGGCAGGACAAGGTGCCGCGCGAGGCAAGCAGTCCGGTGTACACCACCGTCGACTCGAAGCCGGTAGTGGCCGTCACGGCCCCGGGCACGCTGCTCTACTGGGCCGGCGAGGGGGCCGAGCCGACCGAGATTGAGCTGCCGAACTCGGCCACGGTGCAGTTCTTCGGGTCCTCCCCGCTGGTGGTGCTGAGCGGCGATGCAGGCGCCAGTCTCGTCAGCGGGGATCAGCTTCATCCGGTGGGGAACCAGCCCAGGCTGTCCACCATGTTGTTGGCCGAGGGCGACAAGGCACTGATGGCCCGGTACGCCGGACCGTTGTTCTGGAGCCAGAACGGCAAGGACCCGGTCGAACTGAGCCTGAATCGGCCAGCTGGCGCGACGACCATCAACCATATCGTTGCGGCGAGCCCGGGCCGGGTGGTGGTGCAGTGGAATACGGGCAAGCCCGACGAGGTGATCCCGGCGGTGAACTCGACGGCCAATGGCGCCGTGGTGGCCACCTGTCCGAAGACCAACTCCGGCCAGACCGACGGCTGGAAGTGGGTACCGGACCAGGCCGGCAAGGTTGCCGCGTACGGCGAGTGCTTGATCAACTTCACTAGCAAGACGACAGGCTCGGTCTCGCAGTTCCAACCGCTCTCGGTGAACCAGACGACGATCTACGGCGAGAAAAATGGCACGTTGTTGGCGATCGCGCCAGGCGGGGGTCAGCAGAGCCCGCTGGCCGACGGCACGGCCCGGCCCTGGGGCATGGCCGGTGACCACGCGATCGTGGTGCATGCCTCCGTGCTCTACGCCTTGGACAAGAAGTGAGGCGGTCGCTGCGGTTCGCGACGACGGTGGTCGCGGTGGTCAGCCTGACCGTGCCGGCCCTGACGATGCCAGCTCTGACCGCGGCTGCGGATGACGACCCGCAGCCGTCGGACTGGCCGACCCTGGTGAAACCGGTCGACGGGGGCAGCGACCAGTCCGACCCGGAGCCGGCCAGTTGGCCGTCCGTGGTCAAACCAGAGATCGGGCAGGCCGAGGACCCGACTCCACCGACCTGGCCTGCCCCGGTCCAGGGCTGAACTCGTCGCGCTGAACGCGCCTGGCCCGGTGTCTACCACGCGCACGGGCAACTTTTCCCGACTGTCCTGAAACCCCAGATCGGCCCGCTCTCACTGGGAGAGCGGGCCGATCTGTTCATCCGACGGTCAAGGCAGGACGGTCTCCTGCGGAGATATCGGACCGTCAGCCTGCGACAACCTCGAGCCGGACGGTCGCAGCGACCTCCGGGTGCAGCTGCACCGACACCTGGTGCTTGCCGGTGGTCTTGATCGGCGTGCTGATGTTGATCACACGCTTCTCCACCAGCGGGCCGCCCGCGGCCTTGATCGCACCGGCGACATCCGCCGGGGTGACCGAACCGAACAGGCGACCGGTCTCGCCGGCCTTCACATCCAGCTTGACGCCGAGCTGCTCGAGCTGGTTCTTGACCTCGCTCGCGTGCTCCTTGCCCTGGATCGACCGGGCGTCGCGCGCCCGCTTGATGGTCTGGATCTGCTTCTCAGCACCACGGGTCCAGCCGATGGCCAGACCACGCGGGACGAGGTAGTTGCGGCCGTAGCCGTCCTTGACCTCGACGATGTCGCCGGGGGCTCCGAGGCCCTCGACCTCCTGCGCCAGGATGAGTTTCATGTCTCAGACCTCCCTCAGCGAGCGGTGCTCGTGTAGGGCAGCAGAGCCACCTCACGAGCGTTCTTGATGGCGATGGCGACGTCGCGCTGGTGCTGCACGCAGTTGCCCGTCACCCGACGCGCGCGGATCTTGCCGCGGTCGGAGATGAACTTGCGCAGCAACGCGGTGTCCTTGTAATCGACGTACGGGCTCTTGTCCTTGCAGAAGCCGCAGACCTTCTTCTTCGGCTTCCGAATGATCTTGGCCATTGTGGTGCTCTCTTTCTACTACGAAAGCCCGGCTGTGGGCCGGAATGGTCACTCTGACTGGTTGTCCTGCTCAGGTCAGAACGGAGGCTCTTCCATCGAGCCGCCGCTCCCCTGACCTGACCAGGGGTCGTTCTGCGGGGCGGACTGGCCGCCACCACCCTGCGGGGTCGCCCAGGGGTCGTTCTGCGGGGCGGCACTCTGGCCGCCGCCCTGGTTGCCACCGCCACCGCCACCGCCGAAGCCGCCGCCACCCTCGCCGCCGGGGCCCGAGCGCATCGCCCTGGTCACCTTGGCGGTGGCGCTGCGCAGGCTCGGACCGACCTCGTCGACGTCGATCTCGAAGACCGTGCGCTTGTTGCCCTCACGGTCGTCGTACGAACGCTGCTTCAGCCGGCCCTGCACGATCACTCGCATGCCGCGCTGCAGCGACTCGGCCACGTTCTCCGCGGCCTGCCGCCAGACGGAGCAGCTCAGGAACAGCGACTCGCCGTCCTTGAATTCACCTGATTGCCGATCATAGGTCCGTGGGGTCGACGCGATCCGGAAGTTCGCGACGGCCGCGCCGGACGGTGTGAATCTCAGCTCAGGATCGTCGACAAGGTTGCCGACCAATGTGACGACGGTTTCGCCTGCCATTACCGTTCCTCCTGCTTCGGGTGTGGCTGTGTCAACAACAATCAGTAGCGGCTGGCGCCGACAGTTCTGTTGCTGCTGACGACCCCAGGTTTCAGTGCTGGTCCGGCCGGATGACCTTGGTGCGGAGGATCGACTCGTTCAGCGTGAGCTGACGATCGAGTTCCTTCACCACCGCCGGCTCGGCGGTCAGGTCGATGATGGCGTAAATACCTTCGGCCTTCTTCTTGACGTCATAGGCCAGCTTGCGACGGCCCCAGATGTCGACCTTCTCGACCGTGCCACCTTCCTTGCGGACGATGTTCAGGTACTGGTCGAGGGACGGCTCGACGGTGCGCTCTTCGAGCTCAGGGTCGAGGATCACCATGACTTCATAACGACGCATGCGCGAACTCCACCTCCTTCGGACTTGGCGGCCACGGTCTCTCCGTGGCAGGAGGGCGATGCGGGTCACTTCGCGCCGACAATTGCCATCGGCGGTCAGAAATGAGCCCGGTCAGTTGACCGGGCGTCGATGAAAGAATACCAGCGCCTCGGTGTGCAACCGACCACTCATCCACAGGTCTGTTGCACGACCTCGATTTGGGCCTGTCCGGCCGGCACCACCCGGCGTGAGGCGACCGCCGACAGCAGCGGCAGCGCTAGTGTCGCGTGATGCTGAACGCTGGCAGTGTTCAGGTGGGTGCATCGCAAAGCGGAGGCCCTGCCTCGATGCCCAGCATCGCGGCCGGTTCTCCAACGCCGCCCCGCCTGGGCGCCGCAGCGTAAAGAACCAGCATCACGCGACACGATTCTGATGCCGACAGCAGCATCCACCCTCGGCTAAGAGCCAGGTCGACGCGGCGCTCGCCACCGCAGACACACTCCAAACCCAAGCCTCGACCGTACCGCCGGTTGCCGGAAGTTCAGGCGCCGCCGGCGCTCCGCGTGCCTCCCCTGTGTGGCCGCATCTTCAACCGACTCTCCGAGCGCGCCCGTCCAGAGGCCGTGGCGGCACCAACCCGGCCAAGCAAGGCGGCAGTTCGTCGACTCGTGGAACCATGTCCCGGGAAACCGCTTACCAGCAACTTTGATCCACGACTCGACGCGCCTCGGGGAAATTGGCCGTAGTTCCCGGACAGTGCGCGGTCGAGGGGAGGGGTTGGGGAGGGTTGCTGCCTTGTGTGGGCGGGAGATCCTCCCCGGACTGCCTGCGACGCGCAATCGCCGAACGCCCAACCGACGGCAGAGCCGGTCGACACCGGTTCGGGGAGGATCGCCACCCCGTGCGGGCGAGAAACCCTCCCCGGACCGCTCGCGACGCGCAATCACCGTACGTCCAACCGAGAGCGGAGCCGGTCGACACCGGTTCGGGGAGGATCGCCGCCCCGTGCGGGCGAGAAACCCTCCCCGGACCGCTCGTGGAGGGGCGGAATCGATTGAGTTCGTCATCAGGCGGCTGGCGCCCTGGCGAGCAAGACCTTCCGCCCCCTGCTGCGGCGCTACCTGCGCGCGACCGGCGTACGGGAATTCGGCGAGTCGTGGATCGGTGTTGCCGGAAATCGCTCGCCTTCCCCGGAGGTGCTGGAGATCCACAGGCTGAGCAGCGACTCGTGCGCGATGTCGCGGTGGCGGGTGGCCTCGATGCGTCATCTGGAGGGCCAGTTCGAGCGCCTCGGACAACACGGCGAGATGAATGCTCACGCGGTGCTGTCGACCGAGTTCGAGGCCCGGCTTGTGCAGCCACCGGTCGTGGACGCCTGGCCGGTCACCCGTTCAGCGGGCTGGCGCTCCTGACCGGCTCGGCTTGATGGACTGTCGGCGGGCGGTCATAGGGTGGAGAGATGAGCTTGAAACTAGGTGCGCACGTCGATCAGGAGGACCCGCTCGCCGAGGCGGCCGATCGCGGCGCCGACGTGGTCCAGTTCTTCCTCGGCGACCCACAAGGCTGGAAGGGGCCGAAGGTCTCGTACGCCGACGGTGCCGACGCCCTGAAGGCGCGCGCCGGGGCCGAGGGCATCGACCTGTACGTGCACTCGCCGTACGTGCTGAATGTCGCGACGCTGAACAACCGGATCCGGATCCCCAGCCGCAAACTACTGCAGCAGACGCTGGACAAGGCGGCCGAGATCGGGGTCAAGGGCGTCGTCGTGCACGGCGGCCATGTGGGCAAGGGTGACGACCCGGAGGCCGGCTTCGACAATTGGCGCAAGTGCATCGAGCGCGCCGAACTGCCAGTCCCGCTGCTGATCGAGAACACCGCGGGCGGCGACAATGCGATGGCCCGGCACCTGGACCGGATCGCCCGGCTCTGGGAGGCGGTCCACGCGTCCGGCAACGAGAACGTCGACCGGGTCGGCTTCTGCCTGGACACCTGCCACTTCCATGCCGGCGGCGAAGAGTTGTCCACCGTGGTGGAGAGAGTGCGCGGCATCACCGGTCGGATCGACTTGGTGCACGCCAACGGATCCAGGGACCTGTTCGGCTCCGGCGCGGACCGGCACAGCAACTTCGAGGAGGGCGAGATCGACCCGGCGGACATCATCGCCGTGATCAAGGCGGCCGGTGCCCCGGTGGTGGTCGAGACGCCGAACAGCGACCACGGTCAGAAGGCCGACATCGACTACTTACGCGCCCACCTGGGCTGATGTCCAGCGCCGGAGACAGCCTGCGATCAGTCGGTGGTGCGGTTGAGGTTGTGCAGCCAGTAGCTGATACCCCACGGCAGTAGCAGGGCCAGGCCTCCGGTGTTCCTGGCCGGGATCAGGATGTCGGCGCCGACCGCGACCACCAGACACACGGCG
This sequence comes from Kribbellaceae bacterium, assembly GCA_033851055.1. Taxonomy (GTDB): domain Bacteria; phylum Actinomycetota; class Actinomycetes; order Propionibacteriales; family Kribbellaceae; genus Kribbella. The sequence continues at coordinate 10,023 of JAWWPC010000166.1, read as the reverse complement.
GTCGCCTGGAACAACGTGACCTTCCCGGCCAGTCGCTGCTCCAGCTGGAATCGACCGGCCGCGCACCCGGCGTACACGACGACGAGGCTCAGGATGGCGAGCGCGGAGAGTACGACGCCGATCCAGGCCGACGGGCCGTAGTCGTGGGCCGTGCGCACCACGTCGACCACCAGGAAGGCGCCGATGGCCGCGGTCAGCCCGGCGCAAGTCCAGTAGATCCGCCTGGCATACCGCTGGGCTCGTTCGGGACGTTGATCAGCGGCGGCCATGCGCGGACGGTACCGCAGCCGCCCAGCCTCAGGGGAGTTAGCCGCTGGCCCCAAAGGAAAGGATAGGGACATGCAGACCTGGGCCGAACGGTTTCCGGCACTCTTCGCACCGGCCGTCTGGGAGTGGGGCGACCTGGACGTGCGGTACTCGATGGAGGAGCCCCCGGACGAGCTGATCAGCAATGTGCACGTGATCGGCCGCACCGACGGCGGCATCGTGGTGTGCGGCAACGATCTCGGCTGGCGCTTCCTGCCCGGCGGTACCCGCGAACCGCACGAGCCGATCGATGAGACCGCCCGGCGCGAACTGCTCGAGGAGGCCGGGGCCCGGATCGTCGGTCCACTGACCTGGCTGGGCGCGCACCGCGCCGACCACCGCCGCCCGGCGCCGTACCGGCCACATCTTCCGCACCCGGTGTCGTACTGGCTGAACGCGGTCGCCGACGTGGTGGTCGACCAGCCGCCGACCAACCCGCCCGACGGGGAGCAGGTCGTCGAGGTGCTCGTACTGCCCCCAACTGAGGCCATCGCCTACCTGGACGCGCACGACGACAACGGTGGCGTGATGGGCAATATCGTCAGACTGGCTCAGGCAATGGAACTGATCTAGTGCCCACCCGCCAGGGCAGGATGAGCGCGCTGGCCAGGCAGCAGAATCCCCCGACCAGCATGGCTGTCCGCAGGCTGGTCAGTCCGGCGAGCACGCCACCCACGGCGATGAAGAGCGGCTGGCCGCATCTGGAGCTGATCGACCAGGAGGCATATACCCGGGACATGAACCCGTCCTCCGTCGCCTCCATCCGGTACGTCGCGAAGGACGGGTTGAATACCCCGATGGCCAGCATCAAACCGGTCTGGGCGAGCACGATCAGGACCATGCCCGCGATACCGGGTGGGGCGAACGGCAGCAACAGCAGCCATGGCGTCCGCAGCACACCGGAGGCGATCAGCACCCGGTGCAGCCCGAATCGCCTGGTCAGCAACGGCGCCAGCCGGGCGCCCAACACAGCGCCCAGACAGGGCGCACCCAATGCCACACCGTACTGCCAGGGCGTCATCCCCAACTCCCGGAGCATCAGCACGGTCAGCAGCGGCGACACCATCATGATCGGTCCACCGAACAACTGCGAGTTCCAGAACAGCGAACGCAATCCACGATGACCGAAGATGTACCGCCAGCCGGACGTCAGATCCACCTTCTGCGAAGCCTGCTCCGGGACAGGCTCAGGTCCACGGATCCGTCGTACGCCCAGTGCTGACAGCAGGAACGAGACCGCATCAATCGCCAGCGTCACGGTCGCCCCGACCAGGCTGATCAGACCGCCGCCCAGCGGAGCTCCGACGCTCAGCGTGATCCAGGTGGTCGACTCGAACCGGCTGTTGGCCTCGGCCCGCCCGGCTGGATGCACCAACGCCTTGAGGTGTGCACCATTGGCCGACGTGAAAGCGATCGTCGCCGCGGCCTGGACGACGCCGACGACACACAACTGCACGTAGGTCAGCAACTGCAGGGCCGCGGCCGTCGGCACGCTGGCCAGCGCGACGAACCGGACCAGGTCGGCCGCGATCATCACCGGTCGCTTGCGCCGTTGCTCGATGGCGGCGCCGAACGGCAGCGCAATGGCCGCGCCCGCCACCGTCGAGAGCGCAGCCAGCAGCGACACCTGGAAAGTGCTTACGTCGAGGACCAGGACTGCGATCAGCGGCAACGCACCGATGCCGAGCGCACTCCCCAACGCACTGACGGCGAATGCCGCCCACAGTCGCCGGAAATCCTGACTCAGCGGTTCGGACGGCATCGCCCGATCGTAGAAGCAGCCACCGACAGCTCAGCGGAGGTTGAGGCCGCCGTCGAGCAGAATGACCTCGCCGGTCAGATAGGAGCTGCTCAGGATCGACGCGATCAGGTCGGCGACGTCCGACGGTTGAGCCGGCCGGCGCATCGGGCTGCTGGCGTTCCACAGGTCGTGGGCCTCGCCCCAGTCCTTGGTCATCGCCGTGTCGACCAGCCCGGGCGCGACCGCGTTCACCCGGACGTCGGGTCCGAGGGCCGCGGCGAGCAACTTCGTCACGTGGTTGAGCGCTGCCTTGCTCGCGGCGTAGGCGATCGAGCTGCCCTTCGGGCGAACCCCGGCGTGGCTCGTCACGTTGACGATCGCCCCGCCTCCTGGGCGCGACGATTTCCGCAGCGCGGGCAGCGCGGCCGTACAGAGGAGCCACGGAGCGATCAGGTTCACGTCCAGCAGTCGCCGCCAGTCGGCCGCAGTCAACGCCTCGAGATCGGCGTGCGGCACGGGCCAACTGACGCCTGCATTGTTCACCAGTACGTCGAGACGCCCGTTCTCGGCGAGCACCTTCGGAACCAGGCCGGCGGCATCAGCCTCGTCCTCCAGATCAGCCTGCAGGTAGTTGCCGCCAAGCTCGTCGGCCAGCGCAGTTCCTGCGTCCTTGCTGCTGCGCGAGTGGATCACCACGGTCATCCCGTCGGCACTGAGCCGCCGCGCCGTTGCCTCGCCGATCCCGGACGTGGACCCAGTGACCAACGCAACCGCATTCTCCATCCCCGCAGCTTCCCAGATCCGACGATTCCGCCAACTGTCGGCAGCCCTTGGCACGATCCGGGCCATGACGGCAAACCCAGACCTCGAACGGCATCCGCTGCGGCGGCGAATCCTCGCGACGCTCGACCGGGAGCAATCCCTGTCAGAGCTGGCTGCCTCGCTCCGGGTCACCGACGCCCGGTTGCTATGGCATTTGGAGCGGCTCGAAGCTGCACGTCAGGTCTCGCCGACCGCCGGCCGGTGGACCCGCACGGCCAGCGGCGACGAGGCTGCGACGCGCAACCCTGCCGGGTCTCGCCAAGTGCTCCCACAGGATGCCGTCCACGACTACGAGCAGGCCATCGCCGAAACGCAGGACGGGTTGCACGGAGACGACTTCGTCCAATGCGGCGGCGAGCACGGCAGCCGGATGTCGCGCGAACAGGCCGAGGAGTTCGGCGACCGCCTGCAGAGTCTGGTGGCCGAATACTTCGCACCGGGCCGGGGCGATCGCAGCGGAACCAAGTACGGGTTCTACTGGATCTTGAGCCCGGTCGACCTGCACCCACTGGGCGACGACTGACAATTCGCAGGATCGGTCCAGACACAAGGGTGCTGCAATGACACTTGCTCCGTACGACGAGTTGGGTAGGTGAGGCTGCTGCCGCGTCCTTCCGGAGCTGGGGCTTCGACCGGCTGAAGCGCCGCACCGTCCTGGTCGTACGTCGATCTGGCCTGCTCTGCTCTCCCGCGCGAGAAACCCCGCAACGAACCGCCCAACCGGCCAGGCGGGCGACCCGGTACACCGGGCCGACCAACACCACCGTCCCGCCGCGGCTGACCGATCCGAGTGGATATTGAGAAGCGATCGTTTCAGACGACTCACTCGAGCCGGAGCCCGCTGGCTAACGACCGCTGATGGCGTCGCCTTGCCAGTGAGCGAGGACGTCGGCGGCGACGTCGGCGATGGTGCGGCCAGCTGTGCCGACCGAGTAGTCGCTGACGTCGTCAGCGACGAGCTGGGCGGACAGTTCGGATGCGCGGGCGACGAGCTTGGCCAGGTCGGCGCCGCCCTCCCGGGCGCGACCATGAATGCGCTGTGCGAGTTCGGCGTCCGGGGCGTCGAGTCGGCAGATCACGACCGATCCTCCCGTGGCTTCCTCCAGTTGTCGCCGCTCGCCCAGGTTCTCGACGACACCGGCGACAATGAGCTGGCGGCTGCCGGCTTGGCGGTAGTTCGACCACACCGCCGCCAGGTTGGTCGCCTTCAACCGCGACTGGTGCGGGTCGTCGTCGGGAGCGGGCCATGCGGCGCCGAGTAGGTCGAGGTCTGCGAACGCAGGGTCCTGCCCGAGGTCGGTACAGCGATCGAAGACTCGCCATCCGACGGAGGTCTTGCCGACCCCGGGTGGGCCCGAGAGCACGAGAGCAGGCGCTTGCACCCGACCGATGATGCCGCCTCGCACTCCGCCCGACAACCCACTTTGTGCACTGCTCAACCAAGCCCGGGCTGCCTAAACAGCCGAGCCATGCACAAAGCGCGACCGCTGGACAACCTCGAACATCAGCACAGCAGCCTTTGTGCACGGACCGGTCATTCCCCCGCCGAAGACCTGGCCGAGCCATGCACAAAGTTGGCTCGGCTCGCGGGATGACGTCGTATAGCGAGCGCATGGTGGCTACGCCGTTCCCGTCAGGGACCGCCGCCGGGCGGAGCGTCGTACTGGCGGCCAAGTTGAGCGTCCTACTGGGGGGCGAGCAGGGTCTCGGAGGGGCAGCGGGGAAGCGTAGGACCTCGGCCCGCTACGGTCTGGCGGCGATGGCCGGTAACCTGACCGACCGTGAGTGACTTGCGCATCCGGACCATCTCCACCGACGAGCACGCGGCTTACATCGCGTCGCAGCCCTCGGCGAGCTTCCTGCAGACACCGGGGTGGGCGGCGGTGAAGAACGAGTGGAAGGCCGAGTCACTCGGCTGGTTCGACTCGGACGCGCCCGGCGAATTGCTGGGTGCGGCCCTGGTGCTCTACCGGCAGATGCCGAAGGTCAAGCGCTACCTCGCCTATCTGCCCGAGGGACCGGTGATCGACTGGGACGCGATCGACCTCGGTCGCTGGCTGCGGCCGTTGGCCGGGCACGTGCAGGAAGAAGGAGCCTTCGGCCTCCGGATGGGTCCGCCGGTGCCGACCCGGCGCTGGTCGGCCAAGACGATCAAGGACGCGATCGCGAGCGGGCAGCAGCCGAAGCTGGGCGACGTCCGTCCCGACGTGATCGAGCCGTCGGGCGCTACCGTCTCGGCACAGCTGAGAGCACTCGGCTGGAAGCCGCCGCGGGCCGGCGAGGGCTTCGCCGCCGGCCAGCCGCAGTACGTCTTCCAGGTTCCGCTGGCCGGCAAGGACTCCGGCGAGTTGCTCAAGGGGATGAACCAGTTGTGGCGCCGCAACATCAAGAAGGCCGACAAGCTCGGCGTAGAGGTCAACCTCGGCGCCCCGGAGGACCTGAAGGCGTTCCACTCGCTGTACGTCGAGACCGCCGAGCGGGACCATTTCACGCCGCGGCCGCTGCCGTACTTCACCAAGATGCAGGAAGCGCTGAGCAACCAGCCGCACCAGGCCTGTGACTTCCGGCTCTACAACGCGTACCACGAGGGCGATCTGGTCGCGTCGACGATCTGGATCCGGGTCGGTCAGCACTCGTGGTACTCCTACGGGGCCAGCTCGACCGCCAAGCGGGACGTCCGTGGATCGAACGCGATCCAGTGGCGGATGATGTCGGATGCGCTCGAGTCGGGCGCGACTGTGTACGACCTACGGGGCATCACCGACACCTTGGACCCGGATGACCCGCACGTCGGGTTGATCCAGTTCAAGGTCGGCACCGGCGGCGAGGCCGTCGAGTACGTCGGTGAGTGGGATCTGCCATTGAACAAGGCGCTGTACACCGCATTCGACCTCTACATGAGACGGCGATGACCTGACATGCCCCTGACCCTGCACATCGACTCGGACCGTTGGCGCGAGCATCTCCGTTCCACGTGGAACGCCAGCATCGTCCCGGTCGCCAAGGGCAACGGGTACGGCTTCGGTCGGCCCCGGTTGCTCGCCGAGTCCAAGGCCCTCGGCGCCAAGACGGTGGCGGTCGGTACCTACTTCGAAGTGCCACCCGACACCACTGCCGACGTCGTCGTACTGTCCCCGTGGCGGCCCTTCCTGCACGGAGCGAATGGGCGGAACGTCATCCACACGGTCAGTCGGCTCGCCGATCTGGTGTCGATCCCGGCCGGCAGCCGGGTGCTCGTCGAGGTGCAGACCTCGATGCGCCGGCACGGCATCGGTGCCCGAGAACTGCGGCACGCGATGCTGCTCAATGCGCTGGACCGGGTCAGGTTCGAAGGCTGGTCGCTGCACTTCCCGATGGGCGCGGGCGGCACGTCCGCGAACGTCCGGGAGGCGCAGGAGCTCGGCCGCGCGGCCCATGCGGTCCGGCCGGGTCCGCTCTGGGTCTCGCACGTGCCGGCCCAGAAACTGACCGACATCGGTGAGAATGTCCGGCTTCGGATGGGTACCGCCCTCTGGCTCGGCGATCGCGGCGCCTTCAGCGTGAGCGCGACCGTTCTCGACGTCCATTCCGTACGCCGCGGCGAGCGGGTGGGGTACCGCCAGCGCCGGGTGGCGGGCGACGGTCACATCCTGGTGGTGTCGGGCGGCACCGCCCACGGGGTCGGGCTGGAAGCACCGACCGCGGCGGCCACCGTCCGACAGCGGGCGATCTCGCTTGCCAAGGGTGGGCTGGACGCGGCCGGGCTGGCGCTGTCCCCGTTCACGATAGCGGGAAAGCAGAGGTGGTTCGCGGAGCCGCCGCACATGCAGGCGAGCATGCTCTTCCTGCCGGCCGCGGTGCCACCGCCCGCGGTCGGGGACGAGGTGGGCGTGGACGTCCGCTTCACCACCACGGAGTTCGACAGAGTTGCGATGGACTGATCCCTGGCGGCGGTCACCAAGTCACCGGTGACCGCTGCTGACATCGACGTTGCGCGCCAGGCCGCCGAGGCAGTTCGTCGGCTACCGCAGCCTGAGGACCAACCCGCTGATGAGGCAGCCCGCACCGAATCTTCTGGGAGATGGTCGGTGCCGCTACGCCATCGCAAGAGCTCGAAGCACAGCTACGGGCGCGCGAATGGGCCTGGGCACGGATGCTCCAACCCCGCCGCGGCTGCCATCACCACATCCCGTGCCATCGTGACGGAATGGACATCCACGTGCGCCCTTACCGTTCTGCCGATGAAGACAAGGTCCTCGCGCTGTCGATTCGGACCTGGTCGTCCGTCTTTGCCTCGATGAAACAACTCTTGGGCAGGGACATATTCGTCCGGCTGCACGGTGAGGACTGGCAGACCTACCAGGAGAAGTCGGTGCGGGAAGTGCTCGCCGATCCGGCCATGCAGGTAGTGGTCGCCGACGGCGAGCGCGGCTTGGCGGGTTTCGTCGCGGCGACCCTGCTGGACCCGGATCGACGCCTAGGCGAGGTGACAATGCTGGCTGTCGATCCCGACGCGCACGAGCAAGGCATAGGAACGGTCCTCACCCAGCACGCCACGGCCTGGCTACGCGACAACGGCATGCGCGTCGCGATGATCGGAACGGGCGGAGACCCCGGCCACGCTCCAGCGCGACGCACCTATGAGAAAGCCGGCTACACACTGATCCCCATGGCCCGTTACTTCAAGGCCCTATGAGCCTCGGCCATACTCCCGCGAGCGCAGGTCAAGACGAGCCGGGCCTCGGTTGCCGCTGGTGATACATCTGCGACACGATGGAGGTTCTCCGCTTGCTTGCGCATCGCAGAGGAGCCTCCGTGACGGAGACGATCCGCTGCGCGATCGTGGTCCTGAAGTTCGTCGAGGACGAAGTGCACAAAGGCAACAAGCTTGCTGTCGTTGAAAGAGACTCGGGCGGCAAAGAGCAAGTGAGGGAGATCCTTCTAGTCGGATAGCCGGTGCCACGCATCGATAGAGGAACCCAGCCAGTATGCAGCTTGGGTCCCTCTGTCGATGCACCCTGCCACGTGGAGGTACTTTCGCTGAGGAGGCCACGACATGACAGCATCGAACACCGCCAGCGGCGCGACCAAGAGCGCCCCCGTGGCGACGAGCCTCGCAACTGCGCTGAGTGACCTGCGCGAAGCGGCCCTGCGGTACGCCACTGCGAAGGCGTTGCGGAAGGTGGAGGACTGGGCCGAGGATCTGAACGATTTTGTGGCAAGCGGAGGGCCCACCACGCAGGCGGCCTTCGAGGGCGTGAAAGCCGAGCTGCTGGGAAAGAACCCTGTCTGGGCTGCGATCAAGGGTGCTTGGTCGGGCGCAAGCCCCGAGCTGAAACTGGCTGTGGTGTTGATCCTGTTACTGATACTAGTGCTGGCTCCTGTTGTACTGCTCGTGCTCGTGCTCGGGCTACTGGTTGCCGCGCTCGTCGCAGGGATTCGAGCCGCCACACTGTGACCAGGTCCCGGATCGAGCGCGACCAGCCTCTGCAGGCCACTCCCCCACACTGTTCAACGTCAGTTCGCCCACGGGTTCACGGTGGAGCCCACTCTCCCTCGAGCTCGTGCCTGTCTTCTCGGCCACGACCTACCGGTCGCGTTGGGTTCAGCAAGACGGGCGGCCGTCGCGGGGTGAGAAGGTGGTCAGGGCGCTGGCGTCGCTGGCGGTGGCTTGAGGTAGTACTCGGCCCAACCCTGGCGGTCCGAGTAGCCGGACTGGACCACGACTCGCGCAATCGCGGCGTCGACACGACGTAGCGGCTCGGCCCCCTGCGCTCACCCCGGTCGGTCCCATGACCTACAGCGACCAGCGGTGAGCGCCCGGGGGCAGGTGCCCGGGAACTCACGCGTCCGGGTCGGTCTTGCCCGAGTCGTTGGGGTGCGACTCGACCGGGGTGACGCTGAGCGTCATCCACGAGCGCGATCCGTAGTCGAGTTCGCGAGTCCATCCCTGACCATTGCACGCCTAGGCCCAGGCACACCTCACGGACTGCGGCCCAGAACCCGAGCGCACCGTCGCCGACCGCGAGCACCGGCGCGGTCATCCCGCGCCGCTTGGCCGAGCGCAGCAGGTCAGCCCACGACGATCCTCGTGCCTGAGATCTCAGCGGTTCGACCACTCTTGTACTCGTTCCGCGATGTGGTTGCGCTCCGGACCTGCGTTTACCTTCGCAAGGGCGTCTCGCTGCAGCGCATCCGGGTTGCCATCGACACACTGCATGACATCGGCGAGGTAGACCACCTTTCGCAGTACAAGCTCGTTGTTCAGGGCAACAGTGTCGTTCTACTTCCTGGAGACGACTCGACTGCCATCGACCTCGTTGACCGCCCCGGACAACAGGTGACGGTCATCGTCATGGCCGATGTGCTCCGGCCGTTCAAGGTCGATGAGCGGTTGACTGTGCCGGATCTGCTACATCCACGTCGCTCCATTGAGGTCGATCCCGATGTACGCGGGGGACACCCAGTCGTCAGCGGAACACGCGTGCCGTTCGACATCATCGCGGGCCTCGTACGAGATGGGGTCTCGTTGACGGAGGTGGCCGACTTCTATCCGTCTGTCGATGCATCGGCTGCTGCGGACGCTGTCGACTACGTTGATCATTACGATCGGCGCACTAGCTCCGCGGCCTGATGCGCGTACTTCTGGATGAGGACGTGCCGGTCCAGGTGCTCGAACCCTTGAAGCGCGTGCTGAAGAGTCACCACGTCCAGCATCTAAACGAGCTCAGATGGAAGAACAAGAAGGATCTCTTCGTGCTCCGCGACGCTTCCTCCGGTGGATTCCAGGTGATCGTCACCAATGACGCCGCACGGCTGGACGATGTGTACGAGACCGAGGCGATCAAGAAGAGCGGTCTGCACCATGTGCGCTACGGCCAGCGTCCGGATCTCGGATTGCACGGCCTGGCCTTGGCACTGGGTGCGATCGTTTCGGCCATGCCGCCACTGATCGCCGAGCTTGAGGCCGCGACGGGGCACCGGCTCGTTCGTATCCACGCGCTCGATCCGAAGCGGCGGTACGACTTGACCGACCCAAGGAAGTCGCCGCCCAAGTACTGGCCGCGTTGACGACTGCGCCTTTCCGTCACGAGACCTCACCCTCGCGTCTTCCCGTCTGCCGTTCAGCCCACGCGTAGCGCGATGAGGACTGGGCTGAGCGGCAGACGGGAAGA
>JAWWPC010000156.1:0-23197 GCA_033851055.1 Kribbellaceae bacterium | reverse complement strand
TGATCAGGCCAAGCAGATTGGTTCCGGTCATCGTGAGCGGACGCCGTACGTCGTACTCAGACAGCCCCTCCAACTTGAACAGCAGCGATTGACGCACCCAGCGCAGGCCGTCGTGAAGGTACTCCTTGGCAAAGTCATCGATCACGCGAACCAGCGTGCCAGAGCAAGACCGCTTGAGCCCATTGGGGCCGCCTGGCGGGAGCGAATGGCACTTCCACCAGCCCCGCAGTCATGTCGACTCTCCGGCTCTTGACAGGGAATACTGCGACTTCGAATGTTGAGGGTTACCAGTCGCAACTACGAGAATGGTCATCACAGGCGCGCCGGTCTCACTGAGGTGGTTCAGCGGACGTCGTTGATCAGATCGACCGCTTCATCCATCCCGTAGCGCTCGCGCAGGATGGAGAGGAACTCGTCCACCGACATAGGCGGTTTGTCGAACCTCGCGGTGATGGCGGTAACCGCCCGGAGAGCCTTGGCCGGCGAGACATCAACCGTGTTGGCTGCAAACTCGCTCGGCGAAACGATCTGTATGCCTGGTGGGATCTTGTCCTCTGGGAAGTGCTTGAGGTTGTCTGTCACGATGGCGCCCGCGTGTCCTGCGACCGCGGCGGCGAGGACATGTTCGTCATCGAGGTCTGGGAGGCCGAACGTGCCCTCGTAGGGCTGCCAGTTCTGGACCTCGGCGTCGTCGAAGTGCGTTCGCATCTGCTCGATGAGCTTGGCAGCCTTGGCCTCGGCCTGGGCTTCCGCCATGCCTTGCTTCTCGGTGAGCTTGTCGAACTCGCAGTAGTACAGCTCATCGAGGATCGCGCTGCTCCACAGCGGACGGTAGAGGTTTTGGACGGCCAGGCTCAGCAGGAAGTCCCGCTGCTTGCTGGGCCATAGGACGCAAGTATCGAGGAGCGCGGCGAACACTCCTCGATACTGTCAGAGATTGCCAGCTTGCCGTCGGTGCTCGGCGCGCTGCTGCCGGATCCGCTTGAGCCTCTCTTGAACCACAGCGGGATCCTCCTCCTCGCTCACGTCGACTGAGGTGTCGAAGATCGCCTGATACTGCCGCTGCCTGCGAGCGTCGCGATAGTCCAGCAGATCCTTCAGCAGAACCTTTCGGCGGTTCCCGATCCGCTCCGAGGGGAGCTCGCCCTCGTCCATCAGGCGCACCACGGTTGGCCGACTGACGCCCAGCAGGTCTGCCGCCTGCTGTGTCGTGAGCTTCGGCATCGTCGGCGAGATCGTTACAGCCTTGCCAGCCTTCAGCGCCGCGACGGCCTGAACAAGCACCCTGTGAAGCGCCTCGGGGACCTCAATCTGGTCATGCTCATCGGCGCCCACAAGGTAGTAGTGGCGCTCCGGACGCTCCCCCAACTTGCTGTGATGCGCGTCGAGGAAGCTGGCGATTGTGGCCATCTGCTCCTGCTCTTCAGGCAGGTAAGTCTGCGACTCGAGGAGTTCAGCAGTCATGGGCGCGCCTCCATAGACGAAACAAGCGAAATTGCTTTCGCAACGTTCGAATAGTGCCACCGCTCAGCGCATCTCGTCAAGGTCAGTTGACGCCTGCCGCTCCAGGTTGCGCAGAGATCCAGCTGGTAACCGTGTTCGACAGGGGAATTGCGGCGGCCTCGAGTCGACGTTCGCCTCAGGTTGTGCGCCCGTCGGCGGTCAGCGGGGTCCAGCCTGCACCGCCGTGCCAGTGTCGGCCGGCGACGAGATGGTCAAGGACTGCTCGCTCGAGACGAGTGCGCCGAGGAGCGCTGGCTCGGTCAGTTCCGGGTTGGCCGAAGACGAACCTGAGGATTCCGTGGTCATCTGGCTTGGGTTGGTAGGCAGGCTGGAAAGCGCTGCTGGAACTGGATGATGTTGGACTTGGCTGGCAGGTATTCCGCGAGCTGCGGGTCCAGCAGCCAGGGATGTCCAGTGGCCGCGATCGCTTTCCTCGTGCGGTTCCCGAGAGTGGCGCGCTGGAACTGAAGCCTGCCGAGTTGGTAGATCAGGCCTCGAAAGTGCAGCGTCAGCCACGAAGTCAACTCCGGATCGAGCCCTCCGACGCCATACCAGTGACGATGGTCGGCTATCGCGCGGCCTAGGTCGGTCAGTGTGTGCCAGGAGATTTCGTCGGTGATGCCTCGATCTCGATGGAAGGCTTTGACGTGGGGTAGCGCTGCTACGAAGACATAGACAGGGAAGTACCGCTGCAGAACGTCTGAGGCGCCTGCGAGAGCGGGAAAAGCCGGAATCCCCTCGGTTGTACCAAGCCGACGCACGACTGATTTCGTGCATTGTTCGAGATGGCGCCACAGGGATGGATCTCGATCTGGTCCTGGCAGGAGCGAGACGGGGATGTCGATGTCCTCGTGCGGCACCGCAAGGGCGTGCAGCACAGCGCCAGGTCGTCGCCCGATGGCAGCACGATTTCGGCTGTCGACAGCGGGTCTTGCCGGCGTCAACACGCGCCAAGATGCCCATCGTCAGGGTGTTCGAGGAGACGGGTCCTCAGGTGTGCGGCAAAGCGGCCGGGGGTGATGGCGTAGATCGACCACCGGCTCGCCCTCAGCGGCTGATCGGAGCCGGCAGGATGCGGGCGCCAGGTACCGGCCCCTCCGCCTGGCGGACCATGCGGCAAAGGCCTGAGCCTGCCAGCTCTACCGCCAGGTCGACCGATCGACGGCTGTCGGCAGCCAGGAACAGGCAGGTCGGCCCGGACCCGGAGACCATCGCCGACAGGGCACCCTCATCCAGCCCGAACTGCAGTGTCGCGGCCAGCTCCGGCCGCAACGACAGCGCCGCCGCCTGCAGGTCATTGCTCAGGGCAACAGCTAGCGCCGCCGGCTTCCCCGACAGCAGCGCGGACAGCAGCTCGGGGCCTACCTCGGGCGATTCCACCCGGCGCAGCGGTCGGAGCCGATCCAGTTCCTTGTACACCGCGGCAGTCGACAGCCCGGCCTCGGCGATGGCGAAGACCCAGTGGAAGGTGCCGCGCGACATCACTTCGGTGACCTGCTCACCATGCCCCCGGCCCAGTGCGGTGTGCCCGACCAGGCAGAACGGTACGTCGCTGCCCAGGTCGGCCCCGACGCGTTCCAGCTCGGCCTGCGACAGTTGCAGCCCCCAGAGCCGGTTGCACGCCACCAGCGTGGCCGCGGCGTCGGTGGATCCGCCGGCCATCCCGCCCGCGACCGGGATCGTCTTGCGGATGGTCAGGTCCACGCCCTCTTCGACGTCGAACTCGGCCTGCAGCATCCGGGCCGCCCGGACCGCCAGGTTCGATCTGTCCGTCGGTACGCCGGTCGCGAAATCGCCGAGGACCTTCACCGTGACGTCGGTGTCATCCCGCACGGTCGCTGTCACGTCGTCGTACAGCGCGACGGCCTGGTAGACCGTCGCGAGCGGGTGGAAGCCGTCCGGGCGCGGTGGACCGACGGACAGGCCGAGATTGATCTTGGCCGGCGACCGGACCGTGACCTGGGCAAGTTCTGGCACGGGCACAGGCTAGTGCCCCGCGTCGGCGCGGGCGCCCGCGATCCGGGCGAAATCGGCGATCCCGAGCATCTCGCCACGCAGACCCGGGTCGGTGCCGGCGATCCGGAGCACCTCGTCCAGCCGGTCCCGGTCCGGCAGCCAGCGAGCCAGGGCCGACCGCACGGTCTTGCGGCGCTGCGAGAAGGCCGCGTCGATCACGGCGAAGACCTGTTCGCGGGTGGCCGCGGTCTGCGGCGGCTTGTGCCGCTCGAAGGCGACCAGTCCGGAGTCGACATTCGGAGCCGGCCAGAACACGTTGCGCCCGATCGGCCCGGCACGCCGTACGTCGGCGTACCAGGCCGCCTTGGCGGACGGGATGCCGTAGGTGCGCGAGCCCGGCGGCGCGGCGAGGCGGTCGGCGACCTCGGACTGGACCATCACCAGCCCGTGGCGCAGCGAGGGCGACACCTCGAGCAGGTGCAGGAGCACCGGTACGGCGACGTTGTAGGGCAGGTTCGCCACGCAGGCGTCCGGTGCGCCGATCTGGTCCGCCGTGACGGTCATCGCATCCGCTTCGACGACGCTCAGGCGGTCCGCCTGGTCCGGCGCATACGACGCGATAGTGCCGGGCAGGGCGCCGGCGAGCAGCGGGTCGATCTCCACCGCGGTGACCCGGTGCCCCTCGGCCAGCAGCGCGAGGGTGAGCGACCCCAGGCCCGGGCCGACCTCCAGCACGGTCTCGCCGTGCTCGGACAACTCCGCGGCGCGGACGATCCGGCGGACGGTGTTCGGGTCGATGACGAAGTTCTGGCCGCGCTGCTTGGTCGGACGGAGGCCGAGCGAAGCGGCCAGTGAACGCACATCCGCCGGACCAAGAAGTCTCGGCCCGGCGGATGCGGGTGTCTCAGGCGCTGTCACGCGGCCCAGTCTGTCAGGCCTTCTGCCCACACACCGGCCAGGCGCTGTAGCCGCCTCGATCTGCCTTGACCTTCTCGGCGATCGCGATCTGCTCGGCCTTGGACGCCAGGTTCGCGTTGGCCGCGTAGGTGTCGCCGCCGTACGAGACCCAAGTGCCGTGGTCGAACTGCAGGCCGCCGTAGTAGCCGTTGCCGGTGTTGCTCTGCCAGTTGCCACCCGACTCGCAGGCGGCGATCCGGTCCCAGGCGCTGGTGTCGCCGGTACTCGGGGCGGTGGGTTGGGCGGTCGGCGTCGGCTTCGGCTTTGTGCCGACCGTCACCAGCTCGGTCACCGGCTGCGCGAGAACCTTGCTCGTGATCTCCTTGCTGGTGGCCAGCTTGCCGTCCAGGTAGGTGAGCACGTAGCGCACCGACCGCTTGCCGACGGCCCCCTTCGCGGTGGTCTTCTTGTCCCCGACGTACAGGGTCACGCTCTTGGTCACCTTCGAGTCGAAGGCGACCGGCAGCACCTTGGTGATGTTCTTCACGTCGACCCTGACGATGCTGATCCGGTTGACGCCGATACGCAGCGGGCTGGCCAGAGCCGGGGTGACCCGGTCGTTGCCGTCGAACCCGATCTTTGCGCCGGTGATCGCCTCGCGCACAGTCATCGCCAGCGACTTGACCGAGACGACCTTGCCCTTCCGGACGAACTGGACCGTCTTCGGGACCCGGACGACCAGGTCCAAGCCCTGCCGTCCGATCGGAGCGCTCCGGCTGGTGGAGAGCTGTGCGCCGTCATAGTGCAAGCCCAGGTCTGCCAGTGCCTGGTTCACGTTGTCGGCTGTGGTCCAGAATTCTCGCTTCTTGCCGTCCGCGGTGACGGTCAACTGGCGGCCGTACTGCACCGCGATCTCCTGACCCTCCTCGAGCTTGGCGTCCAGCGCCGGGGCGACCAGGTCATGTTGTCCGACCTGAATCTTCTTCCCCGCCAGCGCATCCGCCACGGTGGAGCCGAAGGTGTGAACCTTCTGCACCTGACCGTCGACGGAGACGATGACGGTCTTGCTCTTGTCCGCATAGACCACGGAGCCACCGGCGACGGCGAACACAGCCGTGACGCCCACGGCCGCGATGATGGACTTACGCACTCATGCTCCCAGGTAGAGCTACCCGGGCACGGGGGGTCGGACAGCACTGGCGAGCGCCGCTCCGGGCAGTCCCGGAAACGATCTTCGCCGAGGGGCGGCTGTCTGAAACTTTCCCCGATCCCGGCCAACGTCACGAGAGAGTAACGAAGAAGTCGCAAGAGCGCCAACCCCCTCGCCGAACAGCTGTGAATTACGGTAATGGGCCCATCACGGTCAGTGAGAAAGGTGGCGCCCCCACTGCCCCCGGTGGACCACCTGATCGGTGCCCCGCCGGCCGCGCTTCAGCGAGGGCGACCGGCGGTCCTGAGCCGGGTAGCCCACCGACAGCAGCCCGACCAGGTCGAACCCGTCCGGCACCCCGAACTCGACCTTGAGCCGGCCCACCTTGTCCGCGGGAGGACCGAAGAAACAGGCTCCCAGACCCTCAGCCACCACCGTCTGCAGCATCAGCAACGACGCCATCCCGGTGTCGACATACCAGTACGGCGCAGTCCAGCGCTCCTCATCTCGATCGGTCCGGCCCTTGTCGTTCTCGGCGTACCGGTCGAGGTAGGCGTCCTTGTGCGCGAAGGCAAGGATCAGCAGCGGCGCGCGCCGGAGGCCTGTGATCCATCCCACATACTTCTCGTCGACCTTTTCGGCGGCGATCCCCCAGTAGCGATCCCGGTCCGGGCCCTCCAGGGTGAGGAAGGCCCAGCCCTGGCTGAAGCCCGCGGACGGGGCCCGGAGACCGTTCTCGAGGATGCGCTCCCGGATCTGTGGCGGTACCGGCCGGTCCGGGTCGTAGTTGCGGACCATGCGGCGGCGACGGACGACCTCGCTGAACTCCATGGCCGATTCCTATCAGCCGAGCTACCAGGAGCCGCCGAAAGCCCGGTTCGCGTTGTCCGACAAGGCCCCGCACAGTTCGGCGACGGAGATGTTCAGCACGCCGGCCATCTTCCGGACCGTGTGCGGGATCAGGTACGACGCGTTCGGCTTGCCTCGGTGCGGCGACGGCGTCAGATACGGCGCGTCCGTCTCCACCAGCACCCGGTCCAGCGGAGTGACGGCGAGCGCGTCTCGCAGTGACTGGGCGTTCTTGAACGTGACCACCCCGGCGAAGCTCAGGAAGGCCCCGCGGTGAACGCATTCCCGGGCGAACTCCGTGTCACCGGAGAAGCAGTGCATCACCAGCCGCTCCGGCACGCCCTCGCGGTCCAGGATGGCCAGGATGTCGTCGTGGGCGTCACGGTCGTGGATCATCAGTGTCTTGTCCAGCCGCTTCGCCAGCTCGAGATGCGCGGCGAATGACTCCTGCTGCGCGGCGCGGCCGTCCTCGCCGGTGCGGTAGTAGTCCAGCCCGGTCTCACCGATCACCCTGACCTTGTCCGAGCTCTTCGCCAGCCGCTCGATCTCCCGGATCGCGCTGTCCAGCTCACCGGTCGCCGCCAGCCGGGGCGCCTCGTTCGGGTGCAACGCGACGCCGGCGATCACGCCCGGGTACTGCTCCGCGGCCTCCACCGCCCAGACCGCGCCGGGCAGATCGCAGCCGACCTGGACGATCCGGGTCACCCCGACCGACGAGGCCAGCTTGATCGCCTCGGCCGCGCCCAGCCAGTTGCCGTCCTCACCGTCGGCGATGTCCAGGTGGCAGTGCGCGTCGACCACGCTCATCGGCAAGGGGTCTGGCAGCGCCGGCCGGGTCCGGTCCCGGGACCGCCCGTCCTCGCCTATCGCGGCGCGTTCACGCGTCGGACGATCGACCTCCACACCCTCGGTAGCCATGACGACCAGCGTACTTACCGCAGCCGGTAGATCCGCACGTCGCTATTGCTGAAGACCCGTACTGCGAGCTCGTCGAGCGCAGGTGACACCGTCCCGGCCCGCAGGTCGCCCACGATCAGGGTCACGCCGACATCGCCCGCCAACCGCGCGAGCAGCTGCTCAGTCGGCCGTTGAACCGCGGCGCGACTGTCCCTCAACCGGTCGGGCCAAGGCGGCGGCTGGAGCAGGAAGCTGGTCTTGTGCCGGGTCGCCGCCAGGTTGGCGGGCGCATAGGCCCAGCCGCCGAGGTACATCTGTACACCGCTCAGCCCAGAGATCCAGAACGCGTCATCCGGACATCCCGGCCGGTACGGCGCCGGCATGCAGAACACGTTGCTGACGGCCACATCATTGGGCACGGAGTGCTTGCGCAGCCAGAGCATCGCTTTCTGCTCGTCCGCGGTGAGATAGGTGCGGTACGTGATATCCGGAGGCGGCAGCGATTCGGACGCCTTACCCAGCGCCTGTCCGAGCACGATCAGCTGGACAGGCAGGCTGGCGGCGACCGTCAGCACGATCACCTGCAGCGCGATCGCGCCGGCCCGCCTCGCCCGGTTGATCCCGAGGATGACGATCGCCCCGACCACTGCCAGGACGCCGAACGGCGCGAGCAACCCGACGGCAGCGCGCGCCACTGTGTGGGTAGCCATATCAGTCGGCCAGAAGAGATACAGCCCGAGCGCCGTGACGAGGCTGGCCCCGCCCACGACGACGAGGTCCCGCACCCGTGTCTCCGTCGCCAGGTTGGCGCCGACGGCAACGACCCCGACCATGCCGAGCGCGAGGATCGTACCCAGGAAGTAATACTCCGAGTAGCCGGGGTGCGAGAACACTAACGTCACGCCGCTCCCTGCCGCCACACACCCACCGATCCACCAGTACGCCGGGTCGCGGCGTATTGGTGTCATCGTCAGACCCAGCAAGGTGAGCAGCCGAGGCGCTTCGATGGCCAGGTAATACGTCACCAGGGTTGCCGCGAACAACACCATCTGGGGGTCAGCCGAGGCCAGCGACGGCAGCACTCCACCACCGGAGGCCGGGAAGCTCTTGTCGCCTGTCACAGCCTGGTAGTACGGCTGCACCCTGAGCGCGGCGAGGAACTGGATCCGGCTTCCGCCCGTGCTGCCGGTCAAGGTCAAGGTGGAGGCCAGCAGAAATATCGCGGCGACGCCGGCCAGCGCCGCGAGTCGCCAGGGCGGGCGCCGTTCCGAGACCCACGCCGACGCTCCGGCGAAGACACAGCCGACCAGCATGATCGGGAGCAGCGTCGGCTTCGTGCCGGTCGCCAGGGCCAGCATCAGGATCAACGCGGCCCAGACACCCCGGCCGGCTTGTCGCCGCAGGATCAGGACGGTTGGCCCGGCCAAGCCGAGCATCACGACCGCCGCCATCGTGCCGGTCGGGCTTTGGACGACCTGCGCGCCCGACATGTTGGCAGGAGGGGTGTTCACCAGTTGCACGGCGCCCGGCAGAACGCCGGCAAGGGCTCCGGCAATCGGCCCTGCCCATGCGCGCTCGCTGAGTGCCTCGCCCGCCGCCCAACCGACCAGGACCAGCGTGATCACCATGGTGAGCGGCCATTGATGCATGAGCACCTGCGCCGGCCCTACGTCGGCCATCACCGAACCGCTCGCTATCGAGGCATCCGCAAACCAGTGGTAGATCAGCGGTTCGCCGAGCACCGACGGGTCTGCCGGTGTCACGTCGCGGAGCAACTGCTGGACGAGGCCGAGCTGATACCAGATGTCCTGATGGCGCGTCGCCGCGATCGGCGGCAGCGGGATCGGCCGCAGCAGCACGGCCACGGTCCGGACGATTGCCAACAGCAGGCTCGGCACCAGCAGCAGGTGCCACCAGCTGGGCGGTGCAGGGCTCGTTCCGCGCCAGCCGAGATGTGGTCGGAGTTTCGGAGAGATGGCGAAGGTCAGCAGCAGCGCCGCGACGGCCACCCATTGGAGCAGCGGGACTCCGATCGCCGTACAGACCGCCCAGATCGCCAGCTGCCAAGCCAGACCGAGGACCGCGCCGAACCCGAGATCCTGCGCCAGAGATCGACCGCCGACCAGGGCCCGCCACAACAAGGTCCCGGGCAGCAGGATCGCGACCATCCAGGTGAGCAGGTAGCGGACGCTCTCGCCACCAGAATCGCCGATCCGGACGAGCAGCAGGACAGCGCTGACCGGGACCAGCAGCCAGGCTGATCGGGCGGTGATAGCTGGCATCATCCCCGTCATCCGGGAATGATGCCAGGTGCCGGGAGCTCAGCTGCGCTCTGGCTGCCATGTACTTACCGCAAGTGGTAGATCCGCACGCCGCCGTTTTGGAACCGGCGTACGGCGAGTTGGTCGAGCGCAGGTGACACCGGGCCGGCCCGGAGATCGGCTACGACCCAGTCGACTCCCTCCACCGCGGAAAGTCTGGTCAGTAGCTCCGGCGTCGGCCTCTCGACGGCGTCCAGGCTGTCGCGCAACCGACCCGGCCACGGCGATGGCTGGGTCAGGAAGCTCCTCTTGTGCTTGGTCCGCCGGAGATTCTCCGGCGCGTAGGCCCAGCCGCCGAGGTACTGCTGCAAGCCGCTCAGTCCGGAGACCCAGAACGCGTCGTCCGGGCAGCGCGGCCGATACCGCACCGGCATACAGAAGACATTACTGACGGCCACATCCGTTGCGGCCGCGTTGTCATGCAGCCACAGCATGGCCGCTTGCTGGTCCTGGGACAGCCAGATCCGGCCCCCACCACCGGGAGGCAGCGGCCGGTGCTCGACGGCGTCGCGCACGGAACTGGACAGCGCGTTCAGTTGAGCCGGCAGGCTGGCCGCCATCACGAGAACCATCGCCTGCACGGCGATCGCCGCCGGCTTGCGGCTCCGGTTGATCCACAGGATGACCACCGCCCCGACTCCAGCCAGGACGAGGAATGGCACCACCAGAGCGACGATCGCTCCACTGACGGTATCGGTATGGGGGTTGTACGGCCACGACCAGCGGATCAAGCCGGCCGTCACGAAGCCCGTGGTGGCCGCGATGACCAGCGGCATCCAGACCCGCCTGTCACGGATCTGCTCCCCCGTCACGCCGGCCGCCATCGCCGCCGCGGCGACGACGCTGAGCGCCACGACGGTCCGCAGGAAGTAGTACTCGGAATAGCCCGCATGCGAGAGCACGAGGGTGATCCCGGTCCCCGCCGCGACACAACCAGCCGCCCACCAGTACGCCGGATCTCGCCGCACCGGGCTCAGCGTCGTACCGAGCAGGGAGAACAGTTGGGGCAGGCTGACGAACAGGTACCAGGCCAGCAAGGTCGCCGCGAACAACAATATTGCGGCGTTACCGGAGGCCAGCGAGGGCACCACCCAGCCACCGGTCGCCGGGTAGGACTTGTCACCCGTGACCTGCTTGTAGAACGGCATCGTTCTCAGGGCGGCGAGCAATTGGAGGCGGCTCCCACCGGTGCTGCCCATCAGATTGACGGCGCTTGCCGCCGCTAAGAACCCGACTGCCAGGGCAGCAAGCGCAACCTGATGCCAGGGAAAGCGGCGCTCCGCTAACCAGGCGAACAGACCCGCGGCCACGCAGCCGAATACCATGATCGGCAAGAGGGTCGGCTTCGTGCCGGCGGACAAGGCGAGCAGCAGGACCATCGCCGCCCAGACGCCCTTGGTGCCCTGCCGTCGCAGGATGAGCACCGTGGGTCCGACGAGGCCGAGCATCACGAGTACGGCCAACGATCCACTCGGGGCTTGCAGTTGTTGCGCGCTGGACATCGCGACCGGCGGTGTGGCGGCAAGCTGCAGGTTGCCCGGCAGGACTCCGGCCAGCGCGCCGGCGATCGGCCCGACCCAGGCACGCTCGCTGAGCGCCTCACCCGCGGCCCAACCAGCCAGCACCAGGCTCAAGACGAAGGTGAGAGGCCACTGGTGCATCAGGACCTGCGGCGGCTCGACCCCGGACATCACCGACTGGCTGGCTATCGAGGCGTTGGCGAACCAGTGATAGATCAAAGGTTCGCCGAGTACTGACGGGTCGGACGGTCGCACGTCGTGCCGAAGGAGTTGGACGAGGCCAAGCTGGTACCAAACGTCCTGATTCCGGGCGAAGGCCACTGGTGGCAACGGCATCAGCCGCAGGATCCCCGCCACGGTTCTGACCATCGCCAAGAGGAGTGCTACCACTGTCAAGAGGTGCCACCAAGTGGCCGGCGCCGGGCTCGTGCCGCGCAGCCCGAGGTGCTGCCGTAGCGACGGGACCAGGAGGAACGTCAGTACGAGCCCTGCGATGGCGACCCACTGGAGCTGCGGCAGCCCGATTGCCGTACAGACGGCCCACATTGCCAGCTGCCAGGCAATGCCGAGCACCGCCCCGAAGCCGAGGTCCTGGGCCACCGAGCGCCCGCCGGCCAGAGCACGCCAGAGCAGCACTCCTGGCACGAGTACGGAGAGCAGCCAGGTGATCAGGTAGCTCGCTGTCTCGTCAATTGGGTCGCCGATCCCGGCGAGCAGCACGATCGCCGCCGCGGGAACCAGCAGCCAGAGGACGACCAACCCGATCCGTGACCGCCCGGCCGCGGGCGCAGACAACAGCATCGCCTGATCCACCCCTCAGAGACACTGCACATCAACATTCTGTTGATGGCCGACAGGGGCGCATCGGTCTTGCAGCATAGCTCTGCAGCGTCTGAAGCCATAGGCTCAGCAACGCCGGTACGATCCTTGACGACGGCCGGTCAGCCGCGTTCGACCGCTTCCTTGATGCCGTCGAGCAGCATCGCCCACATGCCGCGGGAGTGCTCGGCCTCCTCCTCGCTGGCGTTGTTGTCCTGGCTCAGCGTGAGGTGCGTCGTACTGCCGCGGTCCTCCAGCTCGTAGACGAGGGTGTGGTAGTTCTCCGGGACGTCCGGCTGGCCGCTGAGCGGGCTGAAGTGAGTGACCTTCAGCCGGCGCCCTTGCTCGATCTCGAGAATCTGGCCCTTGTCCTCGTACTCCTTGCCCTCGTACACGCCCTTCCAGACGATCGAGCTGCCCTGCTGCCAGTCGGTCTGCACGTCGGTGCCGAACATGAACTTCTTGATCTGTTCCGGGTCGGTCAATGCGGACCAGACCTGAGCGGGCGACGCACTGATGTCGGTCTCCACGGTGGCCACATGGTCAGCCCGTTGATGAGGCCGTTGATTAGGCATTGTTCTCCACTCCCTCGTTTCGGCGGTCGTCCGACAGTACGGCGAAACGGGCGCGGGTGGATTGTAGAAAAGCGTCACGCATCTCCCCGAGACGCCACATTTGGGCCCTTCATCGATCCTGATGTCATCCATGAATGGGCGGCCCTTCCTGCAAGTGTCGACCGTCACACTGCTTGTCCTCGTCCGCGGGGTACGTTTGCAGCGGCGCGGTGAGCTTGCACCGGCGTACCCCGACAGGGAGTGACCATGACGCTCCGGAGGATCGATACGGGTCGACATCCGCCGTGACGGTCTGTGCGGACGTCGCCGCGGTCCTTCCCCCGGCGCTCGTTCTGGCCGGACTCTGGTCCTAACAAAGACTCTGACCCACCGGGGACCCGGTGCGGTGGCCACAGAGTGAGGGCCCCATGACCAGGATCCGACCCGACAGGCGAAGACCCGAGCCTTACCCGAACCGACGGAGGAAGTCTCCGGCGGCCTACGTCGGCCAAGCCAAGGTGGATACGCCTGGACGCGCGATACGGCTGCATGTCGGCCCGTGGCCGCTACGGCTCCTGCGAACCCTTTGGTCGCTCGGGCGCCGAAGGGAAGCCGCCGACACCCTCGTGCCCGCACCGCGCTGTTTGCACTGCAAG
The DNA here is from genome assembly GCA_033851055.1 of Kribbellaceae bacterium. Taxonomy (GTDB): domain Bacteria; phylum Actinomycetota; class Actinomycetes; order Propionibacteriales; family Kribbellaceae; genus Kribbella. The sequence continues at coordinate 10,075 of JAWWPC010000156.1, read as the reverse complement.
GTCGCGTTGAGCGAGAAACGCCGAAGCGCTCCGGAGCCCTACGGCCTTTGGGTGCTATTCGGCTGTAGTTCTACCAACTGCCCTGTCTGCCTGGGCTTCTGCCGACACCAGGAGCGGGTCTTCGTGCCCAGCCACTGGCAGTCAGGAAACCCTGGCCAGATCTCTCGCCTCTGAGCTTCAGCCGGCGTCGTCCGACAGGCGGGGGAAGAGGGAGTCGCCCTTGACCAGGGTGGAGCCGACGGGGAGTTGGCCCCAGGTGCCGGCCTCCTGGATCCGCTGGTCCTTGAGGGCACCAAGCTTGGCTTCGGCGCCTAGCAGGGTCCAGAGCTTGGCCGCCGTCTTCGGCATCGTCGGGTTGTGCAGCACCGCCACCGCCCGCAGCACTTCGGCCGAGGTATAGAGGATCGTCGCCAGCCTCGCCTTGGCGTCCGGGTCCTTCGCAACCTTCCACGGCTCCTGCTCGGAGACGTAGCCGTTGACCGCGCCGACCAGGTCGTTGATCGCGGCCAGCGCATCGTGGAAGGCAAGTGTGTCGATTGCCCGATCCGCCGCCTGGGCAGAAGCAGCCAGCTTGTCGGCCAGGGCCTGCTCGGCTGGTCCGTGGTCGGTCGCCTCGGGCAGGACGCCGTCGAAGTACCTGCCGACCATCGCCGCGATCCGGCTGGCCAGGTTACCGAGGCCGTTGGCGAGCTCGGAGTTGTAGACCGCGTTCAAGTGCTCCCAGGCGAAGGACCCGTCCGAACCGAACTGGATGGTCCGCAAGAAGTAGTACCGGAAGGCGTCGGAGCCGAAGTGGTCGGTGATCTCGTGCGGCGCGATCGCGGTCAGCTTCGACTTGCTCATCTTCTCGCCACCGACCAGCAGCCAGCCGTGCGCGAAGACCTGCTTCGGTACGGCGACTCCGGCGGCCATCAGCATGGCGGGCCAGATCACCGCGTGGAAGCGCAGGATGTCCTTGCCGACCAGGTGCACGTCGACCGGCCAGAGCTGCTCGAACCGCTCCGGGTCCGAGCCGTATCCGGCCGCGGTGACGTAATTCAGCAGCGCATCGATCCAGACATAGAGGACGTGGTCCTCATCCCACGGAACCGGGATGCCCCAGTCGAAGGTCGACCGGGTGATCGAGAGGTCCTGCAGGCCCTGCTTGACGAACGAAACCACCTCGTTGCGGGCGCTCTCGGGCGCGACGAAGTCCGGCTGCGACTCGTACAGCTCCAGCAGCCTGTCGGCATAGTTCGACAACCTGAAGAAGTAGTTCGTCTCCGACACCACTTCCAGCTCGGTGCCGTGGATCATGCACCGCTTGGTGCCGTCCTCGTCGACCCGGATGTCGGCGGGCAGCTTGAACTCCTCGCAGCCGACGCAGTACAGGCCTTCGTACTCGCCCTTGTAGACGTCACCCTTGTCGTACAGCGTCTGCCAGAAGTCCCGGACCCGCTCGGTATGCCGCTTCTCGGTGGTCCGGATGAAGTCGTCGTAGTCGATGTCGACGTCGGCCCAGGCCGGCTTCCAGGCCTCCTCGACGAGCTTGTCCGTCCACTCCTTCGGGGACATGCCCTGCGCCTGGGCGCTGCGCATCACCTTCTCGCCGTGCTCGTCGGTACCGGTCAGGTACCACTTACGCTCACCGCGCTGGGCGTGCCAGCGGGTCAGGACGTCCCCGGCCACCGTCGTGTACGCGCTGCCGATGTGCGGCGCGGCCGTGACGTAGTAGATCGGGGTGGTGACGTAAAAGGCCTTCTCGTTCCCGAGATCGCGGCCAGCTTCGGACATAGGGAAATCTTAGTGCGCCCTTTGTCCCGTCAGGACCTGCGGGCGGCGAGGACTGCGTCGTAGACGGTTCGCTTGGGGACGCCGTAGCGCTTGGCTACGTCCGAGATGGCCTCCTTGCGGGTCGTCCCGGCCTCCTCGTCGGCGGCCACCTCCGCTGCCAGCTCAGCCGGGCCCAGCTCGCGAGCCGAAGGGTCCGCCCCGGTCACGACAACGGTGATCTCGCCTCGGACGCCCTCTGCTGCCCACTCCGCCAGTTCGGCCGCACCACCACGCTTGACCTCTTCATAGGTCTTCGTCAGCTCGCGGCACACCGCCGTACGACGGTCGGCTCCGAACGCCTCGGCCATATCCGCCAAGGACGCAGCCAGCCGGTGTGGCGCCTCGAAGAACACCATCGTGCGCTGCTCCGCGGACAGGGCGGCCAGGCGCTTGGCCCGCTCCCCCGGCTTGCGCGGCAGGAATCCCTCGAAGGTGAATCGGTCCACCGGCAGGCCGGACACGGCCAGCGCGGTCAGCACCGCCGACGGTCCCGGTACGGCGCTCACCGGTACGCCGGCCTCGATCGCCGCCGCCACCAGGCGGTATCCGGGGTCCGACACGCTCGGCATGCCCGCATCTGTCACCACGACCACGGTTTGCCCGTCGGTGAGCAGCGCGACCAGTTCGTCGGTCCGCTGCCGCTCGTTCCCCTCGAAGAAGCTGGTCACCCGCCCGGTCACGGTGATCCCGAGCTCGGTAGTCAACCGGCGCAACCGGCGGGTGTCCTCGGCGGCCACTACGTCGGCCTCCCCGAGCACTCGCGCCAGCCGCGGCGTCGCGTCCCCCAGGTCCCCGATCGGCGTTCCCGCAAGAATCAGTCGCCCGGTCATGGGAGGAGAGTGAATGCATTGACGTGGCTTGGCCGAACGAAGATCACGCGGGACAACGACCGAACTCGTCGCGCAGGATTTCGTCGATGTGCTCTGTCGGGTCCGGGCGACTGGCCCCACCAGCTCCGAACCACGCTGGCGGCCAAGCAGCTTCCCGTGGGGTGCTCATGGATCAGAGTGTAGAAGCTCCTCCGGACAGCAAGACGGCGTACGGGCGGGCGGTGACACGAGGGGCTCCGTACGATGGCCACCGTGACTGCCGTGATCGACGACGACACCGCGAAGCCCGACAAGGGGCGGGACAGCTCCGCCGAAGCGCTTGAGCCGCTCGGCAAAGACGCGCTCGGGCGGCGGCTGCCGCCGCTGAAGGACCGACTGCATCCACCGATGCCGCGCGACTTCGACGGCGGCTGGATCGCGACCCTGGCGATCACCGCGATGGCGGCGATCCTGCGGTTCTGGAACCTCGGCAACCCGGTCAAGTTCGTCTTCGACGAGACCTACTACGCCAAGGACGCGTTCTCGCTGCTGAAGTATGGCTACGCCCGGCAGTTCATCGACAAGCCCGAGGGGATCGCGGACAAGCAGATCCTGGCCGGCAACCTGAACGTGTTCAAGGACGCCCCGAGCCTGACCGTGCACCCTGAGGTCGGCAAGTGGATGATCGCGGCCGGCGAGCAACTGTTCGGGATGAACACCTTCGGCTGGCGCTTCATGCCCGCCCTCTTCGGCACGCTGACTGTGCTGGTACTGATCCGCACCGTCCGGCGAATGACCCGATCCACCCTGATCGGCTGCATCGCCGGTTTGCTGCTGGCCGTCGACGGGCTGCACTTCGTCATGTCGCGGGTCGCGCTGCTCGACATCTTCCTCGCGTTCTGGCTGATCTGCGCTGTCTCCTGCCTGATCTGTGACCGCGACTGGACCCGCCGGCGCCATGCCGACTCGCTCGACAGCGGGACCGCCCCGGGCGAACGGCGTACCGTCGGCCGCTGGCTGCTGGTCCGCCCGTGGCGTATCGCCGCCGGGGTGTGCTTCGGCCTCGCGCTGGGCACGAAGTGGTCCGCCATCTGGGTGCTCGCGGGATTCGGCATCCTCGTCTTCGCCTGGGATCTCGGGGCGCGCCGGGCCCTCGGCGTACGGCATCCGTTCTGGAAGTCCGCGCTGGTCGACGGCATCCCGGCGTTCGTCAGCATCGTGCTCGTCGCGGGCGTCACCTACACCGCGACCTGGACCGGTTGGCTGCTGCACGACAACGCCTACGACCACGACTACGCGTCCAAGAACCCCGCGCACGGCGTGATGAAGATGGTCCCGGACGATTTCCGGTCGCTGATCCACTACCACCAGGAAGTGCTGGCCTTCCACACCGGCGACTACATCAAGCACGCCACCCATCCGTACTCGGCCAACCCGGCCGGCTGGCCGATCATCGCCCGCCCGATCGGCTTCGACGCGGTCAACGACATCAAACCCGGTACGGCGGGCTGCAAGGCGCCGGCCGGTACCAACTGCCTGTCGGTGATCTCGGCCATCGGTACGCCGCTGCTGTGGTGGGCCGGCGCGCTGGCTCTGATCGCCGCACTGATCATCTGGATCGGCCAGCGGGACTGGCGCTTCGGAGTCCCGATCGTGGGGTTCATGACGGCCTGGCTGCCTTGGTTCATGTTCGACACCCGGCCGATCTTCTTCTTCTATGCGGTGACGATGATCCCGTTCACGGTGATGGCGGTGGCGCTCATCCTCGGCCGGATCCTGGGACCAGCCCGGGTCGCGTTGCAGGCGTCCACGCCGCGCCGGTTGATCGGAAGCGCCGCAGTGGGGGCGTTCGTCGTCCTGGTGGTACTGAACTTCGTCTACATCTGGCCGATCCTGACCGACACGGTGCTCCCGCACCCGGACTGGCTCAGCCGGATGTGGTTCAAGGCCTGGATCTGACTGCCGGGCTCAGTGGCCCAACTCGCCGTGGTGCTTGCGTTTCTTGGGCTTGACAGCCTGGCCGCTGACGCCGCCGAAGAGGGCGAGGCCCTTGATGGTGACGACAGGGGCGGTCGGGTCGATGTCCTGTGTCCCGCGGCCGCCGAAACCGCCGAAGATGCCGACGCCGCGGTTGCGGATCTCCACGCCCGTCGGCACGGTGATGTCGATCCCGCCGAAGATGGCGAAGGCGTAGACCGTGACCTCGCGGCCCTCGAAGACCGCGTTCGTCATGTCCAGGTCGCAGCCGCCGAACATGGCGAACGCGTTGGTGCGGCGCTTCACCCGCCAGCGGCCGTTGCGCTCGCCGCCGCCGAAGATGCCGATCACGGTGTCGAAGCTGTCCGCGGGGTTGGTCGGCTCCTCGATCGGTACGACGCTCGTCGACGAAGAGGCTGAGGCTGCTGGTCGTGGCATGGTCTGCCCAGGTACAGCCAGGTCCTGGGTGATCGGCTCGAGCTCACCGAGGGTGCGGGCCTTCAGCGTCTGTTCGAGCCGCTCGGCGTGCTCGTCCTGCGTGAGCCGGCCCGTCATCAGCGCATCCCGCAGTACTTCGACGACCTGGTCGCGATCGGTATCGGAGGCGCGCAGGTGTGCGTGTGGGTTCTGGCGCTCGGGCAGGTTCTCCATGGGCGGAACGATATCCCGGACCACCGTCCAACGGACCACCCAGAACCTCAGGGTTGCCACCCTTCTATCCCGGATTCCCCGGTCGGCTGGTCACCGCGGACCGATGACGCCTCAGCGCGCTGGGTTTTGGCGATAGCGGTACAGGCTCGACGGGCGGGAGCTGAACTGGGAGAAGGGGAAAGGGATCTCTTGCTGCAGGCAACGGTCAAGCAGAACGTCGAAACTGCCGTTGCTCAAGGTCATTCCGGTCGCCACAACAGCATCGGCGGCCTCGACAACCTCTGCCATGTCGCGGGAAACAGGCAAGCCCGACGCCATCTCCTGAGGTTCAGGTCGCACGGCAGACACTCGCCATCTCGCTCGGTGATCGCATCCACCAGCGGATTGGCCACGCCGATCAGCGGCTAAGCAGGTAATTCGCTGCAGGGAGAGTCTTGCCGCCGAACTGGCAGACTTCCGACGATATGTATTGGCCCGAGAACAGGATCTCGTCGAAATAGCTTCCCTTTCTCTCCTGGACGCCGGAAGCTCGTAGGCCACGATCGCCAGCTCAGTCGGAGCGTGTGCGGCCATCGGTGGCGCTTGGTGGCCGGCGCAGACGCTTGTCCTCGAGGGCCGGTGGCACGTAGTAGACGTCGTCCTGGTTGAGGTTGGCGCCCGGAGGCACGATCTCGTCGATCCGGTCCAGCACGTCCTCGCTTAGTACGACGTCGGCGCCGGCCAGCAGGTCCTGCAGATGTTCGCGCTTGCGGGGGCCGATGAGGACCGATGTGACTGCGGGGTGCGACCTGACGAACGCCGTGGCCAGATGCGTGAGCGGCAGTCCCGCCTCGGCCGCGAGTTTCGACAGTTGCTCGACGGCCTCCAGTTTCACCCGATTCGCCGGCACCGTCAGGTCGAACATCCGCGCGCCCAGCCCCGCGCGGTGACTGCCCTCGGTCGGGTTCACGCGCCCGGACAGCCAGCCGGAGCTCAGCGGCCCATAGGTCAGGACCCCCATGCCGTAGCGCTGCACGGTCGGCAATACCGAGGACTCGATGCCCCTCAGGAGGATCGAGTACGGCGGCTGCTCCGTGCGGAAACGGTGGTGACCGCGCCGCTCCGCGGTCCACTGCGCCTCGACGATCTGCTCAGCGGGGAAGACCGATGAACCGATCGCCCGGACCTTGCCCGAGCGGACCAGATCGGAGAGCGCCGACAGCGTCTCGTCGATGTCCGTGCTGGGATCCGGACGGTGCATCTGGTAGAGATCGATGTAATCGGTGCCGAGTCGCCGCAGGCTGTCCTCGACCGCCCGGATGATCCAACGCGGCGAGCCGCCGCGGTGGTTGGCGTCCGACCCCATCGGCAAGGAGAACTTCGTCGCCAGAACCACGTCGTCGCGGCGACCCTCGAGCGCCTTGCCGACAATCTCCTCCGACTCGCCCCCGGAGTAGACATCGGCCGTGTCGACGAAGTTGATGCCCGCGTCCAGCGCGGTGTGAATCATCCGCACCGACTCGTCATGGTCGGTGTTGCCCATCGCCCCGAACATCATCGCCCCGAGCGCGAACTCGCTGACCGACATGCCTGTTCCGCCAAGCGTCCTGTGCTTCATCTCTTCCTCTTTCCCGATCATTGCCCCTCCGGCCAGGTCACCGTCGGTGGCTGCACATCCAGGCAACCACTGGCATCGCCCCGTCCCCACACGTCAGAGAGGCATGCTTCTACCCGGGGTCTGGCCTACCGGGGGTCTGTCAGACCCCCTCATGGACCGCTCCGCGCCACCGCTCCGGTCCTACTCTGGACACCATGAACGACCACTCGTCCGGAGCCGGAGGAAACACAGAGCTTCGAGAGTTCCTGCGCTCGCGCCGGGCCCGGATCACCCCCAAGGAAGCCGGCCTGTCCCCGCAGCAAGGAACCCGCCGCGTGCCGGGCCTGCGCCGGGAAGAGGTCGCCCAGCTCGCCGGGGTCAGCGTGGACTACTACGTGCGTCTGGAGCGCGGCCGCAGCCTCAACGTCTCCGAGTCCGTGCTGGACGCCGTCGCCCGCGCGCTACACCTGAACGACACGGAGCGCAGCCACCTCTTCGCCGTGGCCAGGCCCACCCGCACGCGGCGGCGCCCGATGTCGCCGCAACGCGTCCGTCCAGGCCTGTACCGAGTGTTGGATACCTTGACCGACATCCCGGCTATCGTCCTCGGCCGTCGGCTGGATGTCCTGGCCAGCAACCGCCTGGCCCGGGCCTTCTATACCGACTTCGACGCGTTGCCGCACCGCGAGCGGAACATGGCACGCTACGTCTTCCTCGACGAATCAGTCCGCGAGCTGTACACCGATTGGGAGTCCGCAGCCCGTGGCATCGTCGCCTCCCTGCACCTGTACGCCGGACACCAACCGCACGACCCCCAGCTCGCCGAGCTGATCGGCGACCTCTCCCTGCGCAACAGGGACTTCCGCCGCTGGTGGGCCGACCACGACGTCCTCAGCCGCACCCACGGCACCAAGCAGTACCACCATCCCGTGGTCGGCGACCTCACCCTGGACTACGAAGCCCTCAACCCCACCGGTGACCCCGACCAGACGCTCGGCCTCCACACCGCCAAGCCCGGATCCCCGTCCGAGCACGCCCTGCGCCTGCTGGCCAGCTGGACCAGCGAGCCCGCCACTACGCCCCAGCCGGACGCCGCCTCCTTTGACAGCTGATCGCGCGCCTCTCCCGACGCGACGTCGTGGATGACGGGTCAGACTCGCCGCCATGAATCAGAAGTATCAGGAAGATCGGGTGATTGGGATGGACATCATGAACGCGGTCGACAGGGCCACGATGATCACCGCCGAGATCGCCGGCTCGATCAGCGAGGACCAGTTTTCATTGCCCACTCCCTGTTCGGAGTGGACGGTACGGGACGTGCTGAACCATCTGCTCCTGGGGGATCTGCTCTGTCTCGCGTGGATCAGGGGTGAGACGCCGCCCGACCGGGACGTCGACCATCTCGGGGCGGACCCCAAAGCCTCGGTTCTCCAGGGTTTGGCTGACACGCGTGCGGAGTCGTCCGCGCCAGGGGCCCCGGCGCGGACAGTCTCCACCCGGATGGGACCAGATGTCCGTGGCGAAGCTGACCGAACGCCGGATCACCGATCTGGTTGCGCACCTGTGGGACCTCGCCGTGGCCACCAGCCACCCCACCGACTACGACCCGGAGCTCGTCGACTTCGTCGAGACCCACTACCGGGCCCGGCTCGGTAGCAAACCGCGCGAGGGCGCGCCGATCGCCAAGATCCAACCGATTCCGCCGGACGCCACCGCCGCAGACCGGCTGGCCGGCTACCTGGGCCGGACCGTGGAGGCAGCGCAATGACGGGGAACAACCTTCTTGTTCTCGGCGGCACGGGGTGGGTGGCTCGTTTTGTCGCCGAAATCGCGATCGCACAGGGAATCGAGGTCACGCCTGGCACGGGGGTCGAAGGCGAGAGCGCCAGCGGGCGCACGGTTCGTGCGGGCCGATCGCACGCGTCCAAACGCCTACGACGAGCTGGTCGATCGCGATTGGGACGAGGTCATTGACGTGACCTGGCAGCCGGGCCAGGCCAGGACCGCCGTTGCCGCGCTCGCCGACCGCGCCGCGCACTGGACGTACGTGTCGTCCGGCGCGGTGTACATGGGTGTGAAGCAACTGGGCGAAACCGTTGCGCCGCTGGCCAGTGACACCGCGACGGACCCAGAGGACGGCGCTGCGAAGGTGGCCTGCGAGACGGCTGTCCTCGACGCCATGGGCGACCGCGCCACCATCGCCAGGGTCGGCCTGATCGGCGGTCCCGGCGACCGCAGCGACCGATCGGGCTACTGGCCAGCCCGGTTCAGCCTTGCGGGGGATGGTCCGGTGCTCGTGCCTGCCATCGAGGACCAGCCCGTCGGGTTCATCGACGCGAGGGACTTCGCCGCCTGGCTCGTCGGTGCGGCGGACGCGGGCTATAACGGAGTCTTCGGCATAAGGGGCGAATTGTGGACCTTCGCTGAGATGCTCACCGCCGCTGCCCGGGCGGCAGGTTTCACCGGCAAGCAGGTGGTGGTGCCGCCCGAGCGTCTCGTCGAACTCGGCGTTGAACCAGGGCAGCGCTCGCTCCCCCTGTGGATGCCCGAGCAGATGGCCGGCAGATGGCGGCCGATGGCGGCCATGCAGAACCTGGCGCCTGGCCTCGTGTACCGCTCGCTCGACGAGATCATGCGGGACACCATGGCCGACGAGATCGCCCGCGGTCTCACCCGTACCCGTCGATTCGGGTTGACCCGGGAGGAAGAACTCGACGTGATCGCGCGCGTGTGCTCGCGACGCTTCTGAGGACCGAGACGGGCAAGCCGTTCTGCCATCGTTGCCAACCGTCCCCAGCGTCACGGGATCCCCGTCGACCGGCCACCGACCATGCGCGAACTCCTGACAGACCGCCCCACCGTCGCCCCAATGGGCCATGTGGTCGTGCCCCCGGCCCCGGCCAACCGGCATGGGCCACAGCCATGGCGGCAAAGCGACGCAAGACCCTCCTGGTCTGCACGCCCTGCCATGACCACATCCACGCCCAACGGCCACCAACCGCAAACACGGCATAAATCACTGGAGAGCCGGATGCCGGGAAACTGGCACGTCCGGTTCGGCGGGGGGCCGTAAGGAAAAGGACCCGCAAACCGGCGGGCACCTCGCCATACGGCCTACCCAACTGTGGGACGAGGGTGGTTCAGACGAGATCTTGGGGGTGCAGCACGATGCGCCCGTGGGTCTTGCGGTCGGCCAAGGCCTGATAGGCGTCGCGCACGGCGGTGAGTGGGTACGTTGCGGCGATGGGGA
>JAWWPC010000286.1:0-2633 GCA_033851055.1 Kribbellaceae bacterium | reverse complement strand
CGAGGGCAAGGGCGGGCATCAGCGACTGATCCCTGTCTCGTCCCGGTTCTTCGACTCGGTTGCCGCCTACCTCGATGCCGAACGGCCCGCCGATACCACCACCGAAAAGGTGTTCGTCGTGCTCAAGGGGGCCCGCCGTGGATCACCGCTGACCGCCGCCGGACTGGATGAAGTGCTTGCCGGTGCCCGGCGCCGTGCGGGACTGCGCCACGGCACCTGCCACCAGCTGCGGCACACCTGCCTGACCCGGTTGCGTGAGGCGGGCATGGCGCTGGAAGCGGTGCAGGCTCAGGCCGGGCACGCCTCGATTGAGTCCACCCGGATCTATTTGCATCTGGCCGATGACTGGCTGGCCAGCCAATACCGGCGAGCCGCCGAGGCGATCGACGCACAAGTCCTCGTAGACCTTCCTGTTCCGGTCTTCGGTGGCGCCCGATGAGCGCGCAACTGCTCCCCACCTGGGATGAGTTGGCCGTGTCCCGGCCGGTGCTGGCGGCCACGATGCGCGGCTACCTGCAGCAGGTGGCCTGCTCACTGCGGCCCCGCAGCGTCGGTGGCGTTGACCTGGCGTTGCGCAGTTTCGTGGCGTTCCTGCTCGAGGCCCAACCCGATGTCGTGTCCGTGGCCGGTGTGCGTCGTCGGCACATCGAGGGCTACAAGCCCTGGCTGGCTCTTCGGCCTGGCCGCACCAGCGGGCGGGTCACCACCAACACGATCGCTCACCGTCTGGGCCCGTTACGGATGTTCTTCGTCCGCCTCGCCGAATGGGGCTGGGATGACGCTCCAGACCGGGTGCCTATCGTGCCCGGTGACCTGCCCCACCAAGACCGGCCGCTGCCCAAGGCACTCGATGATCCGGCTACGGCACAGTTCTTGCGCGCTGCGCAGGCCCAGCCTCGGCAGCTGACCCGGGTGGTCTGTGAGGTGTTGCTGCGCACCGGGTTACGGGTGAGCGAGTTCATCAGCCTAAGCGCCGACGCGGTCGTGCTCATCGGCGCCGGTCACTGGCTGCACGCCCCAGTCGGCAAGCTGCACGACGACCGCTACCTGCCACTGCACCCACACCTGGTCACCCTGATCGACGACTATCGGCAGGCATACGTCAGCCCGGATCATCCGCTGTTGCTGCCACGAGAAAACGGTCGTCCGCTGGATCGGCACACCGTCACCCGCTTAATCAACAAGGCCGCGGCCTCCGCCGGGCTGGGCCACATCCATCCACACCAACTGCGCCATACCCTTGCCACCCAAGCGATCAACCGCGGCATGAGCTTGGAAGCAATCGCCGCACTACTCGGTCACCACAGCCTCGACATGACCCTGCGCTACGCCAAAATCGCCAACCGCACCGTCGCCGAGGAATACTTCGCGGTCACCGACAAAGTGGAAGCACTCTATGGCCACCACACCCCGCTGCCTGCCGACGCCGCAGGACCGAACATGACCAGACTGCGCCGTGAGCACTACCGCATGCTCGGAAACGGCTACTGCGCAAGACCATCACAACTCGACTGCACCTTCGAATCGATCTGCCAGACCTGCACCTACTTCCAACCCACCATCGAGTTCCGGCCCACCCTGCAACGCCAACGCGATGACGCCGAAACGAAGCAGCAGACCGGACGCCAGCAACTGTTCCAGCACCTCCTCGAGCGCCTCGACGACATCGAAGCAACATGATCTACTTGACAAAGATCACCTGCATAATGCCGAGTTGAGGACGTTCGCCCGGTCACCGTGCACGCAGTGGCACCGCATGCGGCGGTCGATCTGCCGGCTGATGTGCTCATGGAGACGTATGTGCAACTGCCTAACGAGAGTGGTGCCGCACTGCAGCTGCTCACCGAGCCGCAGCCCGGTGACGGTGGCGTATTCGTCCACCCGCAGGTGCCTGCCAGCCATCTTCGAGACCCTCATGGGGCCCAACAGGACCAGCAGGGCGAACGCGCCCGCCGCGGTGACCGCCGATATGACGTCGCCGTTCGCGACCGAGTGAGTGGTGGTCGCCACCCAGAGGATGTTTCGATGCCCCAGGCCGGAGTTCCGCAGTTCGTAGGCATATTCTGGCTTGATCAGGAGCATCGTGCCTAGTGGGAGACGTGCGGTTGGTCCCTCGAGCCAAAAACCTGTAGGCACACGCCTTGCGGTGTGTCGCTGGACGTGACTTGGGCAGACGGTGTTGGCTTGTAGAGATGCTCTTGCGGGAGTCACAGCGAAGGGATACGCGCAGCTCGGTGATGCGTGACCTGCAGCTGGCCCACTACGAGCCACACTCAGTGATCGGAATCCCGACCGCGCAGGTGACTCACCACTTCGGGCGCGTAGCCTCCCGCTGACGGCCCATCCGCGCGTGTAGTAACACGACCCGATCCCAGCTTCCTCAGCATTCCCGCTGGTCAACGTCCAGATTCGGCCTCTCGTGTGCCCATCATCTGCGGAAGTCCGGCCAGGCCGCGAAGAGCAATGCGCCGAAGCCCTACGCAGCACGTTCGGTCGGCTCGGCACGGGCCCGGATCCTTCGGATTGGCTCCGTTCCGCGCGCGTGTCGAATCTTCAGATTGGAACCATGTGGCACGGTCTCGGATCCTTCGTGGTCCTCCTCCTTCTCAGAGGAAGTAGAATTCGATGTCGAA
>JAWWPC010000238.1:0-22754 GCA_033851055.1 Kribbellaceae bacterium | reverse complement strand
GACCACCGAACCCGCTGGGCGGCAGCTACCGTCCGGAGGAGACCCCGCAGGACAAAGTTCGGTGTGTTCATTGGTCTGCTCAGTAGCCGTTGTTGCCGGAATCCGAGACCTGGGTGGTGATCTTCTTGCCGTCCGGGCCGACGACCCACCAGATCCCGCCCAAGGCCTGGCCCTTGACATCGCCAGCCTTGGTGTCGTTCGCGAACTGGTACAGCGGCAAACCCCCTAGCGTTAGCTGCTTGCTGCCGTCAGCCCGGCTTACCGTGCCCACGGCGGTGCCGAGCTTGTGGGCCTGGGCGGTGGCCAGCTTGACGCTCGCGCCTGCCGGCTGGCTGCTGGCCGGGGCGGATTGGCTGGTGCTGCTCTGACCGCTTGAGTCGGGGCCACCGCCACCGCAGGCGGTGAGCGTGGACAGGCCGGGTGCGGCCGTCCCGACGACGAAGGCGAACCGGGAGCGATTCATGGGTGTCTCCTTGGGCTGAGGTCACCGCCTGACTGCGTGACCCCCGACACCCACCACACGGCTGAAAAGCGGAACCGGTTCAAGGAGATCCCGCGGTTGGCAGTGGAAACACTCTGTGCCTATCGTCGCGACATGAGTACCGGCGACGCCCTCCCCGCAGCGGTCCGGCAAGCCCTCACCGCGATCGACGAGCAGGACACCGACGCCTTCGTCGCGGCCTTCGCCCCGGACGGCTTCGTGGACGACTGGGGCCGGCAGTTCCGCGGCCCCGAGCGGATCCGGTCCTGGAGCGACGGCGAACTGATCGGCGTTCATGCCACCTTCTCAGACGTCGCCGTCTCCACCCCGGGCAACCCGGTCACCATCACCGCCCAGGTGGGCGGTGATGGCTACAACGGGACTTCCCACTTCACCTTCGACGTCCAGGGCGACCGGATCGCCTCGATGACGATCACGGCCTGAGGCGACGGAGCTCAGTTGGTGGTGAGGACCATGCGGAAACGGGCGGCGCCGGACATCATCCGGGCGTAGGCCTCGGCGGCCTTCTCGAGCGGCAGCGCCTCGACCATCGGCAGGACATCGTTGGCCAGGGAGAAGGCGAGGTTCTCCTCGTTCTCGCTGGGCGTGCCGGTGAGTGAGCCCTCGATGCTGCGGCCGCCGAAGACCAGCGATCCGGTGGACACCTCGATCGGGTCGTCGGCCGCGCCGAGCACGATCAACCTGCCACGGACGGCCAGACCGTCGACCAGCGGAGTCATCGACGCACCACTGGCTGCCGTGGCGACGATGACGGTCGCGCCGCCGAGCGCCTGGAGGGCCTCGCCGGGATCGACCGCGGCGCTGTCGATGTACTCCTGCGCCCCAAGCTGCCTGGCGAGTTCTTCCTTCTCGGCGCCGCGGGCGATCGCAACCACCCGCAGGCCGAGCTTTGCGGCGTACTGGACGGCGAGATGGCCGAGGCCGCCGATCCCCTGGATGGCGACCAGATCGCCCGGACGCGCCGCGCCCTTGCGTAAACCGTTGAACACGGTCACGCCGGCGCACAGCAGCGGCGCCGCCTCCACCGGGTCTAGCCCGTCCGGTACGGCGACCAGCCCACTGCGGCGGGCGATCACAAACTCCGCGTAGCCGCCGTCCGAACTGTCCCCGACGATCGGCTGGTCCGTGCAGAAGACGAAGTCGCCACGGCGGCAGTTGTCGCAGACGCCGCAGTGACCACCGAGATAGCCGAGGCCGACCCGCTGGCCGACGGTCCAGCCGGTCGCGCCGACTCCGAGCGCATCGACGCGCCCGATCACCTCGTGACCTGGCACGATCGGCGTACCGGCGGGGTGGTGGCCGAACAGGTTGTGCACGCCGCCGAGGTCGCTGTGGCACACCCCGCAGGCCTCTACGGCGATCCGGACCTGGTCGCGGTCCGGTTCGACCAGTGGCCGCTCGACCAGTTCGAAGGCCCCGTCGGTGGCCTGCACTGCGCGATAGGTGCTCATTGCTAACACTCCTAAGGTGGTCGGTCGTCCTGCATTGGAGAAACCTCTCCCACGCATCGGGCGAGGGTGGTTACTTGCAGGAGAACACCGAAGGCGACCTTGAAGAAGGTGTCGAAGGCAGCGGACGACTTCTCCGCACGGGCCTGGATCAGGCTTCCTTCCCAGGCGTTGAGCAGGAACCTAGCCGTCGCATCCGGATCGAGCCCAAGCCGGTCCCGGCCTGCTGCGCCTCTGTCAGCGCGCCGCTGATCAGGTCGGCCCACCGCTGCATGCCCTCTTGCACGCTGGCCCGGATCGACTCGGTGTGATCGATGATCTCGGTGCCGACGTTGCCGAGCAGGCAGCCGCGCGCATACCCGAACTCCACCACCTCATCGCGGAGGAACTCGAAGTGCCCGCGCAGTCGATCGAGCGGTTTCACCGACGTGTCGGCGAAATCCTCCAGGTGGCGCTCCACCCCGGAGCGCTCCAGCGCCACGATGGCCAGCGCCTCCTTGCTCTCGAAGTGGTTGTAGAACGACCCCTTCGGCACGCCGGCCCAGTTACTGATGTCCTTCACCGCGGCCGCGTTGAACCGATCTCCGCTCGGAAGGCTAGGCGGGCTCGGATTCTCGAATTCGTTGGGAGATCACTGCCGAGACGCCGTCGCCGCGCATCGTGACGCCGTACAGGGCGTCGGCGACCTCCATGGTGCGCTTCTGGTGCGTGATGACCAGGAGTTGGCTGTTCTCGCGCAACTCCTCGTAGATCTCCAGCAGCCGGCCTAGGTTGGTGTCGTCCAGCGCCGCCTCGACCTCGTCCAGGATGTAGAACGGCGACGGCCGGGCCTTGAACAGGGCCACCAGGAAGGCGACGGCGACCAGCGAACGCTCGCCACCGGACAGCAGCGAGAGGCGCTTCACCTTCTTGCCGGGCGGACGGGCCTCGACGTCGATACCGGTGCCGAGCATGTCGCCGGGATCGGTCAGCACCAACCGGCCCTCACCACCGGGGAACAGCCGGCTGAAGACGTGCTGGAAGGCGACCTCGACGTCGCGGTATGCCTCGGTGAAGACCTGCTCGACTCGGTCGTCGACCTCCTTGACGATGTCCATCAGGTCGCGGCGGGACTTCTTCAGATCGTCGAGCTGCTCGGACAGGAACCGGTGCCGCTCCTCCATCGCGTCGAATTCTTCCAGCGCGAGCGGGTTGATCCGCCCTAGTTGGTTGAGCGCGCGCTCGGCGGACTTGAGCCGCTTCTCCACCTTGGCGCGGTCGAAGGGCTCGCCCTCCAGCTCGGGGCCGGGCTGGTCGGGATCCACATCCGGTGACGGCAGCGGAGGGACCAGCTGGTCCGGGCCGTACTCGGCAATCAGCGCGTCGACCTCGGTGCCCAACTCGCCGAGCGCCTTCTCGTAGAGGGCCTCGAGCCGCATCTTCTGCTCGGCCCGGGCCAGTGCGTCGCGGTGCACTGTGTTGGTGAGCTGCTCCAGCTGGGTGGTCAGGTTGCGCGACGCGGAACGGGCTTGGGCCAGCTGCTCCTCGCGTCCGGCCCGCTCAGCCTGGATCGCGCCGCGCTCGGCCGCGGCCAGCTGCAGAGAGTGCTCCAGCCGGGCCAGCACGTGCCCGGCAGCAAGGTGGACCGCATGCGCCGCCTCGGACTGACGAGCCCGGCGAGTGGCACGGGCGATGGCGCGGGCGCGGGCCTCGCGCTCCTGCCGGGCGGCTCGTTCCAGCGAGTCGGCGCGACCGGCCAAGGCCCGGGCCCGCTCCTCGGTGGTCCGCAGCGCCAGCCGCGCCTCCATCTCGGCGGCGCGACCAGCCTTGGCCTCCTCGGCCAGCCGATCCCGCTCCGTGGGGTCAGGCTCGTCGCCGCCATCATCGTCGTACTGCTCGGCGTCGGCCAGCCGCTGCTCCAGATCGGCCAGGCCGGACAGGTTGCGGTCCCGCTCGGCCTCCGCGACCGCGATCGCCTCGGCCATCCGGTTCGCCTCGCCGCGGGACGCCTTGGCGAGCGACCCGAAGTGGGCGAGCTGCTCGGCCACAGCCGCCATCGCCGCGTCCGATTCGTGCAGCCGGGCCAGGGTGATCTCGACCGAATGCTTCTGGTTCTCCCGCTCCTGCTCCAGCGCGGCGAGCTCGAACCGCAGCCGCTCGCTCCGCGCGGTGGCTTCGATGAGCTTCTGTGTCGCCTCATCGACGGCCGATTGGACCTCGATCAGGCTCGGCGTCGCATCCGACCCGCCGTACGCGAAATGAGCACCCAGTACGTCGCCGGCGCGGGTGGTCGCGGTGACGTCGGGCAGCGCCTGGACCAGGACCCGGGCGGCCGCGACGTCCTCCACCACGGCGACCTTGCGCAGGATCCGACGCAGCGCCGAGCGCAGACTGTCGGGACACTCGACTGCGTCCACGGCGTACGTCGCTCCGCCTGGCAGCGGCGGCCAGCTCGGGGAGTCGTCCGCGGGGGCATCGCCGAGGAGCATCCCGGCCCGGCCGAGATCGTGCTCCTTGAGGTGGCCGACAGCATCCACAGCGGCGGCGGTATGGGTCACAGCCACCGCGTCGGCCGCCTCCCCCAGCGCGGCGGCGACAGCGGTCTCAAAACCAGCCCGAACGGTCAGCAGTGCGGCAACCGAACCCATCAGGCCGGTGACCTGCTCGGAGGCCGCCAGCAGGGCGCCGGCCCCGTCCTTGCGGTTCAGGCCGAGCTCCAGGGCCTCCTTGCGGGCGGCCAGGCCGGTCCGCTCGCGCTCGGCGTCCCGCTCCTCGGCGCGTAGTTTGGAGAGGCGCTCGTCCTGGTCGTCCAGGAGGCTCTGGGCCGACTCGTACTCCGCGTCGAGTCCCTGCTCGCCGGCATCGAGGCCGGCCACCTGGGTCTCCAGGGCGGTGAAGTCGTGCTGAGCCTTCGCGGCCCGATCCTCGGCCTCGCCGCGGGCGTTGGCGAGGCGGCCGATCTCGGACTCGGCGGCGGCTGCGCGGCTCTTGAGCGCGTTCACCTGGCCGGTCAACCTGGCCAGACCCTCGCGACGGTCCGCGGCGGCCCGGGTCAGCGCCGCGATCCGGCGCTCCTCCTCGGCGTGCTGCCCCTCCAGCTGCTGGCGACGCTCGACCGCTTCGGCGAGGAACTCGGAATGCGCCTCCACCTCGGCCTCGATCTGGGCCTCGGTTTCGCGGACCCGGGCGGCCTCCAGTTCGAGCTCCTCGGGGTCGCGCCCGCTCCGCGGCTCCTCGGCCTCGTCGTTCAGGCTGCGGATCCGGTCCGCGGCGATCCGGGCGGTGCCCTTGATCCGCTCGGAGAAGCCGGACAGCTGGTACCAGGTGTCCTGGGCGGCCTGCAGCGCCGGCGCGTCAGTGCGCAGGGCGTCCTCCAGGGTGGCCTCGGTCTCCCGGGCCTCTCGTAGCGCGGCCTCGGTCTCAGCCCGCTTGGTGGTCAGCGCCGCCTCGTCCTTGAGCTCGGCCTCGAGCGCCGACTGGGCCTGGACGATGTCGTCGGCCAGCAACCTGGACCGACCGTCGCGGACCTCAGCCTGGATCGTTACTGCCCGCCGCGCCACCTCCGCCTGGCGCCCGAGCGGCTTCAACTGCCGGCGGATCTCGCTGATCAGGTCCGCCAGGCGGTGCAGGTTGCCCTCCGTCGCGTCCAGCTTGCGGATCGCCTTTTCCTTGCGCTTGCGGTGCTTCAGAACGCCGGCGGCCTCCTCGACGAAGCCGCGGCGGCCCTCGGGGGTGGCGCGCAGGATCGAGTCGAGCTGGCCCTGACCGACGATGACGTGCATCTCGCGACCGATACCGGAGTCGCTGAGCAGTTCCTGGACGTCGAGGAGCCGACAGTTCTGGCCGTTGATCTGGTAGTCAGAGCCGCCGTTGCGGAACATCGTCCGCGAGATGGTGACCTCGGAGTAGTCGATCGGCAGCGCACCGTCGGTGTTGTCGATGGTCAGCACGACCTCGGCCCGGCCCAGCGGGGGACGGCCGGACGTGCCGGCGAAAATGACGTCTTCCATCTTGCCGCCGCGCAGCGACTTCACGCCCTGCTCGCCCATCACCCAGGCGAGCCCGTCGACGACGTTCGATTTGCCCGAGCCGTTCGGCCCGACGATGCAGGTGATGCCCGGCTCGAAGTTCATCGTGGTGGCCGACGCGAAAGACTTGAAACCTCGGAGCGTCATGCTCTTCAGATACAAAGCGGAGCTCCCAACCCGTGTAGAGGACAGACAATACCGACGGACGCGTCAGGTTCTGGTATTGAGAACCTGACGCGTCCGTCATCACTGTCGGTGACGAATTCCGCTACCGGGGATGTTTGACACAGAACATGGAACCGGCGTGACCCGGACGGGGGCCGCCGCCGTGGGTGGTGCGGACGGTGCTGGTGGTACCGCGACGGTCGTCAGACCGAGGCAGGGGCGCGCAGAGCCTCGTCTACCGTGAGGAGTCGGCCTTCATGTACGGCCGCGACCAGATGGTCGTTCTCTGCCTGCAGGCGCATCACATGCGCCTCGAGATCGGCGACACGCCGATTGAGCAGACGAACCTGCTCCAGCATGCGCGGGTCAGTGCCTCCAAGGTGCCCTAGAAGAGCCTTGGCCATTGTGCTGTCCTCCGGAAGGTTTCAGGCAGGTAGCGCCCCTGGTCTGCGGGGCGCGAAATGCATATGTGTGCCGTCTTTCAGGGTGACACCGCCTTGGCACAGGGTCAACCTGGCGCTAGTCGGATTAACGTTATCCCGCTCACCACCGGGCGTGTCGCGGCACCGGCTGACACTTCGGGCACCGGTAGGACGAACGGTTCATGAACGCCTCGCGACGGATCGGCCGGCCGCACCTCGGACAGGCCGCACCCTCCTGCCCGTACACCGCCAGGCCGCGCTCGAAATAGCCGGACTCTCCGTTCACGTTGACGTACAGCGCGTCGAAGCTGGTGCCGCCGACGTCCAGCGCGGCTGCCATCACCTCGCGGGCGTGGCGGAGAATTTCCCTGATCTGCAAGGGTTTCATCGTGTCCGTGGCCCGGGCGTAGTGCAGTTTGGCCCGCCAGAGCGCCTCGTCGGCGTAGATGTTGCCCACACCGCTGATCAGCGACTGGTCCAGCAGGGCCCGCTTCAGCCCGGTCTTGCGACGCCGTACGCCGGCGACGAAAAGTTCGGGGTCGAACAGCGGATCGAACGGATCCCGGGCGATGTGCGCGATCTCTTCCGGCAGTTCCGCGCCGCCTTCGGAGTAGGAAAGTCCGCCGAACATCCGCTGGTCCACAAAACGGACCTCTCCCCCGTTATCGGCGAAGCGGAACCGCACCCGCAGGTGCTTCTCGTCCGCCGCCCCGACCGGCTGGACCCGGAATTGGCCGCTCATGCCGAGATGGGTCAGCACGGCGTCACCGGATTCCAGTGGCAGCCACAGGTACTTGCCGCGCCGTGCCGGGGTAGCGAAGACCTGACTCTTGAGCCGGGCCGCGAAGTCGTCCGGCCCGGCCAGGTGGCGGCGTACCGGGCGGGGGTGCAGGACCTCGACGGAGTCGATCGTGCGGCCGGTGGTGAATTCCACGAGTCCGCGGCGAACGACCTCTACCTCAGGTAGTTCAGGCACTAGTGCCCTTCCCGGGGCAGGGCACTCTAGGCCTGGGAGGGATCGATGCTGTCCGGGTGGGCGGCGCGCAACGCCTTCCACGCGGTCTCGGCGGCCTGCTGCTCTGCTTCCTTCTTGCTTCGGCCGATGCCATGCCCGTAGGTGTCCGAGCCGATCCGGACCCGCGCCTCGAAGGTCTTGGCGTGGTCCGGCCCGGACTCCGCGATCACGTACTCCGGGACGCCGACGCTCAGCTGGGCGACGAGTTCCTGCAGGCTGGTCTTCCAGTCCAGGCCGGCGCCGAGGCGCGCGGAGGACTCCATCAGCTCGTCGAACAGGGTGTGCACGACCCGGCCCGCGACCTCGAAGCCGCGGTCCAGGTAGACGGCACCGATCAGTGCCTCGACGCAGTCCGCCAGGATCGAGGACTTGTCGCGGCCACCGGTGGCCTCCTCACCCCGGCCGAGGCGCAGATACTTGCCGAGCTTGAGCTCCCGCGCCACCCCCGCCAAGGCGCGCATGTTGACCACAGCGGCGCGCAGCTTGGCGAGCCGGCCCTCGGAGAGGGCCGGGTGGTTGCGGAACAGCGACTCCGTGACGATGACGCCGAGCACGGAGTCGCCGAGGAACTCCAACCGCTCGTTGGTCGGCAGCCCACCGTTCTCGTACGCGAACGAGCGGTGGGTGAATGCATGCTCCAGTAGTCCGTCAGCCAGCGATACGCCGAGCCGCTGGTTCAGCTCGGCGTAGAGCCCCGTTTCGTTGACCGAATTCACTGGGTGAGGTGTCGCTTAGCTCTCGACGACCTGGCGGCGCTCACCCTTTGCGCCGTACTGGCCGCAGGTGGGGCAGACGGTGTGCTGCAGGTGCTTCGCGCGGCAGGCGGGGTTCACGCAGGTCACGAGCGAGGGGGCAGTGGCCTTCCACTGGGCCCGACGGCTCCGGGTGTTGCTGCGCGACATCTTCCGCTTCGGAACGGCCACGGTTATGACTCCTCGAGTTGCTGTCTAGGTCCTGTTATCGCGGTCTTGCGGCAGTGCTTCATCCTGCTGGCGCAGGTCGATCAGAGCTGACCAGCGCGGGTCGACGCCGTCCTCGTGCCGATGGCCGGGCTCCTCCGCCAGGCGTACCCCACACTCGGGGCACAGACCCGGACAGTCGTCCGTACACAGCGGCTGGAACGGCAGCGCGAGCACCACCTGGTCCCTCAATGCCGGCTCGAGGTCGATCAGATCGCCCTCCATCCGGCTGGCCTCGTCCGGTTCGGCATCGCTGCCCGGGTAGACGTACAGCTCCTGGACGTCAGCGAGGAACTCGTCCTCGATATCGACCAGGCACCGCGCGCACTCCCCGACCAGACGGCCACTGGCCGTACCGGTGACGAGCACCCCTTCGACAACCGACTCCAGCCGTAGATCGAACTGGATCGGATCGCCCTCGGGGACGCCGATCACGTCGATTCCGAGTTCCGCCGGAGCCGGTGCGACGAAAGAGACCTCGCGCTGTGACCCTGCGCGGCGATTCAACTCGTGCGTGTCGATCACGAGTGGGGACCGCGGGTCCAAGGCGCTCAGAACATCCCTTTCAGGCGGGGCAGGCAAAATCTCGGCCTCGTCGAGACCGAGGGTCAACACTACCAACTCCTGGCGCCCACGCCCAATCCAGACTTAAACCAGGGTGTGCTTAGTTGGCAGCGAGCCGTGCCATCAGGCGCGGGTGTACCGCGGCCGGCACGAAGTCCGACACGTCGCCGCCGAGCCGGCCGACCTCTTTGACCAGGCTCGAGGAGATGAACGAGTGCTCCGGCGCGGTCGGTATGAAAAGAGTGTCCACGCCCGTGAGCCGCCGGTTCATCTGGGCCATCTGCAGTTCGTAGTCGTAGTCACCGCCGGAGCGCAGCCCCTTGACGATGACGCCGGCGTCCTGGGCCCGGCAGTAGTCCACCAGCAGGCCCTCGAAGGTGCCGACCCGGACGTTGTCGAAGCCGGCCACCACCTCGGTCAGCATCTTGATCCGCTCGTCGATGCTGAACAGGCGCCGCTTGGACTGGTTCACCCCGGCCGCGACGATCACCTCGTCGAAGGCGGCTGACGCCCGCGCGATCACATCCAGGTGCCCGTTCGTGGGCGGGTCGAACGTCCCGGGGAAGACAGCGCGACTCATGAGGTCACCTGCGACACTTCTGGCAACACTTCTGGCACGCGGTGACCGTACCAAAGCCGCGCCTCGCCGTACTTGCGATCACGCAATGGCGCGAACCCGCCGGGCCACTCCCACGGCTCCCGCTTGGCCCGCTCGACCACCACCACCGCGTCGTCCGCGAGCCAGCCGTTCGCGACCAGGTCGTTGAGAACGCCCTGCAACTCCGAGGCGTCCAGCTTGTACGGCGGGTCGGCGAACAGCAGGTCGTACGGCTTGGCCGGATTCTGCCCCGCGGCGACCTGCTCAGCCGCTCGCACGACGACGGACGCGCCGGGCAGCCCGACGGCACGGACGTTGGCGTTCACCACCTCGGCGGCCTTCCGGTCCTGTTCGATCAGCAGCACCCGCTCGGCGCCGCGGGACAACGCCTCCAGCCCGACCGCGCCCGACCCGGCGTACAGGTCGAGCACGGCGACGCCGTCCAGGCCGCCGAACTCCGCCTCCAGGGACGAGAACAGGGCCTCCCGGACCCGGTCCGCGGTCGGCCTGGTGCCGCTCCCGGCCGGTACGGCGATCCGCCGGCCCCCGGCCTCTCCCCCGACGATCCGCGTCAACTCTTCTCCAGATACTCGGCCTGCTCGGCCTCCAGCGCGGTGCGGACGAACGACCTCAGCACCGGGTACCCGGCCAGCTCAGGATCGACCGAGATCAGCGAGTTGGCCACATGCCGCGCGGTGAAGATGATCTCCTCGTCGCGCAGCACGCTGAGCAACTTCAGACTGCTCCGGCGGCCCGACTGGGCGGCCCCGAGTACGTCGCCCTCCCGCCGGGCCTCCAGGTCGATCCGGGACAGCTCGAACCCGTCCGTCGTCGCGGCCACCGCCTGCAGACGCTGCCACGACCGCCCGCCCGGCCAGCCCTCGGTGACCAGCAGGCACAGCCCTGGCACCTTGCCCCGGCCGACCCGGCCGCGCAACTGGTGCAGCTGGGAGATGCCGAACCGGTCGGCATCCATCACCACCATCGTCGAGGCATTCGGCACGTCCACCCCGACCTCGATCACGGTGGTCGCGATCAGGACGTCGATCTCGCCCGCGGCGAAACGGGTCATCACCGCGTCCTTGACGTCGGCCGGCAACCTCCCGTGCAGGATCTCCATCCGCAGCCCCGCCAGCTTCTCGGCGAGGAGCTCGGCCACCTCCAGCACCGAGATCGCCGGCCGCGGCTTGTTGTTCGCCGCCGGCCCGTCGGCCTCGTACGCCCCGCTGGCGAACTCGCCCTCCTCGTCCGCCGCACCCTTCACGTCGTCCCCGATCCGCGGGCAGACCACGTACACCTGGTGGCCCTTCTCGACCTCCTCGCGGACACGGACCCAGGCCCGCTCCAACCAGGACGGCTTCTCCCGGGCCGGCACCACGGAGCTCATGATCGGCGTCCGGCCCGCGGGCAGTTCCGTCAGCGTGGATACGGAAAGGTCACCGAAAACCGTCATCGCCACGGTGCGCGGGATCGGCGTCGCGGTCATCACCAGCACGTGTGGCGTCGCATCACCCGACTTCTGACTCAGCGCCGCACGCTGCTCGACGCCGAACCGGTGCTGCTCGTCCACGACCACCAGACCAAGGTCGGCGAACTGCACCCGGTCCTCGAGCAGCGCGTGCGTCCCGACCACGATCCCGGCCGCTCCACTCGCGGCGTCCAACATCGCCGTACGGCGGGCTGCCGCGCCGAGCGAGCCGGTTAGCAGGCCAACGCGGGTGGCTTGTTCGGCGCCGCCGAGCATGCCCTGCTCGGCGAGCTCGCCGAGCATCTTCGTCAGGGTCTTGTGGTGCTGCGTTGCGAGCACCTCGGTAGGAGCCAGCAGGGCGGCCTGACCACCCGCGTCGACCACCGCGAGCATCGCCCGCAACGCGACCACTGTCTTGCCCGAGCCGACCTCGCCCTGCAGCAGCCGGTGCATCGGATGCGACCGGGCCAGATCGGTGAAAACCTCCTCGCCGATCTCGGTCTGCCCGGCGGTCAGCTTGAACGGCAGCCTTGCGTCGAAGGCGTCAAGCAAGCCACCGGCGCTTCGCTGCCGCGGCACGGCCTTCAGCGCGTCGGTGACGGCGCGACGCTGGGCAAGGATCGTCTGTATCACCAGGGCTTCCTCGAACCTGAACCGCCGCTGCGCGACCTCCCAGTCCTGCGGTGAGTCCGGCAGGTGGACCTTCTGCAGCGCCTCCCGCAGGCCGATCAGCTTCTCCTTCCGCCGGATCAGCTCAGGGATCGGGTCGTCCAACTCCTCCAGGTGGTCCAGCACGATCTTGAGGCTCTTCTCGATCGTCGCCGTATTGAGCTTGGCACTGGCCGGATAGAGCGGGCGGTATGGCCGGGCCCGGCGTTCGATCTCCTCCTCGCTCAGGTCGTCTTCCTCGAGGATCTCGGTACCGGGACCCTTCAGCTGCCTCGTGGTCCGGAACATCGTCACCTCGCCCCAGAACAGCGCGGCCGTGCCCGGCTGCAACTTGACCGCCAGCCAGGGCTGGTTGAAGAACGCCAGCTCCAGGTCGCTCCTGCCGTCGGTGACCACGACCTTGGTGATCGTCTTGTGCTTGCGGTAAGTCTTCAGCTCGGTGAGCTTGATCTCGGCCTTGCTCCCCTCGAGCGATCGCACCGTGACCTTCTTGACCCGCCCGCTGACGGTGGCCTGGTCACCGACCTCCAGCTCGTCGAACGGGGTCAGCTCCCCCTTCTTCAGGTACCGCCGCGGGTAGTGCCGCAGCAGCTCGCCGACGGTCTCGATCCCGAGCACGTCCGCAAAGGTCCTGGCCGTCTTCAGGCCCAGGACGTCGCGCAGTTTGCGGTCCATGTCAGTGCGGGCCAACTCACTCCACCCCGATCAGTAACGGGTATCTCTCCTGACCACCGTCGTACACCATGACGTCGACATCCCGGCGACTCCGGCGTACGTGCCGCACCAGAGCGTCGACCAGCGCGGGCGTCGAGTCCCGGCCGCGGACCACCGTCAGCAACTCGCCACCACCGCCCAGCAGCCGGTCCACGACACCGGTGGCGGCCGTCTCCAGATCGTCGGTGATCAGCGTGAAATCGCCGTCCACCACGCCGAGCGCGTCCCCGATCTGGCAGGTGCCGGCCATCGTCCACGCGTCCTTCACCGCGATCGTCACCGCCCCGTGCCGGGTCTGCCCGGCCGCAGCCGACAGCTGCACCACGTCGTCTTCGAAGCTCCGCCGTGGGTCGTGCACCGCGATCGCCGCCAGCCCCTGCACCTGGGCCCGGGTCGGAATCACAGCCACCCGTACGCCGTCCTGCCGCGCGGCCGTCGCGGCTGCCTCGGCCACGGCGATCGAGTCCTTGTCGTTCGGCAGCAGCACCACCTCGGGGGCGCCGGCCAGCTCGACCGCCTTCAGCAGTTCACTGGTGGAGCACCGCCGGCCCGGGCCGCCGGCCACCACCACCGCGCCGGCATCGGTGAACAACTTCGCGAGCCCGTCCCCCGCCGCGACGGCGATCACGACCCGTCCCGGCTTGGGCGGCTGGGGAACCAGGTCGGCGAAATGCGTCACACGGATCCGGTGCGGCCGGCCGATGTCGATCCCGGCCTCGACCGCGGCCCCCACGTCATCGGTATGCACATGCACGTTCCACAGGCCGTCGCCGCCCACGACCACGACCGAGTCGCCGAGCCGGTCCAGCCCCTGCCGGAAGTCCCCGACCGCCTCGTCCGGCGCGTCCAGCAAATACATCACCTCGTACGCCGGACCGTCCGGGCCGAGGTCTGTCCCCGCCTCGGGCTCGGCCGGGATCGCCAACCGCGGAGGCACTCCGGAGGTACTCGACGGGGCCCTCCCGGACAGCACCGACTCCATCGCGCCGAGGATCACCACCAGCCCGGCCCCACCGGCGTCCACCACGCCGGCCCGCCGGAGCGGCTCGAGCTGCTCGGTGGTTCGTCCGAGCGCGTTCCGGCCGGCTCGCACGGCGGCCAGGCAGACCTCAGCCAGGCTGTCGCCCTGGCCTGCAGCCGCCAGGGCCGCTGTCGCAGCCTCCCGCGCGACCGTCAGTATTGTCCCCTCGACCGGCTGCGCCACAGCGCCGTACGCGGCATCGGCCGCGAACCCCAACGCATCAGCGAAGGCGACCGGCTCACTCATCCGTGGATCCGCCAGCACCGCCCCCGTCGTACCGGCCGTCTGATCCGCCGGGAGGTTCTCGGCCAGGCGGAGGCCGCAGGCCCGGATGAGCTGGGAGGTGATGACGCCGGAGTTGCCGCGGGCTCCGAGCAGGGCGCCGCGGCCGAACGCCTGGACGGCCTCGGCGAAAGTCAGCTCGCCCTCCGGGAGCGCGTCACAGGCTGCTTCCCAGGTCAGGTATAGGTTGGTCCCGGTGTCGCCGTCGGGGACCGGGTACACGTTGAGCTCATCGATCTCCTCGCGTGCCAGTGCCAGCGCAGCCAGCGCGGCCCGCGCCCACCGACGCAGTACGTCAGTCGTCAGCACCCGCTCCGTCGTCATTCGCGAAGGCTATCCGCAGTGCCGCGGCCAGGGTGGATTGGCTTCGGGGGTGGGGCATCGGATAGTCTTGTCCGGTTGCCTTGGGCTGACCGGGCGACTGACTGTAAATCTGAACTTGTAAGTACTGACCTGTAAGTCTGCGATTCATCTTCCTGAGGAGTTCCGGTGGCTGCCGTTTGTGACGTCTGCGACAAGCGCCCCGAGTTCGGACACAACGTGTCCCACTCGCACCGTCGCACCAAGCGGCGCTTCAACCCGAACATCCAGCGCGTCCGCGTGCTGGTCGGCAAGACCCCGAAGCGCCTGAACGTATGCACCTCCTGCCTCAAGGCAGGCAAGGTCACGCGCTAACAAACTTGCACGAAAGGACCCGCCGCCCCTCGGGCAGCGGGTCTTTTCACGTCCCGGCGATCTCAGTCCAGATCGGCTGCCGTCAGGTAGGCGACCTCCTCGGCGGAGAGGGTGACGCCCAGCCCCGGCAGCGAGGTGCGGGTCTCGGAGATCTGCCGCGGCCCGATCAGCGGGAACACCGGGTACGGCTGGTGCAGCAGCCACGCCAGCGCGATCGCTGTCGGCTCCACCCCACGGGCCGATGCGAGTTCGCGGGCCCGGTCCAACCGTTCGAAGTTGCCGTCGGAGTAGAAGCACCGGACGAGCTCCTCGTCCGAGCGATCCTCCGGCTTCGCCCTCCCGGTGAAGAACCCGCGCGCCTGGCTCGACCAAGGGAACAGCGCGACCTGCCGCTCCCGCAACCACGCTTGCGACTCGTCGTCGCTGACGTGCCGGCACCCGCTCCAGGGAACGTCGTACGCGCGGGCCAGGCTGAGGTGGTTGCTCAGCAGCGTGAACGGCTGCTTGCCGGTCCGCTCGGCGTACTCGTTGGCCGCGTCGAACCGCTTGAGCGACCAGTTGGACCCCCCGTACGCCGTGATGCGCCCGGCCCGGCGGTGTTCGTCGAGCACGTCCACGAACTCCTCGACTCCGATGTCCTCGTTGTCTCGATGCATCAGATAGAGGTCGACGTGGTCGGTCTGCAGCCGCTCCAGGCTCTCCAGCAACTGCCGGCTGAGCGACTCCGGATCGCAGTGCGGCGTGTGCGCACCCTTGCCGATGACAACGACCTCGTCGCGGTTGCCGCGGCTCTTCATCCATTGGCCGAGGAGCTTCTCGCCCCGGCCGCCCACGTAGATGTAGGCGGTGTCGAAGACCGTGCCGCCACGCTCGACGAAGTCGTCGAACATGGTCGCGGCATGGGTGAGCGTCTTCTGGTTGTCCACGCCCATCACGAGCCGGGAGACCTGCTTGTCGAGTCCCGGCACCTCGCCGTACGTCATCGGCGCATCCGCGCGGCGGCTCAACGGGCGACCGGTCGCCGTCGGGATCGAGGCGTCCTCGCGCTCGCTCGCGTACTGCTGCCCGATCGCCGCGCGCCAGGCGTCCAGCACACCGAGGTTGCCCAGGGTGTCGGCCCACGACATTTCCGGCGCCTGCCGCTCAGCGAGTGAGGCGGCCACGGCGTCCGCCTCGGCCGCGTAGATGAAGGCCGGGTCCGCCGAGACGTCCCGCGGCTCCTCCCCCACCCGGTGCAGGGTCACGTGGGTGGGCTTGCCGTCGCCGCCGAACCACGGGTCCTCGACGACCAGGTATCCCTCGCTGCCGAGGATCCGCACCCGGTTCTCATCGGCGAGCCGGATGCCGGTGCTGACCTGCGCGGTCAGGCCGCTGTCGAAGAACAGAGTCGCCACGGACCATTCGTCCGCGCCCGTCTCGCCTACCTGACCGACGGCCGTCACCGCCGCCGGATCGGCGTACGGGGCTCCGATCGCGGCGCCGGCGATCAGGCGAGCCATCGAGACCGGGTAGCCGCCGACGTCGAGGATGCCCCCGCCGGCCAGGTCGTCCGCGAACAACCGCCCCTCCGGCCGGTACGACGACGCGAACGCGAAGGAGGCCTGGATCTGATGGACCTTGCCGACGGCGCCATCGCGGATCAGCTGGGCGATCAACGCTGTCTGCGGCAGGCAGCGGTACATGTACGCCTCCATCAGGAAGACGTCGTTGCGCACAGCGGCCTCGATCATCGCCGCAGCCCAGGCACGGTTGATCGCCAGCGGCTTCTCACAGAGCACGTGCTTGCCGGCTTCGGCTGTCTTGATCGCCCACTCCACGTGGAGCGGGTGCGGGGTCGCTATGTAGACCGCATCCACTGTGTCGTCGGCGAGCAGGTCGTCGTACGACGCGTGCCGGTTCGGGATTGCGTACTTGTCGCCGAACTCGTTCGCCGAGTCCAGGCTGCGGCTGCCTACCGCCGCGAGGACGCCGGTCTTGGAGGACGGCAACTGGCTGGCGAACCGGGAGGCGATGTTGCCGGTGCCGAGGATCCCCCATCTGAGCTTGGTGGTCGGTTGGACGTCGGGCGTAGCGGGCACAGGTTTCCCCTCGGTGATGAACAGTGATGATCAGGGCATGTCAAGGGCATGGTCAGAGCATGGTCAGAACTTCATCGCGCCGGCGGCGATGTCGGCGATGAAGTGGCGGCCGCCGATGATGAAGACACCGATCAAGGGGATCACGCTCATCAGCGCGCCCGCCATCACCATGCTGTAGTCGGTGCCATAGATACCGTTCAGTTGATCCAGGGCGACCTGCAGGGTGAGCTTGTTCGGGTCCGTCATCACGATCAACGGCCACAGGTAGTCGTTCCAGACGTTGATGAAGGTGAAGATACCCAGGAACGCCAGCCCGGGTCGCAGCACCGGCAGTCCGACGGTCAGGTACTGCCGGAAGAAGCCGGCGCCGTCGACCTTGGCGGCGGAGATGAGCTCGTCCGGGATCGCACCCCGGGCGTACTGACGCATCCAGAAGATGCCGAACGCGTTCGCGGCGCCCGGGATGATCAACGCCTTCAGCGAGCCGATCCAGCCGAACTCGGCCAGCGTCACGAACTGCGGCACCAGCGACAGTTGCGACGGGATCATGAAAGTTGCCAACAGCAACCCGAAGAGCACGTTGCGACCGGGGAAGTCGTACTTGGCGAAGGCGAACGCGGCCAGCGAGTCGAAGAACAGCACCAGCACGGTGACGCCGAGGGCCGCGATCAGGGTGATCAGCATCGCGCCGAAGAAGTCGATGTTGTCCAGCACCTTGCCCATGTTCTCGAACAGGTGCGAGCCGACCAGCAGCTTCGGCGGGTAGGTGAAGATGTCCGGCGTGGTGTTCGAGGCCATCACGAGCATCCAGTAGAACGGGAAGATCGAGATGACGACGCCGATCATCAGCACGACGTGACCGATCAGGTTGCGGATCCGTTCAACGGACATCGACGGCCTCCTTCTGGTCCTTCTGCGCGCTGATCCGCTGCTCGACGCGACGGGCGGCGCGTCTGGTGATGCGCTGGTCGTCGTTGCCGCCGATCAGCCGCCAATTGATGATCGAGAACAACACGATCAGGATGAACAGCGCCCAGCCGATCGCGGCGCCGTACCCGAACTGGTTGTTGATGAAGGCGTTCTGGTACAGGTACGAGACGATCGTGGTACCGGCGCCACCCGGCCCGCCGATGTTGTCGGTGTTGCCGAACAGCACCCGCGACTCGGTAAAGATCTGCAGCCCGCCGATCGTCGAAGTGACCGCGGTGAACAGGATCACCGGCCGCAGCATCGGCACGGTGATCCGCAGGAAGGTCTGCACGGTGGACGCGCCGTCCACCTTGGCGGCCTCGTAGACGTCGGAGGAGATCGCCTGCAGGCCGGCCAGGTAGATGATCGCGTTGTACCCGACCCAGCGCCAGGTGACGATGGTCGCGATCGCGATCTTGATCCCCCAGGGCTGGCTCAGCCACTCCACCTTGCCGACGCCGATGGACTGCAGGAACGCGTTCAGCAGGCCGAAGTTGTTGCTGAAGATCGACCCGAAGACCATCGTCACGGCCACCACCGAGGTGACGTTCGGGATGAAGTACGCGATCCGGTAGAAGCTCCGGAACCGGGTGGCGGTGTGCAGCGCTTTCGCGATCACCAGCGCCAGGATCAACATCGGCACGGTGGACAGCACCCAGATGATCAGGGTATTGGTGATCGCGCTCCAGAAAGCCGGGTCGCTGAGCAGGTAGCTGTACTGCTGCAGCCCGACAAACTTCATCTTGCCGATCCCGTCCCAGGACTGGAAGGACAGGTAGATCGAGAACAGCACCGGGAAGGCCCCGAAGACCGCGAACAGGATGAAGAACGGGGCCACTGCCACGTACTGCGGGAGGGCTTGGCGGTATTTGCTCGGTGGCCGGTCCGGCGCGGTGTCGTCGATGACCGTTCGACCGCGGACGGCTTCGCTGACTGCCACTCAGATCGCCCCCGCCCGGGTGAGTTCACGCTGGACCTGTTGCTGTGCGTCCTTCCAGGCCTGGTCGGACGTCTTGCTGCCGACTTCCACGTTGACCAGCTCGGCCGCGAGCGGCGTACGGATGATCG
This sequence comes from Kribbellaceae bacterium, assembly GCA_033851055.1. Lineage (GTDB taxonomy): Bacteria > Actinomycetota > Actinomycetes > Propionibacteriales > Kribbellaceae > Kribbella. Next base: position 4,130 of record JAWWPC010000238.1, on the reverse strand, counting down.
TGTCGTAGGGGCTGGAATACGCGCCTGGGTACTTCTTCGCGGAGTCGGCGAACACGTCGACGATGTGCTGCCCGCCGAAGAACGGGTCCGGCGTGGTCAGCCGGGAGTCGGTGTAGCTGGCCGGGGTGGACGGGAACAGCACCGGGTCGAGGAACGCCTCGGCCTGGTTCTTCGACGACTCGAGCCAGCTGATGAAGGCGAAGGCGGCCGCCGGATCCTTGCAGTACTTGGTGATCGCCAGGAACGAGCCGCCGCGGTTGCCGGCGCCGCCGGGCGCGGCAGTGACCCGCCACTGCCCCTTCGTCTCGGGGGCTGCGTTCTTCGGACCGAGCTGGGCCCACCAGACAGCCGCGACATAGGCGACCAGCCTGCCGTTGGTAATCACGGCGTTGGCGTCGGTACTGCCGGCCTGCGCGTTGGCCGACAGGCCCTCCTTCACCACCCGGACGGACAGGTCCCACACCTGCTTGATGTGGTCGCCGTCGCCGATGTACTTGCCGTCTATCGTCATGTAGCGCTGTCGCTGCTGGGCCAGGGCGTAATCGAAGATCGAGGTGATGTTGTCGGTGATGGCAGAACCCGGCACCGCCTGGCTGATCTTCTTGCCGAGCTGGATGAAGCCCTCCCAGTCGGGTGCGGCAGCTGCCACGTCCGCCGGCTCGATCGGTACGCCGGCCTTCTGGAGGATGTCGCGCCGGTAGAACAGCGCCGTCGGGCCGGTGTCCATCGGGAAGGCGATCATCCGGTTGTCCGGGGTGATGCCGAGCTTCCACTTCCACGCCAGGTACTGGTCCGCGAGCTTGTCGGCGCCGAGTTGGTGCAGGTCGTGGAACTGGTCCGCGTTCGGGAAGTAGGTGGCGACGTCGTCGTTGATCGCGACGATGTCCGGCACCATCGACTTGCCGGCCAACGCGGTCAGCACCTTGGTCTTGTAGTTGGTGCCGATCCGGGTCATCGACAGTTTCTTGGCGGCGGCACCGGGGATACCCTTTTCCGCCGCACTGATCAGGCCGTCGTTCACCGACCCGACCCAGGTCCACATACTCAGTTCGTCGGCGGCGCCGAGCGAGCTGCGTGAACCGCACCCCGTCAACCCGCCTAGTGCCGCGGCGCCCCCAGCGCCGAGTGCGAGGAACTTCCGTCTGGTCACCGACATGACTTCGCGTCACCTGCCTTCGCTGGGGCTGGCCGGCGTCTGAAGCTGTGCGTTCGCGACAGATGGTGTCCGCAATTGTTCAGACCCGCACATGGTAAGCGCATACCAACTGAACCGGTCAAGGCCTTGTGCTGACAAGATGGCGGCATGCCGAACCCATCGATCGATGCCGTCCTCTTCGACGCCGACGGAGTGCTCCAGCGCCCGACCGTCGACTGGCGTGCCGCCCTCGCCACCTTCATCGGGCCGTCCGGCTCGATCGAGGACTTCGTGCTGGACCTGATGAAGTCCGAAGGCCCAGCGCTGATCGGCAAGGGCGACTTCCGCGAAGCTCTGGTCGAGGTGCTCGACCGCTGGGGATCCACCACGTCCGCCGACGAGGTGCTCGACCTGTGGCGCCAGTTCGAGGCCGAGCCCGAGGTCGTCAGGCTGATCCAGCACCTGCGGACTGCGGAGATCCAGTGCCACCTGGCGACCAACCAGCAGGCCTACCGGCGGGTGATCATGCACGACGAGCGGCACTACGGCGGCTGGTTCGACCAGACCTTCTACTCATGCGATCTCGGCGTCGCCAAGCCGGATCCGGAGTACTTCCGGACCGTCCTGGACGCGATCGACCGACCCGCCTCGTCGGTGCTGTTCATCGACGACAACGAAGCCAATATCGCCGGCGCGAAGACCATCGGTTTGCACGCCGAGATGTACGACCTGGGGACCGGGATCGACGTCCTCTGCGAACTGCTGCGCCGTTACAACCTGCCGATTCCGGCCTGAGGTCTTGCCGCACGCCGCGGCCTGTGGCAATGTCACCCGCCAGTTGACAACGTAGGACAGGTCGCGGGGGTCACTCAGGGAGGCAGCACATGCCCGACCGACCACTGTTCACCCGCAGGCAGGCCATTGGTGTCGGCGCGGCCGGCCTCGGCGCACTGGGACTAGGCGCCTCGGGGACGAGCCCGGCTTCCGCGGCGCCCGCTGCGTCGGCGTACCCGAAGGGGATCCGGCCGAGCACCCTGCACGTGCTGCAGGAGAGTTCGCTCAGCCCGGCCGAACTGACTCTCGCCACGACACTGCAGGGACAGTTCGCGCGGCATGGCAGCGAGGGCCTCTACCTGGACATTCCCTCGCTCGGCTACCACCTCTGGCTGAACGACCTGATCGACCGGTACGACGTCCGCGCGCAGCCTGCGGATGACCTGTGGAAACTCGTCGGGCGGAGCCGCGTCGGCGGATACCTTCTCTATCGACAGGGCACTTCGTCGGTGAACGTGGCCACCACACTCGCCGGCCTCACGGGCGCGGTGGCGATCGAGGAGAGCTTGGAGCCGCTGGCGATCCAGCACGGGTTGCGCAAGGTGCAGGATGTGCGGGACAAGGACGACCAATGGGTGAAGGAGAACTATTGGCAAAAACTCAGGCACGACCTGGCGATCGAGCAGAAGGAGGAGTGGCCGGAGCGACTCCGTGACTACGCCACGATGGCGGGCGCGTTCACGTTCTTCGACGGCAACTCGGCGTTCCGGGCCGAGGTGATCGGCGACCTGGACGACGATGCTGCGGTGATCGGCTGGGGCGACGCGGCGAACGGTGAGGATGCCTTCATCGGGGTCAACTCCGACGCCGGGGTGAAGGCCATCCCGGCGGACCACGCGCGCAACCTGTCGGTGCTGTCCGGGATCCGCGCGGAACGGATCTCCCAGCACGGCCGGGTCGATCCACCGACGCCCGACCCGGACGCGCACTACGTCAGCTTCCTGATCACCGACGGTGACAACATCCAATGGATGCTGGGCGACTTCCCGACCTCCCCGCGCTGGTTCGGCAACCCGAACCGGGGCCGGACCGACCTCGGCTGGGGTATCTCGCCCTCGTTGGTGGACCTCGCGCCGTCGGTGATGCGCTGGTACTACGACCAGGCGTCGCGCGACCGGTTCGTCGTCGGGCCGTCGGGTGGCGGCTACCTGTACCCGAGCCGGTACCCAAGGACTGCGCTGGACCAGCACACCGCGTCGCTGGCCCGCTCAATGGAACGCGCGGACCTGTCCGTCGTCCAGATCATCGACTTCGACTCGTTCCCGGACGCCGCGCTGTGGTCGACGTACCTGAAGCGGCCGCAGATCGACGGGTTGATCTACCTGGAGTACTCCCGGTACGACGCGCACAAGGGCCAGGTGGTCTGGGCGAACGGCAAGCCGGTCATCTCCGCCCGGACGATGCTCTGGGACGGCCTGCCCGGCGCCGACGAGGCCAGCGTGATCGCCGAACTCAACAACGCCACCCGCAACCCGGGCTCGACCGAGGGCTACTCGATCGTGCTCTGGCACGCGTGGAGCAAGTCCCTCGACGACGTGATGACAGTCGTGGACGGTCTCGCTCCGCATGTGAAGGTGGTCCCGCCAGACACCTTGGTGAAGATGGTTGCCCGCAACGCCCGGCCCTAGCTTTGCTCCCGGAGCCACTCGAGCCCCGCAGCGGCGTGGGTGAGGATCGAGATGTGTCCCTCGTCCGGGGATAGTCGTAGCTGTGCCGTTGGGCAGTGACGGGCGAGCCACTCACCGTGCGAGCTGGGGATTATTCCGTCCTGGCCACCGTGCAAGAGCACGATCGGCGCGGTCGTCTGCGCGGGGTCGCATCCCCACGGCGTGACGTAGCCCAGGTCGTCGTCGATCAACCCGCCCGGCCCGTTGTCCAGGGCAGGACCGACGACTTTGCCCAGCCAGGACCACTCGCCGGAGAAGAGGGCCACGTCGGCCACGGTGAACTCCGGGTCGTACTCGACACCGGATTCCTCGTGCGCCTCCTTCACTGCTCGTCCGCCGAGCGCGGCACGCAAGGAGGCAACACCCGACGGGATCATCCCTGCGAACCAGTCAAGCCCGTCGACGCCGTACGGTGCGATTCCGGCCATGCTGACCACGGCCAGCACCCGGTCGGTCAGTGCGGCGCCGCACCCCAGCGCATGTGACCCGCCACC
>JAWWPC010000117.1:0-21404 GCA_033851055.1 Kribbellaceae bacterium | reverse complement strand
GTAGAGCGCGACCAGCAGGCCGATATTCGCCGGCATCAACCGTGCGTTCGTTGCCCATTGCACCAACGCGACGCCTGTGCAGACGAGGAAGACTCCGAAGGTGTGCGTGCGGCGCCAGATGAGCGGGATCAGCAGACCCATCCCAGCCACTCCAACCAGGCGCAGCTGTACCACCGACAGCAGGCCGAACGTCATCATCAGCCCACCGGCAAGGAAGACGTCGAACGCCATGCTGCGCTGGGCGGACCATCGGGCCGCCATAGTCCCCGTCATGCCGGTCAGGGTACGGCGAGCCGGCGCGCGTCAGGTCATCCCACGGGTGGATGTTACTTGTGCGGGCGGGTCGACAGCGTCGGCTTGGCCTCGAGACCGGACAGGCCGTTCCAGGCCAGGTTGACGAGATGCGCTGCCACGTCGGGCTTCTTCGGACGCCGCACGTCCAGCCACCACTGGCCGGTCAGCGCGACCATGCCGACCAGCATCTGCGCGTACATCGGGGCGAACTTCGCGTCCAGCCCGCGGCGCTTGAACTCCTCGGCCAGGATGTGCTCCACCCGGGTGCCGACATCGCTCAGGATCGAGATGAAGGAACCGCTGGAGGAGCCGACCGGCGAGTCTCGGACCAGGATCCGGAAGCCGTCGGAGGAGTTCTCGATGTAGTCGAGCAGAGCCAGCGCCGCCTGCTCCACCAGTTCGTGCGCGCGGCCCGCGGTGAGTGAGGCCGTCACGGTGTCCAGCAGGCTGCGCACCTCGCGGTCCACCACGACGGCGTACAGGCCTTCCTTGCCGCCAAAGTGCTCGTAGACGACGGGCTTGGAAACCTCCGCCCGGGCCGCGATCTCCTCGACCGAAGTCGCCTCGAAGCCCTTCTCGGCGAACAGGCCGCGGGCGATGACGATGAGTTGTTCGCGACGCTCGGCACTGGTCATCCGAATCCGGGTCGACCGCCGCGGTTTGGGTTCAGTCACGTCGAGATCACGTCAGCATCATGCCGTACATCGGTCCACCCAGGTGGGTGATTTACCAGTGGGCGGACCTGGCCGTTCAGGATTGCGCGCTGACGCGGCGCGCCTCGAGGCGCTCCTGGACGGGCCAGCGAACGTCGGAGACCCAGCCCAACTTCTCGAAGAACCGGATGGTCCGGGCCGAGGTGTCGAGTTGCCCCTTCAGGACGCCGTGCCGCGCACAGGTGGGGTCGGAGTGGTGCAGGTTGTGCCAGGACTCGCCCTGGCTGAGGATCGCCAGCCACCAGACGTTGCCCGACTTGTCCCGGCTCTTGAACGGCCGGTTACCGATCGTGTGGCAGATCGAGTTGATCGACCAGGTGACGTGGTGCAGCAGCCCGATCCGGATCAGTGAGGCCCAGAAGAAGGCGGTCAGCGCACCCTCGATGGACCAGGACCACAGCCCACCGATGACAGCCGGCAGCAGCAGCGAGACGATCACCAGGAACGGGAACATCCGGGACACCTTGACAATGTCCTTGTCCTTCAGCAGATCCGGCGCATACTGCCGCTGCGGGGTCTGCTCGGTGTCGAACAGCCAGCCGATGTGCGCGTGTACGAACCCCTTGGTGAGGGCGCCGAAGGAGGTGCCGTACTTCCACGGGCTGTGCGGGTCGCCATCGCGGTCGGAGAACTTGTGATGCTTGCGGTGGTCGGCGACCCAGCGCACCACCGGTCCCTCGATCGCGAGCGAACCGGCGATCGCCAGCGCGTACTTCAGCGGCCGGTTCGGCTTGAACGACTTGTGGGTGAAATACCGGTGGAAGCCGATCGAGATGCCGTGCCCGGCGACCGTATAGAAGACGACCGCGATGACGATGTCCCGCCAGCCGAGAAAACCACCCCAGGCGATCGGTACGGCGGCCAGCACCGCGAGAAACGGGATCCCGATGAACAGTGCGAGCGCGACCTGCTCCCAGGGTCGCTTCTGCTCACCGCCGAGCGTTCCGGTGTCGACATCGAAGTCGTCGGCCGGTCGGGCACCTGTAGGCACCTCTGGGGCGGCAACGGCGGGTGGGGTCATGGTGGTTTCCCTCATGCTGGGAGACGGGCTTACCTACGCAACCGTAACCTACGCAGGCGTAGGTAAGGAACCCCTCGGCGTGTCCGATCGACCACTCGTGGCAGACTTCTCCGGGCGACTGTGCGGATCCGTCGGTTCCGTACGACTGCGGTCCCCCGTGGGGTAATTGGCAGCCCGCGAGACTTTGAATCTCGAAGATCTGGATCGAAACCAGGCGGGGGAGCAACACGAACCCCCAGGTCAGAGCACATCTGACCTGGGGGTGGATTACTGCGGTTCCGAAACTGCGATCGCTGCCTGGGCGATCACTGCCGCAACCGCTGCCGGCTGCGATACGTAGACCGAGTGGCTTCCGGCGGTCTCGGTGACGACCGACCCGGCTCGCTCGGACATGGCGCGCTGGGCGGGCGGCGGGATCATCCGATCGTCGGTGGCGACGAGGTACCAGGACGGCTTGACCCGCCACGCGGGTTCGGACACCGCCCCGGCCAGCGCATCGACACCCCATGGCGTCTGCGAGTCGGCCATGAAAGCCGCCTGCTGCGGAGGCAGGTCGCCGGCGAACGAGGCGGCGAACTTCTCGCGGTCGAGGAACAGGAAGCCGTCCTTCGGCGGCAGGATCGGCGGTACAGACGCACCAGGCGGAGGGTCGGCGATCAAGGTGTTGACCGACTCACCCTTGTCGGGGGCGAACGCCGCGATGTAGACCAGAGCCGCGACCTTCGAGTGGTGCCCGGCTTCGGTGACGACGACTCCGCCGTAGGAATGCCCCACCAGGACGGCCGGCCCGTCGAGGCCATTGAGGATCTGCTCGGTCGCGGCGACGTCGCCGGCCAGGGACAGGGTCGGGTTCTGGACGACGGCGACGCGGTAGCCATCATGCGTCAGGTGGTCGTAGACCCCCTGCCAGCCGGATCCGTCGACAAAGCCGCCGTGCACCAGCACGATGTTCTTTACTTCTGAACCAGCGTTCATTCTGCTGTCTCCTTCACTCGAGTTACCGATCCGCGAGGCGCCGCTGTGGCCGTCGGCCCGACGCGAGGTCGCGCCGACCGCCCGTCGATTGCGTCAAATGGCGTAGATCGCAAACAAGCCGGATCAGGCCGCGAAGAACCCCACGTGCTGCCGGTGTCGAGCCTTCGCCACTGCGGCCATGAGCGGCGGCGTTCCCGTCGGGCAGGCATTGGGAAGCCTGGCCCGATCCGCGGCGCATGCCGCAAGCGAGGCAGCAGCCAAACCACGGACTAGTGCTGCTGTCAGCCGCGATCGTCCTTCTTGGGTCACCTCTCGCCCCATCCCCAACCCTCGCCCCATCCCCAACCTTCGAACAGGTCCTCCATCCCATGCTCTCTTCCTTTGGCGCGTACCACAATCTTGGTGACCCCAGTCCGACCCCGAAGGTCGTGCCGCGAGGAGCCCCCGAACGGCGCGGAACAGCCGTCAACGACCCCCGGCCATTGAGCACGATCACTGCTCAAGACAGCGGGTCGTCGCGGGTGCAGCCCTCAGGGCAACGGTCTCGTAATGCAGGGCTCCGGCAAAGTCGTTGATCAGCAGGGCGTCGGTCCGACAGGTTGCAAGCGACGTTCAGTTGGTAGCACGACGGGTGCGGGGCGGGGGTCGAGCTCGAAATCTGTAGATCGGAATCGATATGACATATCGATTCCGATCTACAGATTTCGGCTTCGGTCCCAGCGGCAGGGCCTCGGGCGAGGGTTGTTGATCAGCGGGTCTTGAGGGTCTGCAGCGGTCGGTGAGGTCGTTGGGCGTGGTGTCGCAAGGGCGGTGGTGATATTTGGCGGCGCCGGTGAGGTGCAGGATGCCGGCCAATTTCAACGTCTTGCGTCGACCGCGACCAGCCTCCGCCCGCCTGCCGGCGGTGTGGCGCGTTGCCGGGCTCAGGCCCCAGCAGTACCCAGTCATACCGGTGCGCCGCCCACCCCTCAGCCTCGTGAGCACGACCTTGCCGACCCCTGACTCGTAGTGAGAACATCGCGACCCTGGCCGCGTGCTATTCGCGTGCTATTACGTCCGGTCTGACGCATATCGACCTTCAGCCCGATGGCGTCCGCTTGGTGTGAGGATCGCTCCGGGAAAGGACGATGACCCTTCCTCACCTAAAGCGATCTGCTCGAATGGGGCCGTCGCTCGCAGAGAATGGGCCCTGCACTAATCGAGCCAAAGGTAGCTTCGTTCACTTATTGTGCGCGGTCGACACGCACCAATTTCTCGGGTCCAGCCAGGAGTGGACCCGTCTGGGTAGCCTCGGACCTATGTTCCCTGGAAGCAGTACCGCAGGGCAGTCGGACTGGTCCAGACTGACCGAGCGGACACTCGCCGAGTTGAAGACCTGCAAGCCGGTCTACCGTCCGACCAATTTCTGGAGTCCCGGTCTGGTGCAGCTCCTCCGGGACATGGAGACCGCTGGACTGGAGAACTTCAAGACCTGGCCGAACGCGCACACCTGGTTCTACTCGAGGTACGGCAACGGATTCGGCAATGCTTCGATTGCCGCGACGTACAAGGCAGCCGCCAAGGCGAACCCGTGGGCGAACCAACCCTGGGTTACGTCCGCGCTGAACGGCTCGCTGGAGGCCCGCCGCGACTACGACGTCGCTGGCGTTTGCTGGAACCACGAGCGCTGGCCGGTCGACCTCCGCAGCTTCGGCGAGAGCCCTGTCGGCACCCCGCCACAGGCGTATCAGCTGAGCGGAATCGGCGGTGTCAGGTTCGGCCGACCATACCTCAACTACCTGATCCTGCTGGCCGCCCTGTCGAACCACGTCGACGCCCCGCCGAAGAGCTTCTTAGAGGTCGGCGGCGGTTTCGGCGTTCTCGGCGAGATCGTCCTCGCGCGCGATCCGGGCGCCAGGTACGTCGACATCGACATCCCGCCGCTGCTCACCGTCGCGTCGTACTACCTGACCGAACTGTTCGGCATCGACCGGGTACGGAGCTACGACTCCACGGTCGCGCCCAGCGGCCCGATCGAGGTGCCGGGCTCAGGGGTGTTCCCGAGTTGGCGGATCGAGGATGTCCAGGGCGACTTCGACGTATTCGTCAACTCGTTCTCGTTCCAAGAGATGGAGCTTGACGTGGTCGACAACTACATCGGGGTGGTGTGTGACAAGGGCGTCAAGTATGCCGTGTCGCTGAATTCCCGGCAGGGTACGTACAAGGCCCAGAAGACGGGCGAGTGGGGCTCGCTGGAACCGGTCAAGTCTGCCGACATCATCGGGATGTTCGAGAAGCGCGGCTACACACTGGTCGGGCAGTACGACGAACCGCTCGTGCGCGACGGCCGGCAGGTGAACGTGCTGAAGAGGCGGTGAACCCTCTATGCCGCCTGGAACAATCCCGTTTCGACATACTTCAGGTACAGGTTGACGGCCTCGATCGTTGCGCGATAAGTCGGTTCTGGGAGGGGGAGTCCGAGGTCACTCCAGGTGAACTCACAGGCCTCACCATCACTTCCGTGCACACGGGCCGATGGCGCAAGCACCCAGAAACACAGCGCAAACGCATGCACGACATCGCCGTTCGGATATCGCACGATGTGAACCGTCGGATCTGAGATGCTCGCAAACGGCGTGAGATCCGACTCCTCGACAGCTAAACCAGTTTCCTCGAGGAGTTCCTTGACCGCGGTGCGTCTGAACGAGTCGCCCGGTTCGCATGCGCCCGCCGGTAATGCCCATTCGAGGGTATCTGAACGGCGTTGGAACAGCGCTTGCCCTGAACCGTCAAGTACAAGGACTTGAGCACCCGGGCTCACCAAGAGATCATGCCCGACATACTTGCGAAGTCGTCCCAGATAGCTGTCCGCAAATCCAGCTGACTCTGTCATGCTCCGCTCGTTTGGAGCTCGCGTTCGCGGTCGCTTCGCGCGATGCAGAACTCGTTGCCCTCGGGATCGAGCAGCGTGACCCAGCCGGCGCCTTCGGCGGTTCGGTGATCCTCGTACAGCTTCGCGCCGAGGGCGAGGATTCGCTCCACCTCGTCGTCTCGGGTCCGATCGGCAGGAACCCAGTCGAAGTGGATCCGGTTTTTCCCGGCCTTGCCCTCGGGTACCCGGATGAACAGCAGGCCGGGCACGGGCCGCGGAGCCTCGATCAGGACCTCGGGGTCGCCCGGCTCGTCCACATCCGACACCGGCCACCCAGTGACCTTGCTCCAGAATGTCGCGAGCTCGTAAGGATCGGCACAGTCAATGGTGAGATGGCGAAGGATCATGCCGCTGGACCCTACCGCCCGTTATCGAGATCCGGCCGGAGTTTGTCAGGGAGTGACGGGTAGGCGACCATTGCGGGGCTGAGGCAGATCTGGGAGAGGGTCGGTGGGATGCCGGGATACTGGTCGGCCGTACGACGGTGGCTCGCGACCGCATCCCTGGTAGCGGTGCAGATGCTGACGGCGGCGGCTGTGGTGGCGGGTGCCTTGTGGATCGCTGTCCGCCCAGGCAATCAGACCTTGCAACTGCCGGCATCGGTCATGGCGGGGGCGACGCTCGAGGGGGTGCGCCCCAGTGAGACCGGGGATGTGGATCCGCGGCTCGCAGCGGCGGTGGACGCGCTCCTGGCGCGGCGCGGCAAGGCGACGCGGACCAACAACCTCGCGCTCTTCCTGCGGGACGTAAGTCCGGACTTGAGGGCCGAGCAACGGCGGCTGTTCGCCAACATGGGGGCCATCGGAATGGCGGTCACCTATCGGCGGGCCGAGCCTTGGGACGACAACCAGGCGATGCAGCGGTTCGGACCGGCGACCGGGACTTTCCGGGTGAGCATGCGGTACCAACTCGTCGGTACGAGGCTGCCGCAGGCGGCGACGGACGTCGGGTACACGTTCACCGTGCGGTCAGGTCGGCTCTATCTGGTCGATGACAACGACCTGAATTTGCAGCTCGGGGCCGGGCGGATGCCGTGGGACTTCGGCCCGATCAACGTGATCCGGCGGCCGGGCGCGATGGTGATAGTGACTGCGGGCGAGGGCAGGCTCGGCGAGCGGATCGCGGCGGACACGGTCCAGGTGGAAAAGCGCGTCCGCAAGCTTTGGCCGGGGCCGTTGCAGCGCGTGCCGGTGATCGTCGCGATGACCGATCGGCGGGTGCTGACCGGGATGCCGCCGACTCTGGACGGTGCGGAGCCAGCGGTGGTGGAGCCGATGCCGAGCCCTGCCATTGACGGTCGGCCAGTCGGCGGCTGGGTCGTGGTCAAGCCGGACAGCCGGCAGTTGTTCGACCGGGTCGAGCTGGCACATGCACTGGTGCATCTCCTGCCGGTGCGACTCGGTGACGAAGCGCCGCGGTGGCTCGCCGAGGGCTTGGCCGAGTACGCCGGGAACCAGCAACTGGTGCTCGCCGGCAAGAAGGTCAAGGTCACCGAGAAGCTCAGTGTGGTCAGCAAGCAGGCGCTGGGCGAGCTGACCGCGTTGCCGGCGGACGACGCATTCAGCGGCGCGAACAGTACGGATAGTTACGACATCAGCTGGCTGGCGGTCGACCATCTGATCAAAGAGGTGGGCACCCGCCCGGTCACCGACTTCTATCTGCAGGTCGCCCGCCGGGGCTACTCGCCGAGCATCCGCGAGCGGCTGCTGGAGGAAAGGACCGGCTTCACCGAGCAGGACCTAGTGGAGTCGCTTCGGAGCCTGGCCGGGTGACTTGGCGTCGGCCCGATGCTGAACCAGCCGGGCAGCGCCAGTACGCTGGCGCCTGACAGCACTGGAACGACAGGGCCTGAATTCCAAGGGAACCCGAGGAGAAGACCGCGTGACTTCCCACCGTCCTGCGGCGGTCATCATCATGGCCGCCGGACTGGGGACCCGGATGAAATCCGCCACCCCCAAGGTCCTGCACGAGATCGGCGGGCGCAGTCTCGTCGGGCACGCGATGGTCACCGCCCGGGCACTCGCGCCGGAGCATCTTGTCGTTGTTGTCGGCACCGGCAGGGAGCATGTCGAGGCCCATCTGGCCAAGATCGACCCGGACGCCCGCACCGCCTTCCAGGAGCAGCAACTAGGCACCGGAGACGCCGTACGAGCCGGGCTCACCGCCGTACCGGAGGTGGACGGGGCGATCGTCGTCACTTCCGGCGACGTGCCGCTGCTGCGGGCCGAGACGCTGCAGGAGTTGCTCGCCGAGCACCAGAGCGGCGGGAACGCGGTCACCGTGCTGACCGCGCGGGTGCCGGACCCGACCGGCTACGGGCGGATCCTGCCCGGCGAGGACGGCAGTGTCGCCGGCATCGTCGAGCACAAAGACGCCAGCCCGGAGCAGCGCCAGATCGACGAGATCAACGCCGGCATCTACGTCTTCGACGCGGCCACACTGCGTGACGGGCTGAGTCGGATCACCACGGAAAACGCGCAGGGTGAGCTGTATCTGACGGACGTGCTGGCGATCGCCCGCGGCGACGGCAAGCGGGTCGGTGCCTATGTCACCGAGGACGCGATGCAGACCGAGGGGGTGAACGACCGGGTCCAACTCGCCACGCTCCGCGCCGAGCTGAACCGCCGTACCCTCGACACCTTGATGCGTTCCGGCGTCACCGTGGTCGACCCGAACACCACCTGGGTCGATAGCACCGTGACACTCGAGCGGGACGTCACGCTGCTGCCGAACACCCAGCTGCACGGCGCCACCACCGTCGCCACCGGCGCCACGATCGGCCCGGACACGACACTCACCGACGTACAGGTCGGTGTCGGCGCGACGATCATTCGCTGCCACGGTTCTGGGGCCGTGATCGGCGCCGGCGCCTCGGTCGGGCCGTTCGCCTACCTGCGACCCGGTACGACGCTGGGCGCCAAGGGCAAGATCGGCACCTTCGTCGAGACCAAGAACGCGGCGATCGCGGACGGTGCGAAGGTGCCGCACCTGACGTACGCCGGTGACGCCACTATCGGCGAGGGCGCGAACATCGGCGCCGGCACGATCTTCGCCAACTACGACGGCGTGAACAAGCACCACACGACGATCGGGCGGCACTCCTTCGTCGGCAGCAACTCGGTGCTGATCGCGCCGCGGAACGTCGGCGACGGCAGTTACGTGGCAGCCGGTTCGGCGCTGACCGACGATGTCGAGCCGGGCCAGATCGCCGTCGCGCGGGGTAAGCAGCGCAACATCCCCGGGTGGGTGGCCCGCAAGCGCGCCGGTACCAAGACCGCCCAGGCAGCGGCCGATGCGCTCTCGGGCGACACTGGCCTGGACGCACAACGGGAGGCGCGGTCATGAGCGGGATGAAACGGGCAACCGAGAAGAATCTGATGGTGTTCTCCGGCCGGGCTCATCCCGAGCTCGCCGCGGAGGTCGCCGAACAGCTCGGCGCCGGGTTGGTCCCGACCTCGGCGTACGACTTCGCCAACGGCGAGATCTACGTCCGGTACGAGGAGTCCGTGCGCGGCAGCGACGCGTTCGTGATCCAGAGCCACACCGCGCCGATCAACCACTGGATCATGGAGCAGCTGATCATGATCGACGCGCTGAAGCGGGCGTCGGCCAAGCGGATCACGGTGGTGCTGCCCTTCTACGGTTACGCCCGGCAGGACAAGAAGCACCGCGGCCGGGAGCCCATCTCAGCCCGGCTGATGGCGGACCTGTTCAAGACCGCGGGCGCGAACCGGCTGATCTGCGTCGATCTGCACACCTCGCAGATCCAGGGTTTCTTCGACGGCCCGGTGGACCACCTGATGGCGCTGCCTCTGCTGACAGATCACGTGCGGCACAGGTACGGCGACCAGCAGCTCGCCGTGGTCTCGCCGGACGCGGGCCGGATCAAGGTCGCCGAGCAGTGGTCGGCCCGGCTGAACAATGCGCCGCTGGCCTTCATCCACAAGACCCGCGACATCGACCGGCCGAACGAGGTCGTCGCCAATCGCGTCGTCGGTGAAGTCAGGGGCCGGGTCTGCATCCTGGTCGACGACATGATCGACACCGGTGGCACCATCACCAAGGCCGCCGACGCGCTGATGGCCGAGGGCGCCGCGGGCGTGGTCATCGCTGCCACCCACGCGATCCTGTCCGGTCCGGCAGTCGACCGGCTGAAGAACTGCCAGGCCAGCGAGGTGATCGTGACCAACACGCTGCCGATCCCGGCCGACCGCCAGTTCGACAAGCTCACCATCTTGTCGATCGCGCCGATGATCAGCCAGGCCATCCGCGAGGTCTTCGAGGACGGCTCGGTCACCAAACTCTTCGACGGCCGCGCCTGACTTACCGCCAAGATGGCGAGCAGCTCAAATGCGGACACCCTGCGAATCTGGTAGCCGGACAGGGCAGAACCTGGCGATCAGTACGGATTTCCCGAACACGCCAGGTGGTGGGTAGACTATTCAGGTTGCCTCGGCGAGGGACGCCCCCCGGTAACTGGCGGGCGCGGCTCCGTGATCGACGCGGTGGTTCGTTGCCTGACGCCTCTTCCCGGGAGTCAAGACGCGCCTGCTGAGGCCAGCAACCGGTTCCACCACAGACAACAGATCACCGCAACGCACTTGAGGAGTTCATCTCGTGGCCGAGGTCAAGATCCAAGCCGAGTCGCGCACGGAGTTCGGCAAGGGTGCTGCCCGCCGTATCCGCCGGGACCACAAGGTGCCCGCCGTTCTGTACGGCCACGGCACGGACCCGGTGCACATCACGCTGCCCGGTCATGACACCATGCTGGCGCTGAAGACCGCCAACGCGCTGCTGCTGATCGAGGTCGAGGGCAGCGACAGCCTGCTCGCGCTGCCGAAGCAGGTCCAGCGCGACCCGATCAAGGGCACCGTCGAGCACGTCGACCTGGTCATCGTGAAGCGCGGTGAGAAGGTCCAGGTCGAGATCGCCGTGCACGTCGAGGGCGAGGCCATCGGCGGCACCCTGGTCGTCGCCGAGAGCCAGACCATCCTGGTCGAGGCCGAGGCCACCCATATTCCCGCCGGTGTCACCGTGTCCGTCGAGGGCCTGGACGCCGGCGCCCAGATCCACGCTTCCGATCTGACGCTGCCGCGGGGCACCACGCTGGCCATCGAGCCGGACACCCTGATCATCAACGTGACCGCCGCCGCCACCGCCGAGCAGGTCGAGGCCGAGTTGGCCACGGCCGAGGCCGACGCGGGCATCGAGCGCGAAGAGCCGACCGCCGCCGAGCCGGCGACCGCGGGTGTCTCCGGCGAGTAAGTAAGCTCTCCGCATTACCACATTCACTAGGAGGCCGGGATCCGTGGCGGACGACGTGTGGTTGGTCGTCGGGCTGGGGAATCCCGGCTCTTCCTATGCCAAGACAAGACACAACGTCGGCCAGATGGTGGCCGACGAGCTGGCCAGCCGCTCGGGCAGCGGCTGGAAATCGGCCAAGCAGGCCAAGGCCGATCTGGTCGAGACCCGGATCAGCGGGGTACGGGCCGTGTTGGCCAAGCCCCGGTCGTACATGAACGACTCCGGCGGTCCGGTCGCCGGCCTGCTGAAGTTCTTCAAGGTCGAGCCGGCCACGCTGATCGTGATCCACGACGAATTGGACATCGGCTACGGGACCCTGCGGGTGAAGTTCGGCGGCGGAGACAACGGCCACAACGGGCTGAGGTCGATCCGCAAGTCGCTTGACTCCGGTGACTACTATCGGGTCCGGTTCGGCGTTGGCCGTCCGCCGGGCCGGCAGGACCCGACCGACTTCGTGCTGAACGAGTTCTCCTCGGCCGAACGCAAGGACCTTCCGTTCTCGGTGGACCGGACGGCCGACGCGGTCGAGTCGCTGATGACCAACGGCCTCGATGTGACCCAAGGGAAGTACAACTCGTGAAATTGGCCGGTCTGGTCGACACCCTGATCACCGATCCGGTTGTGGCCGAGGCTGTTCGTGACGCCCGGACGGACGGGGTCACAACACTGGACCTCAGTGCACCCGCGCCGATCCGGCCGGTGCTACTCGCGGCCCTCGCGGCCGGTGTTGGTGCCGATCGGCCTGTGCTCGCGGTGACTGCAACCTTCCGCGAGGCGGAGGAACTGACCGAGGCGCTGCAGTGCCTGGTCGACCCAGGCACCGTCGCTTACTACCCGGCCTGGGAGACGCTGCCGCACGAGCGGCTGTCACCCCGATCGGACACGGTCGGCCGACGGCTCGCCGTACTGCGCCGGCTGGTGCACCCGGACCCGTCCGACGAGACCACCGGGCCGATCAAGATCCTGGTCGCGCCGGTCCGAAGTGTGCTGCAGCCGCAGGTGGCCGGACTGGCCGATCTGCGCCCGGTGCAGTTGCACGTGGGCGACGTCATCAGCATGGACGAGCTCGTCGAACGGCTGGCCGGTGCGGCGTACCACCGGGTCGACCTGGTCGAGCGACGCGGCGAGTTCGCAGTACGGGGCGGCATCATCGACGTCTTCCCGCCGACCGAGGAGCACCCGCTGCGGGTCGACTTCTTCGGTGACGAGGTGGAGGAGATCCGCTACTTCGCAGTGGCCGACCAGCGCTCGCTGGAGATCGCCGAGCACGGCTTGTGGGCGCCGCCGTGCCGCGAGCTGCTGTTGACCGACGAGGTTCGCGGGCGCGCCGCCGTACTGGCGAAGGAACACCCAGAGCTCGCGGAGCTGTTCGAGAAGCTGGCCGAGGGCCACGCGGTCGAGGGGATGGAGTCGCTCGCGCCTGTTCTCGTCGACGAGATGGAGTTGCTGGTCGACCTGATGCCCGAGGGCACCCATGTCGTGGTGAGCGATCCGGAGCGAGTACGGGCCCGGGCGCACGACCTTGTCGCGACCAGCCAGGAGTTCCTGGAGGCGTCCTGGGCCGCTGCCGCCGGTGGTGGCGAGGCGCCGATCGACCTGGGCGCTGCGGCGTACATTTCGCTGGCGGACGTCCGGTCGCATGCCTTGGGCAACGGCCTGGCCTGGTGGAGCATGTCGCCGTTCTCGGCCGCGCCGACCGACGCGCCCGAGCTGAGGGACTCGCTGGGCGAGCGGGTGCACTTCGACATCGACCCCGACGCGGGTGCGGTCCGGAGCAAGGCGATCAGCGCGCACGAGGTCGACCCGTACCGTGGCGAGACCGCCGCCGCGGTCGAGGATGTGCGGGGCTGGCTGCGGGATGGCTGGCGCGTCGTCTGCGTGACCGAAGGACACGGCCCGGCCCAGCGGCTGGCCGAGGTGTTCTCCGAGGCCGAGCTGCCGGCCCGGACCGTGGACAACATCGACGGCATTCCCGAGCCGGGTGTCGTGCTGATCTCCCAGGGCGCGCTCGATCACGGCTTCATTGCCGACGGCATCAAGTTCGCGGTGCTCACCGAGAACGACCTGGCCGGCCAGCGCAGCGCGGCCGAGCGCCGTTCGCAGCAACGCGGGATGCCGAGCCGGCGGAAGAAGGCGATAGACCCGCTCGAGCTCGGCCCCGGCGACTTCGTCGTGCACGAGCAGCACGGCGTCGGCCGGTACGTCGAGATGATGCAGCGCACCGTCGGCACCGGCCAGCAGAAGGCCACCCGCGAGTACGTCGTGATCGAGTTCGCGCCGAGCAAGCGCGGCCAGCCGGGCGACCGGCTGTACGTACCGACCGACCAGCTCGACCAGGTCACCCGGTACGTCGGCGGCGAGCAGCCCACGCTGGACAAGATGGGTGGCGGCGACTGGGCCAAGCGCAAGGGCCGCGCCCGCAAGGCGGTCCGCCAGATCGCCGGCGAGCTGATCAAGCTGTACGCCGCCCGGCAGGCGACCAAGGGGCATGCGTTCGCCGTGGACACGCCCTGGCAGCGCGAGCTGGAGGATGCGTTCCCGTTCGTCGAGACACCCGATCAGCTGGCCACCATCGACGACGTCAAGCGCGACATGGAGCGCGTGATGCCGATGGACCGGGTGGTTTGCGGCGACGTCGGCTATGGCAAGACCGAGATCGCGGTCCGGGCGGCCTTCAAAGCGGTGCAGGACGGCAAGCAGGTCGCCATCCTGGTGCCGACCACATTGCTGGTGCAGCAGCACTTCGCGACCTTCTCCGAGCGGTACGCGGCCTTCCCGGTGAACGTGGCGCCGCTGTCGCGGTTCCAGACCGACAAGGAGTCGAAGGCCACCATCGACGGAATCGCTGACGGCACCGTCGACGTGGTGATCGGGACCCACCGGCTGCTCAGCGGCGAGGTCGCGTTCAAAGACCTCGGCCTGGTCGTGGTCGACGAGGAGCAGCGCTTCGGTGTCGAGCACAAGGAGCAGCTGAAGCGGCTGCGTACCGCGGTCGACGTACTGACGATGTCCGCGACGCCGATCCCGCGCACCCTGGAGATGTCGATCACCGGGATCCGGGAGATGTCGACCATCGCGACCCCGCCGGAGGAGCGGCACCCGGTGCTGACCTTCGTCGGCGCCTACGAAGAGGGCCAGGTGGTCGCCGCGATCCGGCGTGAGCTGCTCCGGGAGGGTCAGGTCTTCTTCGTCCACAACAGGGTGAACACGATCGAGAAGGCCGCCGCCCGGATCCGCCAGTTGGTGCCCGAGGCACGCGTCTCGGTCGCCCATGGTCAGATGCCCGAGCACCAGCTCGAGCAGGTCATCCAGGGATTCTGGGAGAAGCAGGCCGACGTCATCGTGTGTACGACGATCGTCGAGTCCGGCATCGACATCTCCAACGCGAACACGTTGATCGTGGAGCGGTCCGACCTGCTCGGCCTGTCCCAGCTGCACCAGCTCCGTGGCCGGGTCGGCCGGGGCCGGGAGCGGGCGTACGCGTACTTCTTCTACCCGCCGGAGAAGCCGCTCACCGAGACCGCACACGACCGGCTCGCCACCATCGCCCAGCACGCCGATCTCGGTGCGGGGATGCAGGTGGCAATGAAGGACCTGGAGATCCGGGGTGCCGGCAACCTGCTCGGTGGCGAGCAGTCCGGCCACATCGCCGACGTCGGCTTCGACTTGTATGTCCGGCTGGTCGGCGAAGCGGTCGCGGAGTACCGCGGTGACACCACGGCCGAGGAGCCCGACGTCAAGATCGAGTTGCCGATCGACGCGCACCTGCCGCACGACTACGTGCCAAGCCAGCGGCTCCGGCTGGAGATGTACCAACGGGTCGCCGCGGTCCGCGAGGAGAGCGACATCGCCGGTCTGGTGGAGGAGTTCCACGACCGGTACGGCGAGATCCCGGCGCCGGTGCTCAACCTGCTCGAGGTGGCGCGGTTCCGCTCGCACGCCCGCCGCGCGGGTCTCACTGACGTGACCCTCCAGGGTAATCTGATTCGTTTCGGGCCGGTCGAGCTGGCCGACTCGAAGCACCTGCGGCTCAACAGGCTGTACCCGAAGAGCGTGGTCAAGCCGCAACTGCGTACGATCCTGGTGCCGAGACCGACTACCCAGCCGGTCGCCGGTCAGCCGCTCCGTGACCAGGAGCTGCTGCAGTGGTGCACCAGACTGATCGACGACGTGATCGCCGAGCCTGTCGGGGTATCGGCATGATTTTGAACTCTCGGCTGGAGGAGAATCGGTGAGCACTCAGCTCGTTCGGACCCGGACCAAAGGGGCCGTGGTAGCGCTGGCCTCGGTGCTGCTGCTCGGTGGCTGCGCAGCGGGCACCCATCCGGGCGCGGCGGCCGTGGTCGGCGGGACCGAGGTCTCGGTGAAGGACGTCGACTCGACCTCCCAAGCCGTCACCACTGCACTGGGCCAGTCGTTCGGCACCAGCGTGACCCTGAACGAACTGGTCCACAACGCCCTGGTCGCGAAGGTCGTAGACCAGCGCTCGGTGAATATGACCGATGCCGAGGTCGCCGCCGCAATGAAGGCGGTCGTCGGTGACCAGGCGGCGTACGACCGGTTCACCAAGGACCCGGTCGCGAACGACTTCCTCCGCGAGGTGGCCCGCGCCGCTGTCGGTACCGTCAAGCTCGGCGGTGGGACCAGCATCACCGACCAGACCGCCCAGCAGTCCAGCCAGGCCGGCACGCAGATCGTCACGGACGCCTCGAAGAACATCAAGATCGAGATCGCGCCGCGCTTCGGCAAGTGGGCCAACGGTCAGATCAGCGGCGTCTCCGGCTCCCTGTCGGACGAGTCCCCGCAGGCCAAGGCCGCGCGCGAGGCGCAGCAGCAGCAGCAACAACAGCAACAACAGCAACAGCAACAACCCCAGGGCTGACCACCGTTCCCGTGCCTCCCGTGCAGAACAACGAGTTGCCTCCCGCCGGGCTGATCACGGTCATCCTGACCAGCCCGCGGGTGGCTCCCGGTCTGCTCACTCACGCCACCTGGCAGGCTCTGGAAGCCGCGGATGAGATCAGCGCCGCGGCGGGACCCTCGCGACCTGATGTGCAAGCCGTGGAGGCTTCCGGCTTCAACGTGGGCCGGGTGACCGGAGAGGTAACCGACCACTGGTCCAGGTTGACCAGCTCGGCAGCCGGCGGCGCGCGGACAGTGTGGCTCGTCGGCGACGATGGAGAACCGGCTCTGCTCCGCCTGGTCGCGGACGACCTCAACCGCGACCCGCGTCCGTCGTACCAGGTCGAGATCGTGCACGGCTCGTACGACGTACCGGGCGCGCGGCTGATCGACGTGGTCCGGGTGATGGACCGGCTCCGCAGCAACTGTCCCTGGGACCGCGAGCAGACCCACCGGAGCCTGGCGAAGTACTTGCTCGAGGAAACGTACGAGACGCTGGAGGCGATCGAGACCGGCGACCGTGAGCACCTCCGCGAGGAACTCGGCGACATCCTTCTCCAGGTCGCCTTCCACTCCCGCATCGCCGAAGAAGGCGAGCCGGCCGGCGCTGACGACGAGGATGGTGCCGACGGTGAGAATGGTGCCGACGGTGAGCGGTGGTCGATCGACGACGTTGCCGGGGACATCGTCACTAAGTTGATCCTCCGCCATCCGCATGTCTTCGCCGACGCCGTGGCCGAGGACGCGGCCGCCGTGGAGGTCAACTGGGAGACGATCAAGGCGGCGGAGAAACAGCGCAGCTCCGTCGTCGAAGGCATCCCTCTCGCCCTCCCCGCCCTCGCTCTGGCCGACAAGGTGCTGGGGCGTGCGGCCAAGCTCGAGCCGGCCGTCGCGCTTCCCGAGCCGGCGGACGGCTTCGGTGCCGAACTGTTGGATCTGGTCCGCCGAGCGCGGGCTGAGGGGGTCGATGCCGAGCAGGCCCTGCGCGACGCGGTTCGCGATCTGGTCGACCTGGTTCGCACCGCCGAGTCCCGCTGAGTCCGGCTGATAAGGCTGGCGGAATATACATAGCGTGAACCTATTGCCACGGATCCGGTATGAGTCTACGGTCTCGTAGCAATGCGACTGGGGGATCGAACTGTGGCGTAGCAGGGGTGCTACGTCGCCCTTGGGTCGCGAGGTGGGGAGCTCGCGATGAAGAATGTTCTGGGCAGGCGCGCGACCGCCGGAATCGCGGCACTGGCCCTCGGCGGGGCGATGCTCGCCGCACAGCCGGCGCAAGCCGAACCGGTGGCCGTCGAAGTCGCCGCTCTGCGGACCGCCATCAGCGGACCCCAAGGGATAGTGGACTTCATCGATGGCCTCGCCGGCGTCGGTGCCTTCGGCAAGCAGGTCACCGGCCTGACCATGCAGCCAGGCAGCGCGGACGCGCTCGGCCTCTCGAACCTGATGGATGGCGCGGTCGGCGCGATCGACGATTACACAGCCGCGACGTCCGTCACCGCCCTCGCGAGCGCGTTCAACGCGACCGACCAGGATTACGCCGGCGACACCGGGCCCAAGCGCCATGTGAAGTGGACGGCGACGCCGTCGTCGGACGGAGCGATCACGCACCTCCAGCTCACCGCCGCGGTCACCCGCACGGTGACCACCGGCATCAGGGTCTCGACCAAGACCAAGCCATTCGACTTCACCTCGGCAAAGGGGCTCTCGGCAACGCTGGCGTTCACCGCGACCTTCACGGTCAACTACGACGACGCCTCGAAGGCGTCCTGGGTGGACGCCAACCCGGCGATCGGCTTGCGGATCAATCAGGTTCAACTCGTCAAACCGGACCCCGCCAACGCGACCCACACGCTGCCGGACGTCGACGCGTCGATCGGCATCCTCGGTGTCACTCTGAAGGATGACAGTACGTTCTCCGAGGACGTGACCCTGCACGCGACGGTCCGGGACCCGAACAATGACAACCGACTCTCCGTCGGCGTGAACAGCGAGCTGGGTGCGGCAGGCGCCCCGGCCGGCCTGTCCACGGTGGCTGTCGCGCCCGGTGGCACGCTGCAAGGTGCCCTGCACATCGTGCCCCGGCCGTCCTCGACGATCTCAGGGCTGCCCGGCGTCGCCGTCGACGTCACCGTGAGCCCCAGCGATCCTGCGGCCAGCGAGCCCATCGTGGAATACGCGGATCACGCGCTCGACGCGGTCGCTGCGTTCGAGACACTCACCCCGTTCGACCTCGCGCAAGGCGTCAACCAGCTGGCCGCGACGCTGTCGAAGCTCCAGCACGCCAGGCCCGCGAACTCCACCGTCGACGTCGATCTGCCTTTCCTGCACGGCACGATCGCCGACATCGTGCCGGCCACGGAGGCCCTGCAACAGTTCCTGATCGACCACGTGTCGAAGCCCGCGACGCCGAACAGCACGGGGGTGCCGGACTTCGCCTCGGTGCAGCAGTTCCTCGACGAACTGGCAGCGGAGAAGGGCCCCGGCAGCAGTTCGATCTACGCGGTCACGATCACCGGCACATCGTTCGACAACACCGATCCATTGCATCCGGCGCTGAAGTTCACCATCGGCGTCGACCGTGCTCCGTCTGACCAGCCGGCCGATCCGATCGCCGATCTGCTCTCTGGCGGACCAGCGGGCGTGACATACACCGGCACGACGGTCGTCGACAGCACCAAGGACTGGAACGCGCTCAAGGCCGACAAGGCGACCGCGGCGATCATCGACGGCCTGACGGGACGGCAGATCACCGCGGGCAGCCACACCGCCGCGATCAAGAGCGTCGGCGGCGCGGACACGCATGCGATCATCCTCGACCCCGCGCCGCTCGGCGGTCCGGCGGCCCCCGCCTCGCTGTGGACTGGCGGTACGCCGAGCAATGGAGCCGACAAGCCCGGGTACATGATTGCGGCTGGAAACTCCAAGGCAGGCAACGTCGAACTCGCGAACCTGCTCAAGGACAAGGCGCACCTGCGGGATGCGAACGCAGTCCGGCCGCAAGCCACGATCACGCCCGGCTACACGCTCACGCTGCCGGTCGTGCTCGACTTGCAGCCGGCGGTGACCGGCGACGGATGCCAGGCACTTACCAACCCGGTGCAGTCGTGCCCGTTCGTTCAGAAGACAGGTGCCGACGGCAAGGGTCCGCAGTTCATCGTGCAGGAGCTGCCGGTCCGTTCCGACCGGGTCAAGCTGGCCACCGGCGGACAGATCCTCAGTGCGACTACGAAGCTGACGACGCCGGTCGACCTGATCTCGCCGGTCGGATACGTGCCCGTGCACCTCGGCGGCACGGTAACGCTATGCCCGACCACCGGGTACGACGGCTCGTGTCTCAAGACCGGTGACGCCGGTCCTGTGCAGCAGCTGACCCTGAAGGCACCGCCGGGAACCACCTCGCCGGTGGCGCTCGGCACGCTGTTCGATGCCGCTCGTGACGGTGCGGACGGAGTGGTCACCGGCCTGCCCGTCGGGGCGGTCGCGCACGCGCACGGAGCCCTGCAACTGCTGGAGGTTGCCGGCACGACCACGTACTTCCACGACGACAAGACGCCCGGGGTCGCGACCGTCGAGGCCGATGCAGCGAGTACGCCGGGAGCGCCGACGGTGATCGACCCGTCCGGTGATCTCGCCAAGCTGGCACCGCTCGACGTCAAGCCGGATCCGAAGGATGCCAACGCGAACGCGTTGTTCGGGATGCTGCTGGCGGACCTGTCCGCCTTGTCCAGCCAGCTCTCGTCCTCCGCGACGGCGGGCGGTCTCGATACCCAGATCCCGTTGCTGGGCACAAGCTTCGGCCAGTTGATGGCCGACGGCGAGCGCGGCACCGCGTCGTACGCGATTGTCGGCGGGTTCCTCGAGCTGACCGACCCGAGTCGGGCGTTCAGCCCGGACCGCTACCTCGGCCGCCGGGTTCTCGTCGGTAGCGCGCAGCTCCCGGTCGCAGGTGTCTCCGCAGACGGGCACACGCTGGACCTGGCCGCGCCACCAGCAGCCGCGCCACCGAACGGAACCGAATATCGGGTCGGCGATGAGCTCTTGTGGGCGGTGGACGCCTTCACCTCCCTGCAGCCGCCGGACCTCGGCGTACTGCTGGCAGACCTCGAGAAGCGGCTCGGCAACGGCAGCGAAGTCTCGTTCACCGTTGACGCCGCGTCGAGCCCGCCAGTGCTGCACCTGACGGTGGACTGGAAGCGGGCGTTCACCACCCGGGCGACCGCCGCGCTGCACCTCACGCTGCCAGGCAGCGGAGCGATCGACCTGTCGGGCAACACCAGCGGCGGCTCCGTCGACATCGACGCCAGCGGGGAGACCGTTGCCAAGTTGAACATTCCGCTCGATGCCGGCGGCCTGGCGGATCCGGCCGGAACCCTGACGATCGACCCGAGCTCTACGCGGTCCGCCCGGGCCAAGGTCAGTACTCCGCCCACGCAGTTGACTGCTTCGGTCGGCGCGCTGCCGGTCGATCTCGGTGACACAGGCAACGATCCGGGAATGCAGCTCAAGGGCGACCTGGCCGTCGCCGTCGCGGACACCACCGACCCGGCCGGCACCGGTGTGCCACTCGGTACTTGGTCGTCGAAGCTGGCCGCGTCCACGCTGAACGGCGGGACCACGGCGCAGACCTGCACCGGGGTGTCGAGCTCTGAGCCAATGTCCTTGTGCGCAAGCATCCCGCTGCACCAGCACGGAGTGGCCGCGGTGCTGGACACGGTGGTGCTCCGGCTCCCGCAGACTGCGTCCAGCGTGGCGGACGCGTTGGCGCTGTCGCCCGACTTCGGCGGCGCCCCGCGGCTGTCGCCCTTGCCGGGGCTGGACGGCGCCCTTCAGGCGAACACGATCAGCCTGCATCCGCTCGCCGACGGGCTGCTGAAGTACCTCGACGGCTCGAAGAGTGCGCTCGAGCTGGCCAGCGCCGGCGGCAAGGTGCCGCTGATCGGCAAGGACCTGCAGGCAGGCAAGGACTTCCTCGGCCAACTCCAGGACAGCCTGTCCGGTGGCGTCGACGGCATCGGTAGCTACACAACCTTCGGTGAGCTGAAGACTGCGCTGGAGGGCATCTTCGCGGCAGAGCCGCTGAAATCCCTGACCAAGGGACCTGCGACGGTGACCGGCGATTGCGGCGGGAGCGCCTGCGTGCCCACCGACGCCGCGAGCACGATCCAGAGCATCACGCTGAACGCCTCGTTCGGCACGGGCAAGGTCGACGCCACGAACGGCTGTCAGGACGCGAGCGCCGATGACAAGTGTCTGACCGCCGACCTGCCGCTTGACCTCG
>JAWWPC010000159.1:0-17941 GCA_033851055.1 Kribbellaceae bacterium | reverse complement strand
ACCGGCCGTGAGGTGTCCGGGCGCCGTGACATCCGTTGCACGGTGTCGATCGGCGGGTTCGTGCCGAAGCCGCACACGCCGTTCCAATGGGCGTCGCAGCTCGGCGCGGAGGAGACCGACGCCCGGCTGGCCAAGCTGCGTGACGCCCTGCGCAACGAGAAGCAGTACGCGAAGGCGATCGGCTTCCGTTACCACGACGGCAAGCCGGGCATCATCGAGGGCCTGCTGTCCCGCGGTGACCGCCGGGTCGGCCGGATCATCGAGGAGGTCTGGCGCGACGGCGGCCGCTTCGACGGCTGGAGCGAGCACTTCTCTTACGACCGCTGGGCCGCGGCGACCGAGAAGGCGCTGGCTGACCAGCCGGTCGACCTGGACTGGTACACCACCCGCGAACGCGAGTACGCCGAGGTGCTGCCCTGGGACCACCTGGACTCGGGCCTGGACCGCGACTGGCTCTGGGAGGACTGGCAGGACTCGCTGGAGACCGACGGCGCGATCGAGGTCGAGGACTGCCGCTGGACTCCATGCTTCGACTGCGGCGTCTGCCCGCAGATGGGCACAGAGATCCAGGTCGGGCCCACCGGCAAGAAGCTCCTGCCGCTCTCCGTCCTCTAGAGCCGCCGTCCACGCCTACACAACCCTGACTGCAAGCGCTTCCCTGCGCCTCCGGGCGGACTTGTGTATGCGTGGACAGCAGGCCCCTAGGATATTCAGTTACGGTGCGCCGATCTTTTCGTGGGACCTGGAAACTTCGCGCAGCACCTCGGCGAGCGGTCGCTCGGCGGCGCTGTCGAGAACCAGATCAGCCGCGGCGACGGCCCCGGCGGCGACGAACGGATTCGGGATCGCGACCGTTGCGATCCGCTGGTACGACGGCCCGCCGGCCGACGGGTGCGGCTCGGTCAGCTCCCAGTCGGAGCGCAGATCGAGGATCAACCCGGCGCCATGGGCAACGAATGCCGCGCGACCGGCCTCGTCGAGATTGTCCAACGAGTCGGTCCGGACCAGAGCGCGTGGCCGCGTCACCCCGCCGTACCGGGTCGGTACTCCACCGAGATCGCGAGCGTTCGGGCAGCCACTCCAGGCCAGATCGGTCAGTGCCTCACCGTATGACAGCGCCTCCCAAAGACTGGAAGCCGTCCCAGGAGTTGTGGTGACGTTGGACAATGTCGTAACGGCCCGGGGCATCAGGTACCGGCCACGGAAGGGACGCTATGGCGGCAAAGCGCGAGCTGACGGTTCCGTTCGAAGTGCGCGGGCAGCGCGGCTTGATCAACGTGCGGGTGCTGCCGAACGACGATCCCTGGGCCTCCGGCCATCAACTCGTCGCCCCTGATTTCGACGCCAAGACCTTCCGCGGTTTCCCGGTCTGTACGGCGACCATCCGCTACCACGGGCATGGCATCAACGCCTGGATGGGTTGGGTCCAGCTCATCACCCGCGAGTACGACGGCGAGGTGAGCGTCGACGTGCCACCCTTTCTGGCCGACGCCGGGCCGCTCTACACCTACGGACACCTGCCGACGTTCTTCGATGCCCCTGCGAATCCCGGTCACGCGGATGGCGAGTGGCGAGCCGACACGTTCCTGGTGGTGGTGCCCGACGTGATCCACTCGCGTCGGCTCGAACCAGTGGTCGGCTTCTCCTGGGGCTACCGCCTGACCGGCGGCACCCCGGAACTCCTCGAACCCGTACGCCGGGATGCCGCGAGCTGGTCCGGCCACTCCGCCGTACTAGCTGCTCGCTACCCGACCTGGGAGTTCGCCTAGAGGTCGCGTTGCCAGTTGCCGCGGTGATCTACCGGACGGAACCCGAGGTGGTTGTTCACGGCAATCATCGGGGCGTTCTCCGGCGCGTTCCAGGTGTGCAGCACGGCCGGGTGGTCCAGCTCCGCCTGCAGCGAGCGGAGGTTCGGTAGCTTCACCGCCATTCCCAGCCGCCGGCCGCGGTGCTCCGGCCGGACGAGCGTGTCCCACTGGTACACCCGATCCGGCGTGCCCGCCGCTCCACCCATCTGCGTGAACGCCGCCAGCCGACCGTCTGACGCCACGGCCACGGTGGTGTGGCAGAAGCGGCCCTGCTTGAGCCGGCGAGCTTCGGCCCCGCGGATGCGCTTCGGGGTCCAGCGGGTCGGCTCCAGGTCCAGCTCGCCCGTGGGGACTTCTTCGTCCATCACGCTGAGCGCGTCGGCGAACTGCTCCAGCCACTCGTCCGGCGTGTGCTCCCGCCACTGCACCAGTCGGTAGTCCTCGTGCTGCCCGGCGATGCGTGTCTCCAGCGCGGCGATCCGTTCGTCGGACAGCGGCAACTCGATCACCTGATGCAGCTCGACATGTCGCTGGACGAACCCCCGCCGCTCGGCAAACGCCGTACCGGCACTCCGACCGGTGGCGGCATCGGCCAGGATCGAGCCGGACATCAAGCGGCGACCGTCCGCGCGAGCTCGCTCGGCCACCGCCTCGAGCAGGAAGCTGCCGACTCCCCGCCGCCGGTACGCCGGGTCGACGGCGAGCTCGACCTCAACGGTGTGCGTGTTCTCCAGCAGCCACCAGTCGAGCCAGGCAATCCCGAGCCAGCTGTCACCGTCGACGGCCGCGAGACCATCCACCCGGACATCGCTGTGCGTCCCGGTGAACCTCACCCGCGCCTCCTCCAACCCGAAGCCGACCGGGAACTCCTCCTCCACCCGCCGCACGTCGTCCCGCAACCGGAAGAACCGCTCGAACAGCTCAGGATCGCGCCCGTCGACAACAAGTAGCTCCATGCCCCGGAACCCTAGGCCGCAGCCCGCCCACCGCGAACTGGTTTTCCTGAGGTCAGGCCTGCCAGACGCGTTGGTGCTCGACCGTGCGGGAAGCCGAGGTCGTCGTTCACCCCGATCATCGCCGCGTTGGCCGCGGCGCTCCAGGTTTTCGGTTCACTGCCGTCGATCGTCAGGACGTCCGCACCTGCGACCGTAGCGCCTTTGTCAGTGGTGCGGGCGGAGGGCGCGGTTTGCGGCGGGCTCGGCTATCTGGGTGCGGAACGGGTGGGCCCGGTAAACGCCGAGGAGCCGGACCTCGACGGAGAAGAAGGCGAGCTCCTCCAGCGCGAGCGCCACGTTCGGGTCATCCGTGTGCCCTTCCACATCCGCGTAGAACTGGGTCGCGAAGAAGGTGCCGCCGACTTGGTAGCTTTCCAGCTTGGTCATGTTGACGCCGTTGGTCGCGAACCCCCCGAGTGCCTTGTAGAGCGCTGCCGGCACGTTCCGGACCCGGTAGACGAAGCTGGTAATGATCGGCCCCGAACCAACCGGCGGTACCTCGGGCTCGCGGGACAGGACGAGGAACCGGGTGGTGTTGTGGTGCTCGTCCTCGACGTGACTGGCCAGGATGTCCAGGCCGTACAGTCCCGCAGCGGCCACCGGGGACAGCGCGCCCACGGTCGGGTCGGCCAGCTCGGCGATCTCCCGGGCGGCGCCGGCGGTGTCGTCGCTGACCACCGTGCTCCAGCCGTGCTCGCGGATGATCTTGCGGCACTGGCCGAGCGCGTGCACGTGACTGCGGACGGTACGGATCGATTCCAGCGAAGCGCCCGGACTGGCCATCAGCTGGAAGTGGATCGGCAGGAAGTGCTCGCCGACGATGTGCAGGCCGGACTCCGGCAGCAGGTGGTGGATATCTGCGACCCGGCCGGCGATCGAGTTGTCCACCGGGATCATCGCCAGCCCGGCCCGGCCACGGCTGACCGCCTCGAGCGCGTCCTCGAACGTCGTACAGGGAAGCTGCTCGCGGTCGGGGAACATCTCGGCGCACGCCATTGCCGAGTTGGCCCCTGGCTCACCCTGATAAGAGATCGGTCCGTCCACGGTCTCCAACACTAGCCCCCGACCGTCTCGGCTAGTGGATCAGGTGTCCATCTCGCGGGCCCCTAGAGTTCCCGGCCGGCGCCGGGCCGAAGCCCGGCGCCCGCCAGGGCGACTGCCTACCGTTTGGCTTTGAGGCCGTAGGCGCGGATCAGCGTCTGGTCGATGCGGTTGCCGGCGGCGTCGGTTGCCTCTACCCGCAGCGACACCGCGCCGGACGTGCGGTCCGCCGCTGGGTGCTGGATCGAGGCCAGCATCCGGCCGTTGCCGTTAGCAACCAAAGCGACTTGCCTCCAGCTCTCGCCGTCGTCGAACGACGCCCAAGCCTGTATCTCGCGGGTAGCAGGGCCCTCCACACCGGGCACGTGCCCTACACCGATGGAGAAGGTGTAGTTCGTCTTGTCAGGCGCCCGGTTCATCGAGTCCAGTGGTAGGTCGTAGTCCACCTGCAGAAGGGCTGGATGCTCTTGCGCGCCGGCGGCCGGGCGGCTGGAGTGGAAGGTCCACGTGGTGCTTGTCTCGGTGGAGTACGTGGACCATGACGTCGCGCGCGTTCCTTGCTGCACCAGGCGGTAGGTCGCCGGCTGAGGCGACGCCGGGACCGTGTCGAAGAGAACTGTGCTCCGATCGGCCAGTAGCGTGTCACCGGCGTACAGCTTTGTGCTGTTGGTGTCCCCGGCGGCTGGCCAGCCGTGGTGGCCGCCCGAGTCCGACTGTGGGAACAACGCCAGGCTGAACTCGTCGCCCTCCCTGGACACCGTGGTGTCCACCAGCGGCGAGAACCCCGGACGCGACACCCGGCCGAACCAGTGCTCCGACAGTTGAGACCGCGGCTGGTACTGCACGTAGGAGCTGTGGAACTCACCGTTGAACGGAGAGTTGGCCCAGGCGACGTGCCACCAGTACGTGTCGTTGGCCGACACGTAATACCTCCGACGCGAGGGCATCGGAACATCCCGGGCGACAGCGGCCGAGAACGTGGGCCACGGCCGGGAAATGTGCCGTACGTCGGTGCCGAGCCCGGCTGTGTCCGCGTCGTACGAGGTGTTGATCTCCGCGGTGTTGTTCCGGTCGATGGTGTAGTGCAGGTCGTTACCGATCCGCTGTTTCTCGGGCAGCAGCAGGTCATACATGTAGGGGCTGACCGACGTACCGGAGACCTGCATCTGCACGGGGCCGCTCTTCAGCATGTCGACCAGCATCAACCCCGGTTGCTGGTCGATGGTGAAGGCACGGATCGACACCTCGCCGAGGTTGCCCGCGGTAGCGAGCAGGAGCCCGGGCCGGTTGTTGAAGATGATGGCTCCCCAGGCTCCGGCCCGAGTCGCGTTGGCAATCTTCTCGAAGAAGGTCGTCTCCCCCCGGGAGATCAGGGCTATCTTGCCGCGGACGTCCCGATCTACGTAGTCCTCCGGCTTGCCGAGCCCGACATCGACCACCGGCATGGTGTGCTTGCCGTCAACGGGGAGCGCGTTGGTCATCGGCTGCGGGTCGAGCGGTAAGGACGTAGGTCTGGTCACCTCGGCCTGCAACCGGGGAGCGACCAGATCCCACTTGCTGTAGAACTCGAAGTGGCCCTTCTTGACAGTGGCGGTCGGCGACGCATAGCCGCGACTGATCGGTGCTCCCAGGGTGAACGAGCTGTGGAAGTTCAGCTCGCCCATATCTCGGTGGTACGACAAGGTGAACGACGCTGGGGCCGTTGGTTTCTGCGTGTCCACGATGAGCTGCTTCGCGGTTCGCGCGTCCAGCGTGACGCTGGTGTCGCCAATGATCTCGAGCTCCGGCTTGGCCACAGTTGCCGCCTCGAGGGCATAGGTGTTCGCGGCGTCGGCTGTGCCGATGTAGCCGGCCAGGTTGTAAGTGCCAGGACGCACCCTGAACGTGACCGTCGAGTTGGTCGCCGAGAAGTACTTGGCGGTGAACGCTCCGGTGTCGAGGCTCCACAGTTCAGCCCAGCTGATCACTGCCGCAGGCCGGCCGTCCCGGGCGATCCCGGACACCGTCAGGTTGTACATCGCCGGCTCGAGGTAGGCACCGACCGACGTATGGACGACGGTGTCACCAGAGGTGGCGACGAGGTATCCGCCGTACAGGTCCAGCTGTCCGGCCGCCGGGTCGACGGTCACGGTCACGGAGGCCGTGCCGCCCGCTGGCACCGTCACAGTCGGCTGGCTGAGGATGAACATCCCGGCCGGTGCCGGTCCGTGCTCCTTGCCGGACAGCTGCAGCGACAGGTCGAGCGTCAGCTCTGTGCTGCCGTCATTGGTATACGTGACGGTCTTCGTGACCGGCTTCTGATCCGTGTGCGGGAAGGGGAAGTAGCCCAGATTGAGGGTCCCCGGGCTGGCGTACACCTGCTGCGCGTGCGCGCGGACGAGGTCGACCCGGCCGCCACCTTGCTGGTACACGGTCTGGGTCGCGCTGGTCTTCGCAGTCGAGATCAACCGGTCCTTGAGTTGCTGGTTGGTGGCTGCAGAGAACTCTTGCGCGATGATCGCCGCAGCACCGGCCACGTGCGGCGCGGCCATCGAGGTGCCGCTCAGTGTCTGGTAGACCCCGTCCACGATCGGGCCCAGGGTGGTGCCGTCGGCCCGAGCGGCGACGATGTCCACGCCGGGCGCGGTGATGTCCGGCTTGATGCCGTAGTCGCCCAGCCGAGGTCCGCGGCTGGAGAAGCTCGCCAGCTTGTCCTGCTTGTCTACCGCTCCAACGGTCAACGCCTCGTTCGCCCAACCGGGACTGGTGATCGTGGAGTCGCCCGGGCCGATGTTGTCCGCCGCGGCGACGATCAGCATCCC
Organism: Kribbellaceae bacterium; assembly: GCA_033851055.1. Classification (GTDB taxonomy): domain Bacteria; phylum Actinomycetota; class Actinomycetes; order Propionibacteriales; family Kribbellaceae; genus Kribbella. The sequence continues at coordinate 11,296 of JAWWPC010000159.1, read as the reverse complement.
GCTCGAAAGACTGATCCGGTCGATCGCCTGAACCAGGGGGTCGTCGCCGTCCGTCGGCGTATGGGTGCCGATGCTCAGGTTCGCGACCTTCGCTCCGTGCGCGGCCGCCCATTCCAGGCCCTCGATGATCGAGTCGTAGCTGCCGGATCCGTTGCGGTCCAGCACTTTGGCGTTGAGCAGGCTCGCCCCGGGCGCGACCCCCCTACGGTTTGCGGGTGCGCCCTCTCCGGTGCCGGCGACGATCGAGGCGACATGGGTGCCGTGACCGAAGTGGTCGAGCGTGTCGGTGTCGGCGGAGAAGTTCGCGGCGTCCGCAACCTTGCCGCCGTCCAGATCGGGATGCGTGGTGTCGATTCCGGTGTCGAGTACGGCGACGGTGACGCCGGATCCGTCGTACCCGGCCTGCCAGGCCGACGGCGCGCCGATCTGCGGCACACTCTCGGTAAGAGTGGTCGCCACTTTGCGATCGAGCCAGACCTTGCTGACCGATCCGGATCCGGCACCGGACAACGAGGTCCAGAAGGCACGGGCTTGCGCCTTGTTCTCCCGTACGGACTGGGCGTTGATGCTCTCCAAGGTGAATCGGTGCGAGGTACCGGGCGGGGCGCCGCTGGTCTTCGCCTTGGCCGTGGCAGCCGGGTACTGAACGATCAGCGGGAGGCTCGTGCTGTGGGTGTCGTCGTAGCCGTCGGCAACGAGTTGGCTGACGTTGAACAGCTCCGGGTCGAGAGTTCCGGCGGCGAGCAGCGCGTTCGCATCGCTCGGGACCACGTACAGCTGCCCGCCAACCTGGCGGGTGGCGAAACTGGTGCTCAGCCTGTCCGCCGGCGGGCGGACGGTGGCCGTTTCGGTGCCGTCGGCAAGCTTGTCGAGCAGGACCAGGTCACCACTGACGAGCGTGACCGCGTGCTGCGCCGTGACCGGAGCCGATGCCGCCCGAACGACGTCGGCGGATCCGGAGCTGGATTGTGAGGCAGGTGCCGGGCTGGCGGGCGCGCTCACCGCGGACGCCGCGACGGCGGCGACGAGGGCGATGACGGCAACGCCGGCGCGGAGGCCGGTACTGAAGTGCTTTCGAGGCGGGCGTGATGGTCTGATCATCGATTGCTCCTAGAACGAACGAAGACCGGGCGGGATGCTTCGTGGGCCGCCCCGAACGGCCGACGGGAGCTTTTGCCGACGATAGACAGCGCAACCTCGTGCCCGGAAGGCAATCGTGCTTCCGGTTCACGACAATGGCGGAAAGAGGAAGCCGCTTCATGCCATCATCGACCTCGTGTTGGGTCTTCTCGGCTTGACGTCGGTGCAGCAAGACGTCTACGAACAGCTCGTGAGCCGGCCGCCGATGACGGCTGCCGAGCTCGACCGGGTCGCGGACGAGTGTGGGTGTGCCGGTGAGATCGGCGTCGTCCTCTCACGGCTCGAGGAGCTCGGGCTGATGTCACGCCTTGCAGGCGACCGGTGGTCGGCCACGCCGCCCGACACGGCTCTGCAGGTTCTGATCAGCGAGCACAGCCGGGCAGCGGCAGAGGCGCGGCAGTACGTCGCGGAATTGAACGGCCGGTTCGGCGGCACCGAGGCGGCTGGGCCGGACCTGACCTCGATCGTCGAGACGCTGCACGGCCGCGACGAGATCATCAGCCGGTTCGCAGAGCTCCAGGGCCTGGCCGGAGATCGGATCCGCTCCTGCGACGCCCCGCCGTACCCGGCGCAGGACGCCGCGACGCTCAACACTGTCGAGGTCGACCAGCTGCGGCGAGGGATCCGTTATCGCGTCCTCTACGACCGCACTGCGCTGGACCAGCCCGGAAGGCTCGCGGACCTGGAGGCAGGTATCGCGGCGGGGGAGCAGGCCAGGGTCGGGCACATGCCGCTGAAGCTGACCATCTTCGACGACACGGCCGCGATCCTTCCGCTGCGGCAACCGGCGGATGTCGAGTCCCGGCTGATCGTCCATGAACCGGTGCTGCTCGGTGCCCTGTCCGCGCTCTTCGAGATGTTCTGGGATCGCGCCTTGCCGCTGCAGATCGGCGAGGGCAAGGCCGAGGTCGCCGATCACGACGGGCGGCCCAGGCCGGAGGAGCGGCAACTGCTGGTTCTGCTGGTCGCAGGCCTCACTGACCGCGACATCGCCGGGCAGCTCAGCATCAGCGAGCGCACGGTCCGGAGCCGGGTGCATGCCATGATGCTCAGGCTCGACGCGGCGACGCGCTTCCAGGCCGGCTACCAAGCCGTGCTCCGGGGCTGGCTCGCCGTCTACGAGCAGGCCAGCGATCGGCCCGCTGATGTGCCCGCCGGCTGATGGACCGCGGGCCGGTGCGCGCACCGTGATCGGGCTCTGCGCGGCCGAGCAGGCGGCGTACGAGCTGCTGATCGAGCATCCGGCGGCCACGCTTGACGAGCTCTCGGCGGAGTGGAGCCGACCCGAGCCGCTGGCGTTCCTGCTGACCAGGCTCGAGGACGCCGGCGCCGCCAGCTCGGTGCCGGGCTCGCCGACCCGCTACCGCCCGATCGCGCCCGGTGTCGCGTTCGAGGCGCAGCTGAACGAGTACGACGACCAGCTGGATCAGGCGCGGCGTCATGCCGCCATCCTCAGCGCCGCCTACCAGGCGCGACCGACCGACGGTGACACGAACACGGTGATCGAGCTGGTGACCGGCCGGCGAGCGGTCGGCCAGCGCCTGCTGCTGGTCCGGCGCGGTGCCCGGCACCGGATCGGCTGGCTGGTCAAACCACCTGAGCTTGCCGGCGTCGGGTTCGAGCCCGAGCAGGTAACCCGCGGGCTGACCTGCCATGCCGTCTACGACCGGACAGCGATCGAATTCCCGGGAGCGCTGGGCACCGTCGAGGCGCTGATCGAGGCTGGCCAGCACGCGAGAGTGCTCCCAGACCTGCCGCTGAGCCTGTGTCTTGCGGACGAGAAGGTCGCCGTGGTGCCGCTGCCGGCGCGGCCCGGCGCACCGGAGGCGGCCATCATCGTGCACCCGTCGGCGCTGCTCGACGCCCTGATAGCACTCTTCGACGGCCTTTGGCAGCGGGCCCTGCCGTTGCAGGCGCGGCCTGCCGGTCGTCGCGAGCCGGACGACGGGCAGTCCGGTCCGGACCGGCAACGCCTGATCACGCTGCTGCTGTCCGGCTTCACCGACGAGGCGATCGCGCGTCAGTTGGGCACCAGCCACCGGACGGTCCAACGCCGGGTCGCGGCCCTGATGGCCGACCTGGGCGCGCAGACCAGGTTCCAGGTCGGGGTCCGGGCGGCAGTCGGCGAGCGTCGCCGGAGCCAGGCAACAGACCCGTCGGCAGACTAGGTATCCGTCTTGCGGACCTTCTTCGGAGCACCGGTGGTCGCCCGGCCCTCCAGCGACTTGGCCTTGGTGGCGTACAGGTCGACGTACTCCTGACCGGACAGTTCCATGATCTTGTACATGATCTCGTCGGTCACGGCTCGCAGGATCAGCCTGTCCTTCTCCATCCCGTCGTACCGGGAGAAGTCGAGCGGCTCGCCGAACTTGATCGTCGGGGAGGCCAGCGAGGCGACGACCTTGCCGGGCGGAGCGACCACATCGGTGCCGATCACGCCGCAAGGGATGACGGGGACCTTCGCCTCCAAAGCCAGCCGGGCGACACCGGTACGGCCCTTGTAGAGCTTGCCGTCGTGCGAGCGGGTGCCTTCAGGGTAGATGCCGAACAGTTCGCCACGCCCCAGCACTTTCATGCCTGCCCGCATCGCACCCTCGGACGCGGACCCGCCGGACCGGTCGATCGGGACCTGGCCGGTGCCCTTGAAGAAGCCGCGCTGGAACCGGCCCTTCAGCCCGGCGCCGACGAAGTAGTCGGACTTCGCCACGAAGGTCACCCGGCGGCGGACCACCAGCGGCATGAAGATCCAGTCGGCGTACGAGAGGTGGTTGCTGGCAATGATCGCCGGTCCGAGCGCCGGCAGATGCTCGGCGCCCTCGACCTTGGGCCGGAAGATCCGCCTGACCGGCGGGCCGATCAGCACGTTCTTCAGCATCCAGTAGATGCCCTTGCCATCGCCGTCACCGGCGTCGTCGAGTGGCTGGCCCCGGTCCGGCTCGGGCCGCGGCGACTGTGCCGGTTCCGTCATCGATGTCCTCTCCCTCACGTTCCCCGAGACCTCATGATGCCGTACGAGGTGCAGTCCCGGGCGAAGGTCCGGCGAGGTCAGATCATCCAGCACGTCGCATCAGTGGTCACAACTGATGCACGCCGTCGTGTCTTCGCTTTGGAGCCCTGAGGAACTGACCGAAAACGTCTCAAGAGATATATATCGCTGATCCGATCTCAAAATCGCGACTCTTCCCGGCAACCGCACTCCGCTGCTCCTGCCCGGGCTCTTCCGGCGGCCTTCAGCGCGTGCCGCCGGCGCGATCAGGGGCGGACGACCCAGTGGTGTGTCTGACGGCACCTGACGCTGGCTTTTGCTCCCTGCCAGAATGGCGTCGTGGCACCAGTCCAGGCTCCGCCGTCCCAACAGCTTCCCGCGGTCCAGAAGCTGCGCATCCGCTTCGCCAAGCGGGGACGGCTGCGGTTCACCTCGCACCGCGACTTCCAGCGGGCGTTCGAGCGAGCCGTCCGGCGGGCCGATCTGCCGGTCGCGTTCTCGCACGGTTTCAGCCCGCACCCGAAGATCTCGTACGCCGGTGCCGCGCCGACCGGGGCTGCCTCTGAGGCGGAGTATCTGGAGATTTCGCTCACACACGAGCGCGACCCGGAAAAGGTCCTGGTGGACCTGGACGAGGCGCTGCCGACCGGCCTGGACATCCTCGAAGTAGTGGCCGCCGGGCCAGGTTCCCTGGCGGAGCAGTTGGAGGCCAGCGAATGGCTGATAGCCCTGCCTGGTGTGGATCCGGCGGAGGCTGAGCCGGCAGTGCAGGCGTTCCTCGCCCGGGACGAGGTTCCGGTCGAGCGGATGACCAAACGAGGTCTTCGCTCGTTCGACTGTCGGGAGCCCGTCCTCCGACTCACTGTCGGTAGTGACAAGGTATCGGTTCAGACGTGTGCGATACTGCAAGTGGTATTGCGGCACGGAACCCCGGCCGTGAGACCCGACGACGTTCTCGCCGGCGTACTCGAGGTAGCGACGCTTTCGGTGGTGGGCCCGGCTCTTCTGACCAGGCTCGCTCAAGGCCCGCTCACCGCGGACTCCGGCACAGTGGACGATCCGCTCGCTCGTGACCGCGACGCCACCCAGGCGACCGCGACCGGCCAGGCGGATCCCGTCCACCAGACGCAATCAGCGGAGGGCGACGCCGCCGTTCCATCTGCGCCCTGAGCGCGGGGGGAGCGGATCCAGACGGCTTCCGCCGCGCCGGCAACATGCCAGGGGTGGCGAACCAAGACCGCTTTCTGGCTGCGCCGGACCCGTGACAGGGGCCGCAGGGTGCGCCGGGAGGCCTGAGGAGACCCGCACTACATGCTCGAAAACGAGCCGAACGACCAGAACCAGGCCGCCGACCAGGCCGCCTCCGCCCCGACCGAGCAGTCAGCTGCCCCGGTCAAGAAGACGACCCGCAAGCGCACGGTCAAGAAGGCCGGCGCGCAGGTCGCCCCCGCAGAGCCCGCAGTCAGCACCCAGTCGGATGCTGCCGCCGCCGATCCGGCACCGGCTCCGGTGAAGAAGGCGGCCGGCAAGCGGACCGCGAAGAAGGCCGCAGCCAAGCGCCCCGGCAAGAACGCCGTCGCGCAGCCCGAAGCCGACCCCGGCGAGGAAACCCTGCCGGCTGCGGCACCAGTGAAGAAGACCACCCGCAAGCGCGCCGCGAAGAAGAATGCCGCGCCGCAACCGGACCTGCTGACCCCTGACAACGCGGTCACCGACGGCCCGGTCGTTTCCGCCGACGCGCCTGCGGCCCAGAACCCTGGCACCCAGAACCCTGGCACCCAGACCCCTGGCACCGAGAACCCGGGGGCTCAGAACCCTGGCACCCAGAAGCCCGCTGCGGAGGCGTCCGAAGCTCCCGCGGCAGAGGCCGCTGCTGCGACCGGCCAGCGCCGGAGTCGCCGCCGTGCGCCCGCGGCAACCGTGCTGTTCCAGGCTCCCATCGAGGTGCTGGCCAAGGCCGCTGCCACCAGCCCGGTCGAAGCCATCCCAGAGCCCGCTACCGCTGAGCCCGAGCGCCCGGCTGGTCGGCGTACCAGGCGGAGGGCGGCCGAGCCCGAGGCAACGGTCAGCGAACCACAGACCGATGCGACTGCCGAGGCAGCCGCCGATGAGCAGCCCGCCAGTGCGCAGCCGCGCAGTCGCCGCCGGGGTCGCCGTGTGCGCGATGCCGAAGAGGTGGCTGCCGACCGCGCCGAGCCCGTCCTGAACGAGGTCAAGGAGCAGGCCGTCGCCGCGGAGGACGCGGACGAGGAGACCGACGAGGACGGCCGAACCGTCACCGACGAGGCCGACGGCGATGACGCCGAGGGCACCCGTCGCCGCCGGCGCCGCCGCGGTGGCCGCCGTCGCCGCAAGGCCGGGGACGCTGACGGTGCCGAAGACAACGCCGACGAAAGCTCCGAGGACGGCGCTGACGACGACGAGCACGACGAACAGCACAGCGGCTCCGACGCGGAGGCCGAGCAGGACCAGTCCGGTGACGTGGAGGACGAGGTGGAGGGCTCCAGCTCGTCCCGCCGGCGTCGTCGCCGTCGTCGCCGCAAGGGCGAGGACAGCGCCGCGGCCGCGGACGACCCGGACGAGATCGTGGTCCGGGTGCGCGAGCCGCGCAGCAAGAACACCGCGAACGAGATCACCGCGGTCGAGGGCTCGACCCGGCTGGAGGCGAAGAAGCAGCGGCGCCGCGAGGGCCGCGCCGCCGGGCGCCGCCGGGCGCCGATCGTGACCGAGGCCGAGTTCCTGGCCCGGCGCGAATCGGTCGAGCGGACGATGGTGATCCGGGCCCGCGAGGACCTGACCCAGATCGCGGTGTCCGAGGACAACGTGCTGGTCGAGCACTATGTCGCGCAGGCCGAGCAAAGCTCCCTGATCGGGAACGTCTACCTCGGCCGGGTGCAGAACGTGTTGCCCAGCATGGAGGCCGCGTTCATCGACATCGGCAAGGGTCGCAACGCCGTCCTGTATGCCGGTGAGGTCGACTGGAGCACGCTCGGCGCAGGCAACGGCCCGCGCAAGATCGAGTCGGTGCTCAAGTCCGGCCAGGCGGTCCTGGTCCAGGTGACCAAGGACCCGATCGGCCACAAGGGCGCCCGGCTGACCAACCAGATCAGCCTGCCCGGCCGGTACGTCGTGTACGTCCCGCGCGGCGGCAACGGCGGCATCAGCCGGAAGCTGCCCGACACCGAGCGCAACCGGCTCAAGGGCATCCTGAAGGACATCGTCCCGGACGAGGCGGGCGTGATCGTCCGGACCGCGGCCGAGGGCGCCTCGGAGGAGGAACTCACCGCCGACGTCAGCCGGCTGCAGCAGTACTGGGAGGACATCGACAAGAAGTCGAAGTCCGGCCAGGTGCCGCAACTGCTGTACGGCGAGCCCGACCTGCTGATCCGGGTGGTCCGCGATCTGTTCACCGAGGACTTCGCCAAGCTCGTCATCTCCGGCGACGAGGCCTACGACCTCGTCAAGGAGTACGTCTCGTACGTCGCTCCCCACCTGGCCGACCGAGTGGAGAAGTGGAACGCGGACAGTTCTGGTGATGTCTTCTCGAACTACCGGATCGACGAGCAGATCAAGAAGGCGCTGGACCGCAAGGTCTGGCTGCCGTCAGGTGGTTCGCTGATCATCGACCGCACCGAGGCGATGACGGTCGTCGACGTCAACACCGGCAAGTTCACCGGCTCCGGCGGCAACCTCGAGGAGACCGTCACCAAGAACAACTTGGAGGCGGCCGAGGAGATAGTCCGTCAGCTGCGGCTGCGCGACATCGGCGGCATCATCGTGATCGACTTCATCGACATGGTGCTGGAGCTGAACCGGGACCTGGTGCTGCGCCGGCTGGTGGAGTGCCTGGGCCGGGACCGGACCAAGCACCAGGTCGCAGAGGTAACCTCGCTCGGACTGGTCCAGATGACCCGCAAGCGGATCGGTACCGGCCTGCTCGAGGCGTTCAGCGAGAACTGCGACCACTGCGGTGGCCGTGGGCTGATCCTGCACGACGAGCCGCGGGAGTCCAGGCGCCGCTCCGACGGCGAGTCCGGCCGGGGCCGCGGCGGCAACGGTGGCGGCGAGAACAAGAGCAGCGGCGACAACGGCACCGACGGGGGTGAGGGTGGCGGTGTCGGTGGCGGGAAGGCCACCAAGAGCTCGCGCGGTGGCCGGAACCGGGGCAAGGGCCGCGGCCGGGGCGACTCAGTCGAGGATCAGCAGCCCGAGACGCCGAACGACGCGGCCCAGCGGCTCGCAGAGATCGCCGCGGCCTCCAGCCAGCACGACCGTCACGACCAGCACGAGGGTCACGACCACCACGAGACAGACCAGCACGAGACGGCGGAACAACACGCCACGGACCAGAGCGGCTCGGACCAGAGCGGCTCAGGCCGGAGCGGCTCGGACCGGGGCGGTTCAGGCCAGAGCGGCTCAGACCAGGACGGCTCAGGCCAGGACGGCGCCGAGCAGAACCACTCGGACCAGCACGGTGCCGAGAAGAACGGGACCGGTCGCAGGCGGCGGAACAGCCGCTCGAACGCCAGTAACGGCACCGCTGACAATGACGAAGGCGACACCCGGGCTGATGCGTCCGAGTTCGCTTCTACCCCGGTTTGACCGGCTCGTGACGCGCGCCGTACTCTTGATCTTCGGCGCGCGTTCCGCGTGCCTCCTTTGTGTGGGCCGCATGTGTAGGTCTGTGCAGGCCCGGTAATGACTCCGAACAAGCAGAGAGCGAGATCCACGGTGTACGCGATCGTGCGCAGTGGCGGCACCCAGCAGAAGGTCGCCGTCGGCGATGTCATCGAGATCGACAGTTTGACGGACCAGGTCGGCGACACTGTCTCGCTGCCCGCAGTCCTCGTTGTCGACGGCGACACCGTGACGACCGATGCCGCGGCGCTTGCCGACGTTGCTGTGTCCGCAGAGGTTCTCGGCCGGACCAAAGGCCCGAAGATCCACATCCTGAAGTACAAGAACAAGACCGGTTACCGCAAGCGCCAGGGGCACCGCCAGCACTACACCCAGGTCAAGGTCACCGCGATCGACGCGAAGAAGAAGTGAGCTGACGAAATGGCACACAAAAAGGGCGCAGCGTCCACCCGGAACGGTCGCGACTCCAACTCTCAGCGCCTCGGCGTGAAGCGCTTCGGCGGCCAGTTGGTCAACGCCGGCGAGATCATCGTCCGCCAGCGCGGCACCCACTTCCACCCGGGCAACCTGGTCGGCCGGGGCGGCGACGACACGCTGTTCGCGCTGGCCGAGGGCAAGGTCGAGTTCGGCACCCGGCGCGGGCGCCGGGTCGTCAACATCGTGCCGGCTCCGGCGGAGTAACACCGCTACAGAGCCTTTCCGAAGGGCGGGTCGCGGATATCGCGGCCCGCCCTTCGGCTTTGTCCAGGGCAACCAAGTTCTGGAATCAGTACCACAGCAGCAGGAGTAGATGACCGATGGCGATCCCCAGCTTTGTCGACCGGGTCACGGTGCACGTCACCGGTGGCAACGGCGGAAACGGCTGTGCCTCGGTGCACCGGGAGAAGTTCAAGCCGCTCGGCGGCCCGGACGGCGGCAACGGCGGTGACGGCGGCAGCGTCATCCTGCGCGTCGACCCGGACCTGACCACCCTGGTGGACTATCACCGTTCCGCCCACCGCTCCGCCACGAACGGTGCGCAGGGTAAGGGTGATCACCAGGCCGGCAGTAGGGGCGGCGATGTCATCCTGCCGGTCCCCGACGGCACCGTCATCAGTACGCCGGAAGGCGAGGTACTGGCGGACCTCGTCGGCCCGGGTGTCGAGTTCGTCGCGGCCCAGGGTGGCAAGGGCGGTCTTGGCAACGCCGCGCTGGCCACCTCTGCCCGCAAGGCCCCCGGCTTCGCCCTGCTGGGGGAGGACGGCGAAGAGCGCACCATCGTGCTTGAGCTCAAGGTGGTCGCGGACATCGGCCTGGTCGGCTTCCCGAGTGCGGGCAAGTCCTCGCTGGTCGCGTCGATCAGCCGGGCCCGGCCGAAGATCGCCGACTACCCCTTCACCACCCTGATCCCGAACCTCGGTGTCGTCGTCGCCGGCGAGACCACCTTCACTGTGGCCGACGTACCGGGTCTGATCGAGGGCGCCAGCGAGGGTCGTGGCCTCGGCCACGACTTCCTGCGGCACGTCGAGCGCTGTGCGGCCCTGGTACACGTGATCGACTGCGCGACGTACGAGCCGGGCCGTGACCCGCTGAGCGACCTGGAGGTGATCGAGGCTGAGCTCGCCGCGCACGGTGGCCTGGAGGACCGGCCACGGCTGGTCGCGCTGAACAAAGTGGACGTGCCGGACGCCAAGGAGATCGCGGCGATGGTGACGGCCGAGGTCGAGCAACGCGGCCTCAAGGTGTTCTCCATCTCCACCGCCAGCCACGAGGGCCTGGACGGGCTGAAGTTCGCGATGGCCGAGATCGTCGGTAAGCGCCGCGAGGAGGCTGAGAAGCCCGACACCACCCGGATCATCATCCGGCCGCAGGCGACCGGTGGCGTCGAGTTCAAGGTCAAAAGGACGCCGGAGGGATCCTGGCTGGTGCAGGGCGAGAAGCCCGAGCGCTGGGTCCGGCAGACCGACTTCGGCAATGCCGAGGCGACCGGGTACCTGGCCGACCGGCTGAACCGGCTCGGCGTCGAGCGGGAGCTGCTCAGCCTCGGCGCGATCGAGGGCGACGAGGTGATCATCGGAGACGGCCCGAACGCGGTCGTCTTCGACTTCGCGCCCGAGGTACAGGCCGGTGCCGAGATCCTGGCCAGGCGTGGTGAGGACCACCGGCTGGAGGAGCCGCGCCCGGCCGTCCAACGTCGCCGCGAGAAGGACTCCGAGTACCACGCGCTCAAGGCCGGCGAGGTGGCGGCTCCGGCCGACCTGTCCGAGTACAGCCAGGGTTGGGTCGAGGACGAGGTCGACCTCAGCCCGGCCGAGACCAAGGCTGCTCAGAAGGCTGCAGAGAAGCTGGCCCGCAAGCAGGCCCGGGAGCTCGAAGCCCGGACAGAGCTCGACCATGACAGCAGGTCCCAGGACACATGACCGGGCGGGCTTCGTGAGCGGACGGACTGAGGTCACCGGCGCCGGCCGGATCGTGGTCAAGGTCGGCTCGTCGTCGTTGACCCAGCGCGGCCGGATCGACCTGGAGCGCCTGCGCCTGCTGGTCGATGCGATC
>JAWWPC010000143.1:0-9327 GCA_033851055.1 Kribbellaceae bacterium | reverse complement strand
CCGATGGCAGGCTATTGCGCCGATAGCGTGCTAGAACCTGCGATCGGTGCCAGCAGGTCGCTATCGGTGCAACAACCCGCTATCGACGACCGAACGGCCGGGTTCCCCACGGGCAGCGCGGGTCGGCATACTGCCAGCCGGTCGGCAGCACGGCCTGGCGGTACGGGAGGCTCTGCCGACCCCAGCCTGTCGATACGGAAAGTCCCGCTTAGGCGCGTCGATACAGGAAGTCCCGCATGGGCGCGCCGATACGGGAAGTCCCGCATGGGCGCGACGGTACGGGAAGTCCCGCATGGGCGCGACGGTACGGGAAGTCCCGCTTAGGCGCGTCGATACAGGAAGTCCCGCTTGGGCGCGACGATACGGAAATCCCCTTTGAGACCGGCGCGTCGATACAGGAAGTCCCGCTTGGGCCCGTCGATACGGGGCGTGGAACTGAACGCGGCGCGGGCGTGCCGGCGCGGGCGTGCCGACGCCGCTGGGCCAGTAGCCGAGTGACGCGTCAACCCGCATCCCCCGGTCGCACCTTTGTGCACCGCCCAGCCACCGGCAGCGCGCCGGCCTGACCAACCCATGCACAAAGTCGACCTTGTCGCCTCACCTTGTGCACAGCCCAGCCATAAAGGCCGCGGCCGGATGACCGACCCATGCACAAAACCCACGGCGCACAGCACCACTCACACCGCGCAGCCGTCGCCCGTCCCCGAAGCATCACTCGCACCGCGGGGTCGCGGCTCGTCACCGAAGCACCACTCGCACCGCGGCGATGTCGCGGCGTCGCCCGGAAGCACCGGGTGCGGTGATCGGGGCCGGATCCGACCGACTGCGCGGCTATGTGCACAGATCGGCCAGGTCAAGCTCACCGCCGGTGGCTGAGTCGTGCACAAAGCGAGGCGCCGAGCCGACGACCCAAGCTGAGTGGGCAACCCGCGAACTCGATCGGCAACCGCGAACTCGATCGGCAACCGCGAGCTCGGTGGGTGGCAGCAATGGATCGCGGCGAGTCGGTGATGTACGCGGCCGGCCGAGGTGTTGTCCAGAACCGACGGAGGTCAGGCGAAGTGCTCCCCGGCTTCGGCCTTGCGGACCAGCAGCGCCGACGGCTCGAACCGCGGCCCGTACGCCGCCGCCAGCTCGCGCGCCCTGGCGACGAATCCTGGCAGGCCGCCGGCGTACGCGTTGATGTATTGCAAGGCACCACCGTGCAGCGGCGGGAAGCCGATGCCGAAGATCGAGCCGATGTTCGCGTCCGCTACCGAGCGGAGCACACCCTCGTCGAGACACTTCACCGTCTCCAGCGACATCGCGAACGCCAACCGCTCGCCCAGGTCCTCGAACGGTACGTCGACGTCGTCCTTCACGAAGTGCTCGAACAGACCCGGCCACAAGTGCTTCGGACCATCCGCCGGGTACTCGTAGAACCCAGCCCCGGCCGCCTTGCCCAAGCGGTCGAACTCGGTCACCAAACGGTCGGCCACCGCCATGCCCGGGTGCTCGTCGAACGCCCCGGCGCTGTCCCCGGCGGCGCGGGCGGCATCGCGGATCTTCTGCGGCAGGGTCAGCGTAACCTCGTCCAGCATCGCCAGCGGCGGCGCCGGGAAGCCGAACTGGGTCGCAGCGCGCTCGATCGTCACCGGGTTGATGCCTTCAGCAACCATTGCCGCGGCCTCCATCACCAGGGTGCCGAACACCCGGGAGGTGAAGAAGCCGCGGCTGTCGTTCACCACGATCGGCGTCTTCTTGAGCTGACGGACCACGTCGTAGGCCTTCGCCAGTGCCCGGTCGGAGGTGTTGGCGCCGACGATCAGTTCCACCAGTGGCATCTTGTCCACCGGCGAGAAGAAGTGCATCCCGACGAAGTCGTCCGGCCGGTCGATCCCCTCGGCCAGCGAGGTGATCGGCAGCGTCGAGGTGTTCGAGCACAGCAACGCATCCGGCTCGACCACTCCGGCGATCTCCGCGAAGACTTTCTGCTTCAGTTCCTCGCTCTCGAACACCGCCTCGATCACCAGATCACACCCGGCCAGGTCATTCGGGTTGTCCGTAGGCGTGATCAGGCTTAGTAGGGCCTCGACCTTCCCAACCGTGGTGCGGCCCTTCTGCATCTGCTTGGCGACGATCTTCTCGGAGTAGGTCTTGCCCTTCTCAGCGGCTTCCAGCGAGACGTCCTTGAGAACCACCTCGATACCGGCCTTGGCGCAGACATAGGCGATCCCCGCGCCCATCATCCCGGCGCCTAGGATGCCGACCTTGCGCGCCCTGTATTTTGGTACGTCGGCCGGCCGCGAAGCACCCGCGTTGATGGCCTGGAGGTCGAAGAAGAAGGCGTTGATCATGTTTTTCGCGATCTGGCCGGACGCCAGCTTGACGAAGTACCGCGACTCGATCCGGGTCGCCGTACCGAAGTCGACCTGACTGCCTTCGACGGCCGCGCTCAGGATCGCCTTCGGGGCTGGGTAGGGAGCGCCCTTCAGCTGCTTGCGAAGGTTCGCCGGGAAGGCCGGGAGGAAGGCGGCCAGCTTCGGCGAGGCCGGCGTACCGCCCGGGATCTTGTAGCCGTCCCGATCCCACGGCTGCTTGGCGTCGCCCTGCAACTCACGCTTGTACTCGTTGATCCACCGGTACGCCGCGTCGAGAAGCTGCTCGCGCGGAACCACTTCGTCGACGAGGCCTACCGACTGTGCATGCTTGGGCTTCATCCGCTGGCCTTGCAGCAGCACCTTCATCAGCGCATCCTGCAAACCGAGCATGCGAACCGTGCGGGTGACCCCGCCGCCGCCCGGGAGCAGGCCGAGCGTGACCTCCGGTACACCGATCTCGATCCGGTCGTCGTCCACGACGATTCGGTGGTGACAGGCCAGCGCGATCTCCAGGCCGCCGCCCAGGGCAGCACCGTTGATCGCGGCAACGACCGGTACGCCGAGGGTCTCCAGCACGCGGAGCTGGCGCTTGACCTCCTCGAGCGTCTCGAACACCTCGGCCGCGTTCTCCGGCTGGATCTGCGACAACATCTGCAAGTTGCCGCCGGCAAAGAACGTGTCCTTGGCGCTGGTGATCACGATGCCTTTGAGGTCAGCCTGCTCCGCCTGGAGGCGCTCGACCGTAGTTGCCATCGCGGCGATGTACGTGTCGTTCATCGTGTTCGCGCCGGCAGCCGGGTCGTCCATCGTCAGGGTGACGATGCCGTAGCTGTTGCTCCAGGAGATCATGCGGAGAGCCTCTCGATGATGGTTGCGACGCCCATACCGCCGCCGACGCACAAGGTGGCCAGCCCGTACCGGAGCTCTCGACGCTCCAGCTCGTCCAGCAGGGTTCCGATCAACATGGCTCCGGTGGCGCCGAGGGGGTGGCCGAGCGCGATCGCGCCGCCGTTCACGTTCACCTTCTCGTGCGGGGCGCCGAGATCCGCCATGAAGTGCAGCACCGCCGCCGCGAAGGCCTCGTTCATCTCGAACAGGTCGATGTCGCTCACCTCGAGCCCGGCCTTGGCCAGCGCCTTGCGGGCCGCGGGAGCCGGGCCGGTGAGCATGATCGTCGGATCGGTGCCACTGACCGCGGTGGCGATCACCCGGCCTCGCGGCCCCTGTCCGATCGCTTCGCCGGCCTTCTCGTTGCCCACTGCAACCAGTGCGGCACCGTCCACGATGCCGGAGGAGTTGCCCGCATGGTGTACGTGGTTGATCCGCTCGACCGTTACGTACTTCTCCAGCGCCACCGAGTCGAACCCGCCGTGTTCACCGATCGCTGCGAACGAGACAGGCAGTCCTGCGAGCGTTCCGACGGTCGTTCCCGGGCGGACCAGTTGGTCGTGGTCGAGGATCGGGAGCCCGTTGCGGTCGACCACCGGCACGACGGACCGGGTGAAGTACCCGTTGGCCCAGGCCTTGGCCGCCCGGGCGTGCGACTCGGCGGCGTACGCGTCGACGTCGGTCCGGGAGAACCCGTCGATCGTCGCGATCAGGTCGGCGCTGATGCCCTGTGGGATGAAGTTGGTCTGCATCGCCGTCTCCGGGTCCATCGCCCAGGCTCCGCCGTCGGAGGCCATCGGCACCCGCGACATCGACTCGACCCCGCCCGCCAGGATCAGGTCCTCCCAGCCCGACCGGATCCGTTGCGCCGCTTGGTTCACCGCCTCGAGCCCGGACGCGCAGAACCGGTTGAGCTGCACACCGCCGGTGGTCTTGGGATAACCCGCGGCCAACACCGCCGTACGGGCGATGTCCATGCCCTGGTCGCCGATCGGCGTCACCACACCCAGTACGACGTCGTCGATGATGGCCGGGTCGAGCTCCGGGTGCCGGACGCGCAACTCCTTCAGCAGGCCGGTGACAAGGTGGATCGGTTTCACCTCGTGCAGCGCGCCGGCCGCCTTGCCCTTGCCGCGCGGAGTCCGGATCGCGTCGTAGAGGAAGGCTTCCCTGGTGTTGTCATGAGCGATCGAGTATGCGGTCATGGGTGGTCCCGTCGGTCTGCCTCGAGTGGTTCCTCCGATTGTGACAGCGTTGGTGTCACAATGGTCAAGCGGTGCCAACTATGATCTGCGCCATGTCCGACTCCAGTGCCTCAGCCGGAAAACCTGGCGCCGGCGCCGCTGGCTCCGGGGACGCTGCTCCTGACGGCCTGGCCGGCGTCTCCGTCGACGCCGCCCCGGCTGGTCCCGGCGAGGCGCTGCTGACGGTGGACGAGTTGTCGGCCCGGGTCGGGATGACGGTGCGCACACTGCGCTTCTACTCCGGCCGCGGTCTCATCCCCCCGCCTGTACGCCGCGGCCGCGTCGGGTACTACGGATCCGAGCACATCGCCCGGCTGGACCTGGTCCGCGAACTACAGGCACACGGCTTCACCCTGTCGGCGATCGAGGGGTATCTGGACCGGATCCCGGCCGACGCAACCCCGCAGGACATCGCGCTGCACCGGACCCTGCTGACCCCATGGATGCGCGATCTTCCGGAGACCCTGGACCGGGTAGCGCTGGTTCGTCGTACCGGACGGGAGTTGACCGACGACGACATCGAGGTGCTGATCGCGCTGGGTGTAGTGGAGCCCACGCCCGACGAGGACGTCTTCCAGGTCGCGACGGCTCACCTGAGCCTCGGCGTGGAACTGCTCGATCTCGACCTACCGGTGGAGGCGGTGCTGGCAGCGGGGCGGATCTTCACGGATCACGGCCGGGCTGTTGCGGAGGAATTGACCGAGGTTTTCCGTACCAAGGTCTGGCCGCACTACCGCGACTCGGGCGGGCCGCCGGAGCATATCCAGCAACTGGTCGAACGCTTCAAGCCCGTCACCATCCAGGGCCTGGTGCTCGCCTACGAACGAGCCGTCGGCGAAACCCAACGCGACACCATCCGCCGCTCCCGCACCAAACCCCCACACCGCTGACCCCCCAACCCGATCATCGGTCCCTTGTTCCCCGGCGTGTCGCCGTTCATCGGTCCCAAGTTGCCGCGCTTGACCCGTCCCAATAGGTCCCGGGGCAGGCATGGGTGGCCTGCCCTCTGGTCAGGGAGCGGTGGGCAGGCGGAGATAGGTGAGGCCGCGGAGGTCGAGCCAGGTCTCGCCCGGGGTGGTGACGACCCGAAGCAGGACGGCATCGCAACCCGCGCACCGGGCGACCATTCCGGGAGCGTTCAGATAGAGGCGAGCCTCGGCGAAGACTCCGGTCCGGCTACAGCTCGCGCAGCGCGCGATCGCGGCGGTCACATCGACCGCGAACACCTCGCGCAACGCACCGGCCGCCGCGTTGCCATCCAGGTACGCCGGAACATCTGCGGTCATCGCGGGCCTCCTGTGGGTCCGAAGCGTTCGGTTCTCACTCTGGCCGGGTCGTGTCCGGCGCTGACGAGCAGGTCGGCCACCGTCTCCACGAACGGCGTCGGCCCGCACACATAGGTCGTTGGTTCCATCTCAGGCGACCAGGTCACAGACTTCAGCAGAGGCGCATCCACCCTCGCGGGCGGCCTCACCTCCCCCGGTGGCGCTTGCCGGGTGTAAGCCAGCGTGAGCGACACGTCGTCCGATGCGGCCAACTGCTTCAACTCGGCGACGTAGAGCACTGATGTCGGCCGCCGGACCGAGTAGAGCATCCGCATCGGCGCCGAACTACTGGCTGCCGCATGCGCACGAAGCATCGCCATCAGCGGTACGACGCCTGAGCCACCGCCGATCAGCTGGACCGGACCGGCCTGCTCGGGCTTCCAAACGAACCAGCCGCCGACCGGTCCGCGGATCTCCAGCGGGTCACCCACGGACAACACCTCGACCAGGTACGGCGACACCTCACCGTCCGGCACCTGCTCCACGGTCAACTCGATGCTCTCGCCGGTCCAGGCCGAGGCGACCGAGTAGGAGCGTGAGGCGCGATATCCGTCAGGCGCCGTGAGCCGCACATCCAGGTGCTGCCCGGCCAGGTGACCGGGCCAGTCCGGCACCTCCAGTACCAGCGTTCGGGCCGTTTCCGTCTCATCCCGCACTGCGGTGACGGTGGCCGCCTGCCAGGTCAGTCGCCGGCGTACCGCTGTTCTTTCCATGGGTCTCCATAGTTGTGGTACCCGACGCTCTCCCAGAAACCCGGCTCGTCGGTATCGGACAGCACCAAGCCGCGCACCCACTTCGCGCTCTTCCAGAGGTACAGGTGGGGTACCAACAGCCTCGCTGGTCCGCCGTGCTCGGGCGCCAGGTCCTCACCGTCGTACAGGTAGGCGATCCAAGCCTGGCCGTCCAGCAGGTCTTCCAGCGGCACATTGGTCGTGTAACCGCCGTAGCTGGTCACCATCACGAAGTCGGCGGCCGTCTCCACGTCCGCCAGCAGGGTGTCGAGTGAGACGCCCGTCCACTCGGTGCCCAGCTTCGACCACCGGGTCACGCAGTGCAGGTCCTTCGTGACGGTCTCGGTGGGCAGCGAGGTGAAAGCCGACCAGTCCCAGCGATGGATCTCGCCGGTCTCCGTGGTGATGGTGAACTCCCAGTGCTCCGGGAGGATGTGAGGAGTCGGGCCGGCCGAAAGCACCGGGAAATCCTCGGTCAGATACTGCCCGGGCGGGAGTTCCGTTCCGCCCCGACGACGGCCGGCAAATCCAGGTGACACGATGCCCATCAGGGGACCTCCCCCAGTTGGAAGCGCTGCTTAGGAAGTCAACCACGGGTGAACCGGCGCGGCGATACGCGGGGACGTCGCGCTAGTACTCCGGCCGGATCAGGCGTGCAGGGCTGCTTGACATTCGCGCGATCAGCTTCGGGTCGTCGAACGCAGCGGAGACCGACGCCGGCGGCTGGGAAACTCGCATCTTGGAAGTGCCTTGCTGATGGTGCCTGCTGGACGTCTCAAGAACTCCGTCCGGGTGTGTGATGTTCCTGCGCCGTTCGGAGTCAGCAAGTGGTGGGAGCCGCCCCTTTGGTGAGGGCGTCTATGAGGAGGTCGATGAGGCGGGCGGCTTGCTCGCGGGTGCCGTACTGGCCGGTGGACTGGGCGATGCCGCTCATGGCGAGCAGGACGTCGTCGTGGCTGAGGTCGGTGCGTAGAGTTCCGTCCTGGGCGCCTGCGTCCAGGAGCGCGCCGATGGCGTCGGTCAGCATGCCACGGCTGGTGGCGTAGGGGTCGGCGCCGGACGCGATGACCGTGTTAAGGGCTTCGGACATGCCCTGTTTGGCGGTGGCGTAGTCGAGGAAGTAGCCCATCCATGTGCGGGTCGCCTCGGCGGCTGTGTGCTGGTCGATCAGTCGGGTGGCCAGGTCGCAGACGCGGGCGAGTTCGTTCTGGTAGGCGGCGTCGATGAGAGCCTCCCGGCTGGGGAAGTGGCGGTAGAGCGTGCCGACGCCGACGCCGGCTTGTTTGGCGATGGAAACCGGTGTGGCATCCAGCCCCTGTTCGGCGAAGGCCCGCGCCGCGACCTCCAAAAGGCGCTCCCGGTTCTGCCGGGCGTCGCTCCTGGTCCGGCGTGGGGTAGCGGGCATGCGGGGGTTCTCCAGTCGCCGTCTCTGATTGCGTTCCGGAACGTATTCCGCTTAACTGCTAAGTGGAACACATTCCGGAATCACTCTATCCGAGGAGCGACCGATGCCCACCACCCAACAGGCGACCCCGAACAAGCCCGTGCGGCACTGGTTCATCACCGGAGCCTCCGGCGGACTTGGCCACAACCTTGCGCAGTATGCCCTGAGCCAAGGCGACCGCGTCACGGCCTGCGTCCGCCGCCCCGACGCCGTCAACGACCTGCTCAGCCGGTACGGCGAATCGCTGACGGTGGAGATCCTGGACGTCACCCGCCCTGCGGACGTGGACGAGGTGATCACGCGGACCCTCGCGTCCGGGCCAGTCGACATCGTGGTCAACAACGCCGGCTACAGCGTCATCGGCGCTACCGAGGAGATGACCGCAGCCCAGGTCCGTGACCAGGTGGAGACCCTGCTGCTGGCCCCGATGCACATCACCCGGTCCTTCCTGAAGCCCATGCGCGAGCAGGGCGGCGGCCGGATCATCCAGATCTCCAGCGTCGGCGGCCAGACCGCCTTCCCGGTCAGCAGCGCATACCACGCGGGCAAGTGGGGGCTGGAGGGCTTCACCGAAGGAGTCAGCCGCGAGGTCGCCGACTTCGGCATCCGCTTCACCCTGGTCGAACCGGGATCCACCCGTACCGGTTTCGCCTCCGCTCTCCGCTACACCACCGAGACCGAGACCTACCGAGACAACGCGGTCGGCCAGATGCGCCGCTGGATGGAATCCGCAGACAGCACCGTCTATACCGGCGACCCGGCAAAACTCGCCGCCGTGATCTACGACATCAGCCGCCAGCCCGACCCGCCCCTGCGGCTGACCCTCGGCGCCGATGCCTACGACGCCATCCATACCGCGCTCACCGCACGCCTGCGCGCCCTGGAAGCCCAGACGGACCTCGCGGCCTCCGTCGCCTTCACCCACTGACCCCCATCAATCGCAAGGCGTGCCTGCGGAGACGAGAACGACGGCGTCCGAGATTGTCCGGATCCTGACAGGTGCCATGCCGCCGGGTTTCCCGATCATGTCCGGTTCGCCACCAAGCCGGCGCTCGCGCGCGAGCTGATCACCCTCGCGTTGGATGCCGGTGTCCCGGCGGCATGGGTGGCCGGCGACGAGGTCTACGGCGGCGACTCCAAGCTGCGCACTGGCCTGCACGAGCGAGCGATCGGTTACGTGCTGGCCGCTGGAGTACTAGATGCCCATGGTGCGACCGATGACTTCCTTCATGATTTCGGTCGTACCACCGTAAATGGTTTGGACCCGGGTGTCCAGATAGGCCTTGGCGATCGGGTACTCGGTCATGAACCCGTAACCGCCGTGCAACTGAAGGC
>JAWWPC010000069.1:0-3773 GCA_033851055.1 Kribbellaceae bacterium | reverse complement strand
GAGCGTGTCAAATTTTCTGTGTAAGTTTGGGCAGCTGTGTCCCTTTTGTTATGGTTACTGTGGGTAGTGTTGGTTAGATGGGGAGTCGGTCGCCGAACCTGACGGCGAAGGCGTTGAGGGCCTGTTTCCAGCCGTAGGTTCCGGTGCCGCGTTTCCCTTGCTCGAGGACGAGACCGTCCCCGTCGATATGGCGTCCGGTGATGTTTCGGATGCCCAGGTAGAGAAGCTTGATCGCGGCTTCTTCGGTCGGGAAATGGCCTCTGGTTTTAGTGATTTTCCTCAACTGGTAGTTGATGGATTCTATGGCGTTTGTCGTGTAGATTACCTTCCGGATCGCTTTGTCGAATTCGAGGAATGGGATGAATTGTTCCCAGGCGCGTTCCCAGGTCGCGATCAGCCCGGGGTATTTTCCGCCCCATTCGCTGCGGAGTTTTTCCAGGGCGACTTTCGCGGCGGCTTCGTTGATCGCGGTGTAGATCGGCTTCAGCGACCGCACGACGGCCTTGCGGTCGGTGTAGGACACGAATTTCATCGAGTTGCGGATCAGGTGGACCACGCACGTCTGCACGATCGCGTCCGGCCAGACGGTCTCGATTGCGTCCGGGAGCCCGGTCAGCCCGTCGCAGCACACGATCAGCACGTCCTCGGTGCCGCGGTTGCGCAGCTCGGTCAGGACCGACAGCCAGAACTTGGCGCCCTCGCCTTCGGACGGGCCGATCCAGATCCCCAGCACGTGTTTGAAGCCGTCGACGTCGACGCCGGTGACGATGTAGGCCGGCCGGTTCGACACGTGCCCGTCGGTGCGGATCTTGACCACGATGGCGTCGATGTAGCAGATCACGTAGACCCGGTCGGTCGGCCGGGTCTGCCACGCGGTGATCTCATCGGTCACCACGTCGGTCACCCGGCTGACCAGGTCCGGTGACACCTCGGCGCCGTAAACCTCGCTCAAATGTGCCTTGATGTCGCGAGTGGTCATGCCGCGGGCATACAGCGACAAGATCATGTCGTCGACCTGGCCCAGCCGGCGGCGCCCTTTCTCCACAATCTTCGGAGCGAACGTGCCATTGCGGTCACGCGGAACATCGAAACGCACCGGACCGGCCGTCGTGGTCACCGTCTTCGGATACGACCCATTCCGTGAATTACCCGAACCACGCCCGGCCGGGTCGCCTTTCTCATAGCCGACATGATCGGCCATCTCGACACCAAGAGCACGCTCAATCACCGCCTTGGTCAACTGGTTGATCAACCCGTCCACGCCGTCCAGCGGCGTCCCAGACGCCTCCGCATCCGCCAGCAGCCGGTCAATACCCGCCGGGCTCAACAACCCCGCCAACCGCGCCGCCGCGGCCTCCTGCTCGACCGCCTCGACGTCGACCCTCGACTCCGAACCCGTCATGTCCGTGCTCACTTAGCGTTCCCTTCCAGCGGTCAGGCACCTTATGCCCGCCACTCGGTCAGGCCGCCCTGCTCACACAGAGAATCCAACACCCCCGATCCCAGCGGTCCGCGATCTCCTGGCGGCCTTCACGAACCTGGCCGGCGCGGTCATCACCGTCGATGCGATGCACATACAGACCGACACCGCTGAGCTGATCATCGCCCGCGGCGCGGACTACGTCATGACCGTCAAGGCCAACATGCCCACCCTGTACAAGAGGTTGAAGAAGCTGCCCTGGGCTGACATCCGCTCCAACTCGACTGTCACCAACGATCACGGCCGCCGGGGTCCGCCGCACCATCAAGGTTGCCGCCGTGCTGGCATGGATCGAGTTCACCGGTGCCGCCCAGATCGCCCAGTTGCGGCGCACCGTCACCAAGAACGGGAAGAAGACGATCGAGGTCGTCTACCTGATCACCAGCACCGATGCCCGCACCGCCGATCCCGCCACCCTGGCCGCCTGGGTGCGCAGCCACTGGCACATCGAGAACCGCCTCCACTGGGTCCGCGACGTGACCTACCAAGAAGACAATTCCCTGGTCAGGACCGGAAACGCACCCCGCGTCATGGCCACCCTACGCAGCCTCGCGATCAGCATGCTCCGCCTCGACGGACACCACAACATCGCCGCCGCCAACCGACACCACGCCCGCGACCCGCAACGCACCCTCAGACTCTTTCAAACCGCATGAACGACTTTGCCGCGTCCCTGGCCACGGACCTGGTGAACAACGGCCTGCCTATCCATATCGGCGCGGCGCTACTCGGGCACTTGAATCTGCAGACCCCTCGCGGATATGTCGCAGTGTTCAACGAGGATGTCGTGCGCCACTACCAGGAATTCCTCGACCGGCGACGAAAGGTGCGATCAGTCGATGAGTATAAGCCTGTCACCAACAGCGAGTGGTCCGAATTTGAGGAACACTTCGACCGGCGAAAGGTCGAGCTGGGTGGTTGCACGCGACCGTATGGTTCCGCTTGTCAACATGAGCATTCGTGTTTGCGTTGCCCCATGCTCGCCATAAATCCGAAAATGCTTCCCCGGCTCGACGAGATCGAGGACGACCTGTTGGCCCGCCGCGCCCGCGCCGAACACGAAGCATGGCTCGGTGAGGTTGAAGGCATCGACCTCACCCTCACCTTCCTACCGCAGAAACGAGAGGAGACCAAGCGCCTGGCCCGCATCGCGCCGGTCGACCTCGGCATACCCGTCATCGCGGCGCCGCGATGACCTGAGTTCCCGTCAGGTCGTTCCCAACGCCAGTATCGAGCTGGGAACGAACCTCACCCTGACCTTCCTGCGCGACAAGCGTGCCGAGGCGCACCGCATTCAACAGCGAGAGCCGATCCACCTCGGTCTCCCAGCCCGTCGGCCCCTGGAACGGATCATGACACCAACACCAGCGGGACCTTCACCGACGTCAATCTGGAGACGCGCCGCCCCGACCGGCAGGTACCGCCGATGGCCGGTACCGCCGCGGTCGGGGCGGTTGTGCATCTGCTGGCCACCGCCATCGAGGAGGGCAGGGACCTGTCCTCGATGAGTGGCATCCTGAGCGACAGCTCCTATCGTCTGCTGCTGGCCTGACGGCCCGGCCTCACTTCAGGTGCCGGGCGAAGAACCGGTTCCCGTCGTCCCCCTCGAACTGCGGGACGCCGGTGTGCCCGCCCATATTGGTGTGCAGCGTCTTCTCCTTGGAGCCGAAGGCGTCGAACAGGTCCAGGGCCAGCTGCCGGTCGTTTCCTTTGTCCTCCCACTGCAGCAGGACCTGCAGCGGAATGGTGACCTGCCGGGCCTCCTCGAACATGGTGCGGGGCACGAAACTCCCGGCGAACAGAAGGGCGGCCGAGATGCGCGGCTCGACCACCGCCAGCCGGATGCCGATGGCGATCACCCCTCCCGCGTACCCGACCGGGCCGCCGATCTCGGGCAGCGAAAGGAGGGCGTCCAGGGCGGACCGCCATTCCGGGACCGCCTTTTCGACCAGGGGGAGGACGAGCCGGTCGACGATCTCGTCGACCGGCTCGCCGGCCTCCATCGCCCGGTGCAGGTCGGCGCGGGCCTCCTCGGCGGCGGCGGAACGGGGCCGGTCACCGCTCCCGGGGAGCTCGATGGTGGCCGCGGCGAAGCCCTCCGCCGCGGAGTGTCGGGCCCGGGCCACCAGTCGGGGGTAGATCTTGTGCAGTCCGCCGGGGTGGCCGAGCAGGATCAGCGGGGCCCGGTGCGGATGCGGATCCGGGCGTCCACAGGATGCCGGGGATCTCGCCGAGGGTGAATTCGCGTTCGAGGACGCCGTCGTCGAGACGCTGCTCAGAAGTGAATCGCATG
>JAWWPC010000260.1:0-16523 GCA_033851055.1 Kribbellaceae bacterium | reverse complement strand
CTGACGAGTGTCACCGCGGCCGGTGACAAGGTCACGCTGAAGTTCAAGGCACCGGCCGAGCCGTATTTCTTCAACTTCGCGAACCAGGTCGGCATCGTGCCCAAGCACATCTGGTCCACCGGTGACGCGGCGTCCAAGCCGGCCACCTGGGCGAATCCGAAACCGGTCGGCACCGGGGCGTTCACGGTCCAGTCCTGCACCAGCAACAACATCTCCTACGTTGCCAACGGCAGCTACTGGCAGCCGGGCAAGCCGTACGTGGAGAAGGTCCAGTACCCGGCGTACCTGGACAACAACCCGGCCAACCTCGACCTGGCCAGCGGCAAGGCCCAGTGGGGCGGTCAGTACATCCCGAACATCGACAACTTCTACAAGTCCAAGTCGCCGGAGAACAACTACTGGTTCCCGCCGACCGCGAACGTGGCGATCGTCCCGAACCTCGACCCGTCACACAAGGCCACCAGCAACCTGGCCGTCCGGCAGGCGATCGCCTACGCGCTCGACCGTGAGCAGATCTCGAAGATCGGTGAGAGTGGCTACCAGCCGGCCGCGAACCAGACCGGCGTCGTCACGCCGACCTTCGACAAGTATTTCGACAAGGACGCACTGACGGCCGCCGGCTACGACAAGCCGAACCCGGACAAGGCCAAGCAACTCCTGCAGGGCGCCGGGTACTCGTCGTCCAACCCGCTCAAGCTCAGCGTCATCACGGTCACCGGCTACACCGACTGGGACGCCTCGCTCGCGGTCGTCAAGCAGCAGCTCGCCGCGGTCGGGATCGAGCTGACCGTCCAGGACCTTCAGCAGCAGTCGTACAACCAGAAGCTCTACACCGGTGACTACGACCTCGCCTACTCCAGCCTGTCCGGCGGCCCGACGCCGTACTACGAGCTGCGGCAACTGCTGTACTCGAAGAACAGCGCCCCCATCGGCAAGCAGGCCAGCAGCAACTACTCGCGCTACCTCAAGCCTGAGGTGGACAAGCTGTTCGACCAGTACGCGAGTGCCGCCCCGGACACGCAGGTCAAGCTGATCAAGCAGATCTCGGGCTACATGATCAAGGACGTGCCGATCATTCCGACCACCGAGTCGGTCGACTGGTACCAGTACAACACCAAGGACATCGCCGGCTGGCCGACGCAGGACGACCCCTACGCCCAGCCCGCGCCGTACAACATCCCCGACGTCGGGCAGGTCCTGACGAACCTGTACTCCAAGTCGGCCCAGAAGTAAGGAAACGTCGGTGAGAGTGAGCACGAGGAGATGGTGGCCGTGAGGTACCTGCTTCGTCGCCTGGGTTTCTTCGCGCTCACCCTCTGGGCGGCCATGACGTTGAACTTCTTCATCCCGCGCATGATGCCCGGCAGTCCTGAGCAGGCGTTGAGAGACCGGTTCAGCAAGGGCGGTCAGGTCGTCACAGCCGAACAGCTACGAACGGTCCTCGCCGAGTTCGGGTTCGATCCGAACAAGAACGTCGGGCTGCAGTACGTCGAGTACCTCAAAGCGATGGTGACCGGGCATTGGGGCGTGTCGATCGGGAGCAGCCTCGGCGTTCCCGTGACGACGCTGATCGGCAGCGCGTTGCCGTGGACACTCGGCCTCGTGGGCGTGGCCACCGTGCTGGCGTTCGTGCTCGGTACCTTGATAGGCACAGTCGCCGGCTGGAGGCGTGGCGGCCTGATCGACGGGATCCTGCCGCCGGTCTTCGTCGTCACCTCCGCGCTGCCATACTTCTGGGTCGCGCTGCTGTTCATCTCGCTGTTCGCGATGGGCAGCCACCCGCTCCTGCCGAACGACTTCAACTACGACCAAGGGCTGCAGCCGGGCTTCAATGCGGCCTTCATCGGCAGCGTCCTCAAGCACGGCATCCTGCCGGCCGGCACCATTCTCATCACCGCCATCGGCGGGTGGATCCTGACGATGCGTAACAACATGGTCACCACGCTGGCTGAGGATTACGTTCGGATGGCCCGCGCGAAAGGCATCCCGAACAGTCGCATCATGTTCGGCTACGCCGGCCGCAACGCGTTCCTTCCCAATCTCTCCGGCTTCGCCATGTCGCTCGGCTTCGTCATCTCCGGCACGATTCTCGTCGAGTACGTCTTCAACTACCCCGGGCTGGGTTACATGTTCTACAACGCCACGGTGAGCACGGATTATCCACTGTTGCAGGCGTTGTTCCTCCTCGTGACGCTCGCCGTGCTGATCTGCGTCCTGCTCTGCGACTTCGCGGTGTTCCTGCTCGACCCGCGGGCCCGGACAAAGGGGTAGACCTATGAGCACGATCGTCGCCGGCACCGCCGCCGCCGCACCGAGCACAACCCGCCGTACGCGGGGCGGGTTGTGGCGCGCCATCCTGCACAACCGCAAGGCCATGGTGGGTGCGGTTCTTCTCGTACTGTTCTGCTTGCTCGCCGCATTTCCGCACCTCTTCGTACCCTGGCTGCACGGTGATCCACAGGCGATAGGCGATCTGCCGTTGCAGCATCCCTCAGCCAAGCACTGGCTCGGCACCACCGGCCTCGGCCAGGACGTGTACGCCCAGCTGGTCTACAGCACGCGTGAGTCGCTGCTCATCGCGCTCATCGCGGGTCTCGGCGCGACGATCCTGGCCGTCGTCATCGGTGTCTCGGCCGCCTATCTCGGCGGTGGCGCCGACGACCTGTTGTCGATGTTCACCGATGTGTTTTTGGTGCTGCCCACCTTCCCGCTGATCATCGTGCTGGCGACGTACGCCGGCAAGGGCAACCTCACCGTCATCATCATCGTGCTCATCGCCACCGGATGGTCGTACGGCGCCCGGCAGATGCGCGCGCAGGCACTCTCGCTGCGCAACCGTGACTTCCTCGAGTCCGCACGGGTACGGGGTGAACGCCGCTCGTACATCATCCTGGTCGAAGTCCTGCCGACGATGATCTCGCTCATCGTCGCGAACTTCCTCGGCGCCGCGCTGTACTCGGTGCTGACCGCCGCCGGCTTGCAGTTCCTCGGCCTCGGCGACCCGAACTCGCTGAGCTGGGGCACGATGTTGTACTGGGCGCAGAACCAAGGCGCCCTGGTGAACGGCCTGCCTGCATGGGCGCTGTCGCCGGGCCTGGCGGTTGCGCTGCTCGGAGTTTCCTTTGCCTTGCTCAACTATGCGTTCGACGAGATCAGCAATCCCGCGCTGCGGCCGGTTCGGAGGCGACGTGCCAAGTCAGCCCATTCTTGAGGTCCGCGACCTCACCGTCGAGTACGACACAGGACACAATTCCGTTGTCGCAGTCGACGGGGTGGATCTCGACGTCCACCCTGGTGAGTTCGTCGGTGTCGTCGGCGAGTCGGGCTGCGGCAAGTCGACGCTGTTGTTCGCCATCGCCCAACTGCTCAGTCCACCGGCCGCCATCACCGGCGGAAGCGTGCTCTTCCAGGGCCAGAACCTGGTCGCCATGAGCGAGAAGAAGCTGGCAGCCTTGCGCTGGCGCGACTTCTCCCTTGTGATGCAGAGCGCGATGAACGCCCTCAACCCGGTGAAAAGCATCGGCAGTCAGTTCTCGGACGCCATCAGGGCACACGATGAACCAGTGGCCGACGATCGGCCCGCCGAGGTACTGCGGCTGGTCGGCATCGATCCGATCCACCTCAAGAGCTACCCGCACCAGCTGAGCGGTGGCATGCGGCAACGGGCCATGATCGCGATGGCGCTGCTGTTCACGCCCGATCTCATCATCATGGACGAGCCGACGTCGGCCCTCGACGTGGTTGCTCAGCGGTCGCTGATGGTGCAGATCAAGCAGCTACAGCAGCGGCTCGGCTTCGCGGTCATCTTCGTCACCCACGACATGTCGCTGATCAGCCATTTCTCCGACCAGCTCCTGGTGATGTACGCCGGCCAGGTCGTCGAGCTGGGCGCCACTCGTGCTGTCTTCGATCACCCCGCGCATCCCTACAGCAAAGGCCTGCTCGACGCGTTCCCATCGATCCGCGGACCGAAGGTGCCCTTGACCGGAATTCCCGGCAGCCCGCCCGACCTCGCCAACCCGCCGAGCGGCTGCCGCTTCCATCCGCGGTGCCCAGAGGCGTTCGCCGACTGTCCTGGGGTCGAGCCCGAGCTCTATCAGGTCGGAGATGTCCAGGCCCGCTGCCTGCTGCATGCCCCCGACCGCGCGCAACCCGCTGAACGCCTAAGGGGGGCGGCCTCATGACCGATCTGACCGTCGACACGGCCTCCTCGACCGATGGAGGCGCGGCGGGCCCGACGACGCCGCTGATCGAGACCAGGAGCCTCACGCGCCATTTCCGGGTGGGTCGCGGCTTTTCTCGCAACATGCTGCACGCCGTCGACGACGTCAGCATCGCCATCGATCGGCAGGAGATCGTGGCGCTCGCCGGAGAGAGCGGCAGCGGCAAGAGCACCATCGCCCGCCTGCTCGCGGGCGTCTACAAGCCGACGAGCGGCGAGATCTACTACCAGGGCCGGGCGCTGTCGAGCATGCGGTCGCGGCGTGACCAGTTGGCCTACCGCGGTGACGTGCCGATGGTCTTCCAGGATCCGTTCAGCTCCCTGAATCCCGCGTTCCGCGTGTCCCACGGCATCCTGCGCAGCTTGAAGCTGCACCGCAGCGATCTCACCCGCAAACAGCGGTACGCCGAAGCCGAGCGAGTGGTCGAGGCGGTCGGGCTGTCCCCAGCCGGCGACATCATGCACCGCTACCCCTACGAGCTCAGCGGCGGTCAACGGCAACGCATCGGCTTTGCGCAGGCATTGGCACACAAGCCCAAGCTGATCCTCGCTGACGAGCCGGTCTCGATGCTCGACGTGTCGATCCGCATCGGCCTGCTCAACCTCATGGCCGAACTGCGCAGGGCGGCGGGCGTGTCGTTCCTCTACATCACCCACGACATCGCGAGCGCGCGCTACGTCGCCGACCGCCTGGTCATCATGTATGCCGGCCACATTGTCGAGTCCGGCCCGACAGAGGCGGTGCTGGCCAACCCCAAGCACCCGTACACCGACCTGCTGCTCGGAGCGGTGCCCGATCCACGTGCGCCGCTCAACCTCGGCATCGAAGGCGATACCGGAGAGCCGCCGAAGGTCGTCAACCCGACACCGGGCTGCCGATTCCGGTCACGTTGCCCCCTCGTCGTCGACGAGTGCCACCACGTCACCCCCACCCTTCGCCGGCTCGGCGACGGGCACGACGCGGCCTGTCACGTCGCGCAGCCGGACACCGAGACAAGCCCCACGAGCCCTTAGTCTTCAGCCACCTCAGGCAAACTTGGTCGCCGGCATCGCTCGATCGAGGTCCACTCCCCCACAGCGCCCCGGCACGTTTGCCATCAGCAACGTCAGCCGAGGCGGCCGCGGCGCTCAGTCGGCAGCGTGCTGGTGACACCACAGGTACCAGCCGATCAGGCAGCACACGGCCTTCTCGTTCGGCCCTCTGATCAGGTGCAGGCCCGATGAACTCCCGAGGCGACGGCGTGGCCCCGCAGGTCTGTTCGTGAGTCTGGGCACTCGCGACGCTACGACCCGCACGGAATCGTAACCTGTCGGTCACTAACGGGCTAGCATCACCGGAGGAAAGATTCCACCTGACCGCACGAGGATCGCGAGCATGACATCTTCCGCCCGACCATCTCGCATCGCTGCTGTCGCTGCCGCCTTGTTGGCCGTAGTGGGCACTCTGAGCATCATTCCGACCGGCAATGCCGTGGCCGACGGCACCGGCCTCCCGCTCGGAGACCAGAACCTCACCGAGACCCGAAGCACTCAGACTTTGACCGACGGCGTCACCCTCACCCGCATCGTCCGTGGGACCGAGCCGGCACCGGCCGACCAGATCAACACCACCACCCGCGGCCCGTGGGTCGTCAGCGTGCTCACGATCGACCCCGCCAGGTCGAAGGGTTACCTGAAGGCGACCTACGGATCTGATCTCGCCCAGGTCGAGAAGACCACTGATCTCGTGCGTACCTCCGGTGCCCTGGCCGGGGTCAACGCGTCGTTCTTCACCTTCACAGCCAGCGCCCAGTACCCAGGCGACCCGGTCGGCCTGGGCATCTTCGACGGCAAACTGCTCAGCGAGCCGCTGACAGACCCCGCCGAGGCAAACCTGGTGGTCGATGCCAACAGCAACAAGGTTGTGATGGGTCACCTCAAGTGGTCCGGCAGCGTCCAGAACCGGCAGACCAGCGTCAAGCTGCCGATCGAGTTCGTCAACCACCCACCGGTCGTCCCGGCCTCCTGCGCCACGCTCGCTGACCAGACCACGTGCACCGCACCAGGTGACGTAGTCCTCTTCACCCCGGAGTTCGCCGCCGCCACCCCGTCAGGTGCGGGTGTCGAGGTGGTCCTCGACCGGCACGGCTGCGTCGTCCGCACCTCCACCACGCGGGGTACGAGCCTTACGAGCGGCCAGACCTCGCTACAGACCACTGGCCGGGACACCGTTTCGCTGCTAAACGTGGCGGCACACGGCTGCCTCAAGCCCGACGTCACCGTCTCGAACGAGAACGGCGCCAAGGTGCCGCTGCGCTCAGGCCTGTTCGGAGTGACCGGCCGCTATCGGCTCACGGCGAACGGCCAGATCGTGGTCCCGGCCGGTACCGGTAGCTTCTTCGCCCGCAACCCCCGCACGATCGCCGGAACCACCCGCGACGGCAAGATCGTGCTGGCGACCATCGACGGCCGCCAGACCACCAGCGTCGGTACCACGATGGACGAGACGGCTGCAGTCGCCAGCGCATTGGGTATGCACGACTCGATCAACCTCGACGGCGGCGGCTCGACCGCCATCGCGGTGGACGGCGCTCTGGTCAACCACCCGAGCGGGCCGGAGCGAGCCGTGGGTGACGCCCTCGTGTTCGTCGAGGGCGCCTACGCTGACGGGCGCTGACCGGACAGACCGCTGCCGGACCCGGCCCCTTCCACCAAAGCGATGACGCCTTCTACCTCGCCGTCATTCCCCAGCCAGCCGTGGAAGCCAAAGAAGGTCCCCGTCTGAATCGTGGAGCGGGGCCGGTCTGACGGTAACGTCGATCGGCCCCGCACCCGCCGTCATCAACGGCGGTGACACGCGCATCCGCGGCATCGTCGATGATGATGTACCAGGGGCTCCGAGGGCGCGTTCGTACACGTTCTACCCACGGTTAGGTTCTATCCGAACAGCAGAGACCAACCAGCAGTATCGGCTGTCAGGACGAGTAAAATCAGCCACTTGACCCAGGAGGCCCACTTGCCGAGCAAAGAGATCGCCAAGGCGAATGCATCGCCGAAGAGCGACTCCGGTTCAGAGTCCGGCGGCGACAAGCCTTTGACCTGGCTGGTCCTTATCTATCGTGTGCCCAGCGAGCCGACCCGGCTTCGGGCAGCCGTCTGGCGCAGGCTGAAGAACCTGGGCGCCGTTTACGTGCAGAACTCCGCCGCCGCCGCCCCGCGAACGAGTCACAGCGAGCGCATGCTGCGCGCGCTGCGCAACGAGATCGTCGAATCGATGGCCGGTAAGGCCTACCTGATCAGCACATCCTCCATCATCGGGGAGAGCGATCTGACTGACCTTTACAACGCGGCCCGCGACGACGAGTACGAAGAAATCCTCGACAAATGCGAGGACTTCCACAAAGGCATCGCCAAGGAGTTCGACGAGAAGCACTTCACGTACGGCGAACTGGAAGAAAACGAAGAGGACCTGTCCAAGCTCAAGCGTTGGTACGAAAAGGTGGACACCCGCGATGTCCTGGGCGCCAGCCGTGCATCGGAGGTCCGGGAGGCACTTGAAGGCTGTGCGCAAACCCTCGAGAACTTCGCGGCCCGGGTGTATGAAGCCGACAGCGCGGCACTCTGACCCGGGGAAGATGCCGGGCAAACCTGACGAACGCTGCCATCAACATCTGCCTGATTCCGAGTCAGGAGATCAGGTGCCCGTGGCCGGTTGTGCGGTGACCACTACGTTGTCGGCGTAGCCCCGACCGGGGGTGTAGTCGCCTCCGCAGGTGATCAGTACGAGCCGAGGTGGGCCGGCTGCGGCGAACAAGGACGGCGGCAGTTGGGTCCTGCTGTACGTCAGCACTGAGACGACACGGTAGTGGACTGTGCCGGTCATGGTGCGCACGACGATCGGGTCGTTTCGCCCCAGTGATCCGATCGTCGCGAGTGCGCCGAGGCGGCCCTGGTCGTCGTCCAGGTGGCCGGCCAGGACAGTGGCTCCTGTCGGGTAGCCCGGTTGCCGCCCGCCGATCCACCAGCCGACCAGATCAGCCGACGGCAGCATCAAGGACCGGTCGGCCCGGACTCCGACAGCCACGACGGCGGCCGACGTGCCCTGCCGAAGGGTGATGCTGGTGGGCACGCCGCGGGACTGCCCGATCGAGCGTTTCGCGGGTCCGGTAGGACTTGGTGCTGGTTGAATCATTGGACCGAACGTGTGAACGCTCCGCTGAACGGGTGGCACCGACACGCTGGCGGAGTGATCGGACAGCCGCAGAGCAACGCTCATCATCGCCAAGACAAGCCCGGCGATGATGAGTGCGTACCCTGCCCAGTGACGGGCCGGTCGCTGTGTTGAGCTCATGCAACAACGCGACGGCGCACCAGCACGCTGCCAGCGCCGATCAGTACCAGGCCCGCCACCAGCAGAGGCACGGTCCACTCGTTGCCGCTGGAGCCAGAGGTGGCCAGATCACTGGTCCGGCCGGCCTTCACCTTGCCTGGCAGTCCCATCTGGTTGGCCGCTGCCGCGAACGCGCGGTAGTGCTCTGCGACGATCGGGGCGGCGGCGGCCGCCGCTTTCTTGACCGTGGCGTCCGCTCCTGCGGCTGCTTCCCTGGCGCCCAGTTGCATCACCTGGGCGTGGCCGGCGATTTGCGCCGAGATATACATCGCATCGAACTCGCCGGCCGGCGCGTTGGCCAGTTTCGCCTGCATCGCTTGCTGATCGGCGGTCGGTGCGGCTGGCAACGAAACCTTTACCGCGGAGGCAACCTGGCGTAAGCCGGCATCCAGTTTCGTGTGGTCGGTGACCATCCTCGCGCCCAGGTCCTTGACCTGCCGGCTCGAACCTTTGCTCTGGGCAAGCTTTCCGGCCGCGATCTCGGCGAGGTTCGCCTGGTGGACGTCCTGCAGATAGGTCTTGTCCTGCGCATTGAGCTGAGTTGTTGCCGCGTGCACTGCCGGTGCTGAGGTCAGGGCCAGCAGGACCACCGCCGCAGCTAGCGAACGAATGACCGATCGGTACGTGAACACGGTGAGATCCTTTCCGGGATGGGGGCGACGCTCTTGGGTACCCATAGATCGCACTGACACACCCCGGGGTCCCGGTTCGCTACCTGTTTCGCCGCCTATCGAACGGATGACCGGTGATCGGCAGCCGCAGCGCACAACCAGTCACCAGCTATTGGCACCCCGCAGTCGTCGGGGCGGCCCTGGCGCTGCTGGTCTGAACGCCTGGGCCTAGAAGCATCCGGCCCTCGAGTGCCGGATGTTCTTAGGGGTCTAGTTCCCCCGTCTATTCGCCAGGGCTATGCCGCTCCGAAATGCCCACTCGCACTATGAGGTGGCTCAGTGCGGAAGCTTGCGGGTGTCGATGAGTTGCTGGGCGACGTCGCGGAGCTTGGTGTTCGTGTCCTGGGAGTAGCGCCTCAGGATCGCGAACGCGCCGTCGCCATCGACGTCGAAGCGTTCCATCAGGATGCCCATCGCCTGGCCGACCAGCTTGCGGGCGTCGATCGCCTGGGCCATCGTCTCCTCGTGCCGCGCCGAGGCGAGTGCGACCGACGCGTGCCGGGCCAGGATGTGGGCGATCGCCTCGTCGTCCTGGCCGAACGCGTCCGGCTCAGGGCTGTAGAGACCCAGCACACCCGCTGACCCCGTAGCACCGCTGCCGGTGGCCAGCGGCACGTCCAGCACACTGCGTACGCCGAGTGCGGCCACCCTGGAGGCCCATTCGGGCCAGCGCAAGTCGGTTGTGGTGTCTCGGATCAGCACGGTGGTGCGCTCCCGCATCGCGGTCACCAGCGGACCGCTGTTGGTGGCAAGTTGGGGCCCGTACACGTCGGCCACGACTGGATCCGTCACTGCGGCGACCCGGGGCGGCGAGCCAGGTGTGGACAGGGCGACCCCGGCGTAGCTGCAGTTCAGCGCCTGGAGGGCGAACTGCACCACCGTGTCAATTGTCTCGTCAACACCTGACGCGTCATGTAGTTCAAGCGCCAATTGGGCGAACCTGTCGGCCGCACTAGCGGTTGCAGGGTCGAGTGCAGACATCGCGGGCTCCATGCCTAGGTGCGCGGAGCACCCACCTCGCCGGGGTGATCCATGTCCAAATGATGCACCGTCGCTCGGCACGATCGCTCCCGATACTCCGTTTCGGCGGGCAGCGTGCGGTCGGGCCCACGAGGCACAGGTCGCTCCGAGTCCGGACTGTAATCGTCCAGCCGCAACGAATCGCTCGCCGACGCCGTGCTCCATTTAGTGGTCGCGTCCGCGGCGACGCTCTGACGACGGAGGTACGACGGATGAGTTCAACGGAGCGGGACCAGACAATGACAGCCACCGGCGGACGTCGACCGGGCCGCTCGCTGGTGATCGCCGTGGCAGTCCTAGCCGTGCTCGGCGTCGGCGTGGTGATCGGCGTCGCCGCATCGAACCACCCCGAGCCCCCGCCGGCGGGGGTCGATCCCGTCGCAACGGATCCGTCCGACCTGATCGGCACCTGGCGACCGACCTTCGTCAAGGACTTCGCCAAGCTCGAGAGCACTCGTCCGAAGCCGGCGACCATCACGTTCGGCGACGACGGCAAATGGCGCGGATGGGACGGATGCAACGGCATCGGCGGGACGTACGACGCCGACCCGGGCGAAATCAGCGTGAAGTCCGGACCGACGACCGCGATGTGGTGCGAGAACGTACCCAACCTCGAAGCCCTCGGCAACTCCGCCCACTTCCGGGTCGGCGGCGCGGTCCTCACCTTGTAT
The DNA here is from genome assembly GCA_033851055.1 of Kribbellaceae bacterium. Lineage (GTDB taxonomy): Bacteria > Actinomycetota > Actinomycetes > Propionibacteriales > Kribbellaceae > Kribbella. The sequence continues at coordinate 5,570 of JAWWPC010000260.1, read as the reverse complement.
GACGCGAGCTGGAACCGGCTCGCCTCGTACGCTGGCACCCGATAGCTCGCGGAAAAGCGTCACCCTGGAGGCGGTCGCCGGTCTTCAGACCAAGTGGGTCGGTGACAAGGTGCGCCGTGCCGTTGTAGGTGGTGGCCTCGTCCATGTAGATGTTGACGTGTGCGACCCGCGCCTGGTCGGTTCGGTTGGGCAGCGCCATGTGCCCGGTGGAGCTGTTATGGAAGGTGCAATCACCTGCGCGCAGCGGGACCGTCACCCGCGGGATCCATCGCAACGACGGATCCTTCTCGAAGAGATCCTCGGAGTCGTGGAGGTCTTGCGGGGCCAGGCCGGTGTGGTGCTGGGTACCTGGCAGGAAGGTCATACAGCCACGCTCCGGCGGTACGTCGACCAGCGCGATCCAGGCCGAGAGCGAGTGCCGATCGCCCGCGTGCGGCCAGTACGGCCGGTCCTGGTGGAACTCCGTGGCCGCGTTGTTGTGCGGCTCCTTGACGAGCAACTGGTCGTGCCAGATCCGCAGCGCGACGCCCGCAAGTTGTTCGGCGATCCCGGCCAGTCGCGGGTGCAGGGTGAGCTCTCGTATTGTCGCATCGTGCTGCCAGACGTTGACCAGTTGGCTGAACACACCGCGTTGCTCCAGGCTCTCGACACGATGCCTGTCCAGGTACGCCGCCGCGGCCTGCCCGAACCGCTCGACCTCAGCCGGCCCCAGGACGCCACGAACTCGGACGAATCCGTTCTGCCGGTAGGACGCGACGAGTTCGTCCCGTAACCGAGCACCGGCGTCGAGGTCGGAGCTGAGCGGTGTCGTCGTATCGATCGTCATGGTCTGCCTCCTGATGAGTCGCGCAGTACTGGTTCCAGGCTGGTTGGCGGACGACGCGCGCGGCTAGGCCGATCCCGGCCAACAGTCGTACGATCCCGACATGCCGGCGACACTGCACGAACACGCGCTGTTCGCCGGCAGCCCGCTGTTCGCCGGCGTCCACAACCTGACCGCCGACGTCGAGGCGCACACCCACGACTTCGTCGAGATCGCGGTGATCGGCCCCGGCCGTGGCCGGCAGTTGACCAGCCAGGGCGCACGGACACTGCGGCACGGCGAGGTGGTCGTGCTGCGACCAGGCGCCTGGCACGCCTTCTCGGGGTGCGCCGACCTCACCGTCGCCAACTGCTGCATCTCCGCCCAGGCGCTGCGAACCGAACTCGCCGCGCTCCACGAGATCCCGATGTTCCACCGCCTGCTTTGGACAGACCCGGTGACCGCCGGGTCTCACGGCGTACACGTCACGACCGTCGGCCCTGATGCAGCCGCCGAGGCGGTCGCCGCGATCGCCGAGTTCGAACGCGACCTGAACCGCGGCCGGTGCGGTCCCGGCCGAATGCTCGGGCGACTCGTGACCATCCTCGGCATCCTGGCTGACGGTCGCGACCCCACACCCGTCCCGGACGCACCTGCCATCCACCCCGCGGTCGCCGCCTGCGTCACCAGACTCGAGGCCACGCCCGCCGAGCCGTGGCGACTGGACGACCTCGCCCGGGCGGTCAACCTGGATCCGGCGTACCTCGGCCGGCTCTTCCGGCGATCCGTCGGGCTGTCACCACTGGGCTTCTTGGCACGGGTTCGGGCCGAGCGCGCGGCCACGCTGCTGACGAACTCGACACTGCCCGTCGCCCGGGTCGGTGCCGCTGTCGGCTGGGACGACCCGACGTACTTCGCGCGCCGCTTCCGGACACTGTCCGGACTCACGCCCACCGAGTACCGGCGCCACAGCCAGTCATCAGCGTCGTCGAAGCCCGCATGAGTTCATCGACGAGCTGCGGAGCTATTGCCGCTGACAAGCACGAGGAGCAGTATCCTGTGATGTGAGTCACAAACGCCCCAGCCGTTGAGGAGGTGGGCGATGACCGGCACCAGCACTCATTTCACCAAAGAACGAGCGCCGTGCGGACGGCTCGTGGACGGTGACCACAGCCGGGAAGGCGACTCCGAGGGCCTTCGCTTCGACGACACGAGCTATACGTGCGGCTGCCGCCGGATCCGCCACGAGTTCCACGACGGCAGCGTGCAGATCAGGACCGTTCGCCATGACGGCAAGGTCCTGAGCGACGAGCACAGCGGCGACCACGAGGCGTGACCGGGCGTCCATGACCGCGTTTCACGACGTTGTGGTGATCGGGGGCGGCGGGGCCGGCCTGCGAGCAGCCATCGCGGTGGCGGAAGCCAACCCGCGGCTGAGTGTGGCGATCGTCTCGAAGGTCTATCCGATGCGCAGCCACACGGTCTCCGCCGAAGGTGGAGCCGCAGCGGTCGTCGGTGCCGACGACAGCCTCGACGAGCACGCGTACGACACCGTGTCCGGCAGCGACTGGCTGTGCGACCAGGATGCCGTCGAGGCTTTCGTCGCCGAGGCTCCACGCGAACTGCTCCGGCTGGAGCACTGGGGCTGCCCCTGGAGTCGTCAGCCGGACGGGCACATCGCGGTCCGCGCCTTCGGCGGCATGACGAAAATGCGCACCTGGTTCGCCGCCGACAGGACCGGATTCCACCTGCTCCACACGCTGTTCCAGACCTCACTGTCCTATCAGGACATCGTCCGGTACGACGAGTGGTTCGTCACGAAACTGCTGGTCGACGACGGGCAGGTACGCGGCGTCGTCGCCATCGAACTGGCCACCGGTCGGGTCGAGACCATCACCGCCGGCGCCGTCATCGTGTGCTCCGGCGGTTGCGGCCGGGTCTACCCGTTCACCACCAACGCCAACATCAAGACCGGTGACGGCATGGCGCTGGCGTACCGGGCCGGCGCGCCCCTCAAGGACATGGAGTTCGTCCAGTACCACCCCACCGGCCTGCCCTTCACCGGCATCCTGATTACCGAGGCGGCCCGCGCCGAAGGCGGCTGGCTGCTCAACAAGGACGGCTACCGCTACCTGCAGGACTACGACCTCGGGCAGCCATCACTGACGCCGGTACTGCGCAGCATGGAGCTGGGACCACGTGACCGGCTGTCGCAAGCGTTCGTGCACGAGGTCGACAAGGGCACCACCATCGACACGCCGTACGGGCCCATCGTGCACCTGGACCTGCGCCACCTTGGCGCGAAGCTCATCGACGCCAAGCTTCCCTTCGTACGGGAGCTGTGCTCGAAGTACCAGAACATCGACCCGGTCACCGAGCTCGTCCCGGTACGCCCGGTGGTGCACTACATGATGGGCGGCATCCATACCGACCGCCGCGGCGCCACACCGCTGGAGGGTCTGTACGCCGCCGGCGAGGTCGCCTGCGTCAGCATCAACGGCGCCAACCGGCTGGGGTCGAACTCGCTGCCGGAGTGCCTGGTCTTCGGTAACCGCGCCGGGAGAGCTGCCGCCGTGTTCGCCGGCCGGTACGGCGGCGCCGTACCGCGGGCGATCCTGGCGCAGAGCCGCGACGAGGAACGCCGGCTGGAGCGAGACCTGGCCCGGCATGCGGAAGGGCACGAGCGCATCGCGGACATCCGCTCCGAGATGCAGGCCACGATGGAGAGCGGCGCCGGGATCTACCGCGAGGGCGATTCACTGGCGAAGGCGGCTGACAAGCTACGCGAGCTGCGGCTACGGTTCGCCGACGCGGCGATCGACGACCACAGCCGGACGTTCAACACCGAACTGGTGGGCCTGCTCGAGCTGTCGTTCATGCTGGACGTTGCCGAGAGCATCATTACCTGCGCAGGGCGTCGTGAGGAGTCGCGGGGGGCGCATCAACGCACCGATTTCCCGGCCCGCGACGACGAGCGGTTCCTCGCGCACTCGCTGATCCACCGCGAACCCGACGGCACCGCCCGCGTCAAGTACCTCCCGGTGACGATCACCCGCTGGCCGCCGGGAGAACGCGTGTACGGGAGGTAGGGATGGCAGACCGGATCACACTCGAGGTCGCACGCTACCGGCCGGAGCTGGAGAGCGAGCCGGTGATGGAGTCCTACGAGGTACCGCTACGCCCGCACTGGGCGATCCTCGACGGTCTCAACTACATCAAGGATCACCTGGACGGCACGCTCTCCTTCCGGTGGTCGTGCCGGATGGGCATCTGTGGCAGCTGCGGCATGACCGTGAACGGCGAGCCCCAGCTGAGCTGCGCTGTCTTCCTCACCGACTACGCGCCCGGCCCCGTGCGGGTCGAGCCGTTGCGCAACTTCCCGTTGATCCGCGACCTCGTCGTCGACATCGGCGACTTCATGGACAAGCTGCCGACCGTCAAGCCGTGGGTCGTGCGTGACGTGCAAAGCCCGATCAAGGAGGGCGAGTACCTGCAGACCCCCGAAGAGCTCGACGAGTTCAAGCAGTTCAGCATGTGCATCAACTGCATGCTCTGCTACTCGGCCTGCCCGGTCTATGCGCTTGACCCGCAGTTCGTAGGCCCGGCGGCGATCGCCCTGGCCCAGCGTTACAACCTCGACTCTCGGGACGAGGGCGCCGCGGACCGTCGCGACGTACTGTCTGCTCCCGAAGGGATCTGGGCCTGCACCTTCGTCGGTGAGTGCAGCGCTGTCTGTCCCAAGGACGTCGACCCGGCCGGCGCGATCCAACGCTACAAGCTCACCGCGGCCACCCACGCACTCAAGGACTTCCTCCTGCCCCGGGGCGCGCGATGAGCGAGACCCCCGGCCTGTATCACCGGCCGATCTCCACCTTCTGGTGGCTTGAGCGTCGCTCGTATCTCATCTTCGTGCTGCGCGAGCTCAGCAGCGTATTCGTTGCCTGGTTCGTGGTGTATCTGCTGCTGCTGATCAACGCGATCAGCGCGGGGACCGCGGCGTACGAGCGGTTCCTCGACTGGAGTGGGAGCGCCTGGGTGCTTGTGCTGAACGTGGTCGCCATGCTCTTCGTGCTGCTGCACGCGGTGACCTGGTTCGGCCTGGCGCCGAAGGCCATCGTGGTGCGGATGCGCGGTCGTCGCGTACCACCTCGCGTGATCGTGGTGGCGCACTACCTGCTCTGGCTGCTGCTGTCGGTCTTCATCGCCTGGGTGATCCTCAGATGACAACCCGCCGATCAACCGAGCCGTTCCTGTGGCTGCTGTTCAGTGCCGGCGGCATGGTCGCCGCATTGTTGGTCCCGGTCCTGCTGTTCCTGTTCGGCATCGCGTTTCCGTTGGACTGGCTGACCGCCCCCGACTACGCGCACCTGCTCTCGGTGCTGCGGAATCCCCTCACGAAGCTGGTCCTGTTTGGACTCTGCGCATTGTCGCTGTTCCACTGGGCGCATCGGTTCCGGTACACCCTCTATGACGGCTTGCAACTCAAGAGATTCAGCGTCGTGATCGTTCTGTTCTGCTACGGCGGAGCTGTCGCAGGATTGATCATCTCCGCTTATCTCCTGCTCCGTGCGTGACAGCTAGGCGCGCCGACGGTCCCCGGCGGACGTCACGAGGGGGCCGTTGGGGATGGGAGGTCTGCCAGCTCCAGGCACATCAACTGGTCGGGCGTTGGAGCCGGCAGCTCCGCCAGTCGATGGGCCTGGCGCTCGGTCATCTGCTGGAACACCTGGCGCGCCGAACGCCCGTTGCCGAAGCCTTCCTCACGGGG